>NZ_JBFTOB010000002.1:0-379291 GCF_056397765.1 Caulobacter sp. 05L422 | reverse complement strand
GCGCCGACGACCGAAGCCGCCGAGCCCGCCGCCGCTCAGGCCGCTGTCGCCGCCCAGGCCGCCGCGCCGGAAGTCGTCTCGGTGACCGGCAAGATCGCCAAGCCCGTCGAACAGAAGGCCGCCGCCTCGACCACCGCGACCGCCGTCGCGGCCGCCGTGGCAGACGCCGCCGCCGAGCCCGCCCACGGCCAGGTCGCCGCCACGGCTCATGCCGCGACGACCGGCGAAGGCGGAGCCGAAAGCGGCGCCAAGGACCAATCCAACGCCCAGGGCTCGGCCCTGAAGGACGCCGCGCCGGTCGTTGCCTCGACCGACGCCGCCGCGACCGCCCCGACCTTCGTCGCGCCCGGCACCGCCGCCGCGCCGGCCCCGATCGTCGCCGCCCAGCTGCCCAAGGCCGGCCCCGAGACGGTCAGCCACCTGACGACCGAGATCGCCAGCAAGGCGGTGGTCGGCAAGACCAGCCGCTTCGACGTGGTGCTGCAGCCGGAAGGCCTAGGCCGCGTCGACGTGCGCATCGAGATCGCCAAGGACGGCAAGCTGACCGCCGCCCTGAACTTCGACAACCCGGCCGCCGCCGCCGAGCTGCGCGGCAAGTCGGGCGAACTGCGCCAGGCTTTGGCCGCCGCCGGCTTCAACGTCGCCGACAGCGCCTTGAGCTTCGACAGCTCGAGCCAGAACCAGAACGGCGGCCAGAACCAGAACGCCTTCTTCAACAACTTCCAGGACGGCGAGAACGGCCGTCAGGCTTTCCAAGGCCGCGCCTTCCGATCGGCGCTGGGCGAGGAAATCCCCACCCTGTCTCCGTCCGCCCTGCTGCCCGGCCTTCGCGTCGCCGACAGCAGCGGCGTCGACGTCAGAATCTAGGAGAGTCCGCCATGGTCGCCGCCACCAGCAGCACCGGTAACGCCACCACCGACAAGATCAACAACTCGCGGAACTCGCTCGCCAACAACGAGCAGACGTTCCTCAAGCTGCTGACCACCCAGCTGAAGAACCAGGATCCGCTGGCGCCCACCGACACGACCCAGATGACCAGCCAGATCACCCAGATGACGGGCGTCGAGCAGCAACTGGTCACCAACGACCTGCTGGCGGCCCTGGTCGGCATGAGCACGGGCGGCGGCATCAGCGAAGGCGTCAACCTGATGGGCAAGCAGGTCACCGCCGAAACCGACAAGTCGGTGCTGAAGAACAAGGAAGCCACCTGGAGCTACACCCAGAGCCGTTCGGCCACCGGGGTGAAGATCGAGGTCCTCGACAAGTTCGGCAAGACCATCGCCACCGTCCTGCCCGACGACATGTCGGGCGGCGACCACACCTTCAAGTGGGACGGCAAGAGCACGCCCGAAGGCGTCCAGCAGCCCGAAGGCGGCGAGTACACCATCAAGGTCACCGCGACGGACGCGGAAGGCTCGAAGATCACCACCACGGCCAAGGGACGCATCGACGGCGTCGTCACCAAGGTCACCAACGAAAGCGGCGTCAACATGGTCTGGATCGGCGACACGAAAGTGCCGCTCGACTCCGTGATCGGCGTCACCAACGCGCCCGCGGCGACCACCTAGCGGTCGCCGCCACCCGATGAACGGGCGTCAGAATGACGCCGTCGCGGTCTCTTCAGAGACCCAAACGCAAACCGCGCTGAACCCTCAAACCCATTCGTTTTTGAACTTCATCGCAGGATCGCAGTCATGAGCATCAACAGCGCCATGCTCGCCGGGGTTTCCGGCCTGATCTCCAACTCGTCGGCCCTGGCCGCGATTTCGGACAACATCGCCAACGTCAACACGGTCGGCTACAAGCGCAGCTCGGCCAACTTCTCGACGCTGGTCACCTCGCAGAGCAAGAACGCCACCTACAGCGCCGGCGGCGTGCGGGCCCAGACCCACCAGTTCGTCAGCCAGCAGGGCCTGACCCAGGCCACGACCTCGAACCTGGACCTGTCGATCGCCGGCTCGGGCTTCTTCGTCGGCACCGAGAAGCCGGAAGGCCTGACCGCCACCGACAGCCGCTCGTTCACCCGCGCCGGTTCGTTCCAGCTCGACAACCTGGGTTACCTGCGCAACGACGCAGGCCTGTACCTGCAGGGCTGGCTGGCCGATCCGGTGACCGGCACGATCACGCCCGATCCCTCGGACCTGACCCAGCTGTCGTCGATCAACGTCGGCACGGTCGGCGGCACCGCCGAGAAGACCACTCGCGTCGGCGTCAACGCCAACCTGCGCTCGGAACAGCCTGTCTCGGCCGCGGCCAACGCCGTGGCGACCAAGACCGGCGTCCTCGACTCCGGCGGCGGCACCGGCACCTACACAGTCTCGTACAGCCCGACCGGCAACGGCAACCAGTACGCGGTCGAGGTGAAGCAGGGCGCCACCGTGCTCTCGACGGGCGTGGCGACCTACAACCCCACCACCGGGGCGCTGGTCAACTACATGCAGAACAACCCCGCGCCGGCCGCGCCGACCGCGGTCGCCAACATCACCGTCGGCGCCAACACCGTCGCCGTCGCCGCCCTGGGCATGGGCACCAAGGCCGACGCCGTCGCCAGCGGCGCCTATGACCCGACGACCCGCTCGATGTCGGACTACGCCGAAGACCCGACCACCGGCGTCAAGCCGGACTTCGAGATCCAGATCCCGGTCTCGGACTCCAAGGGCGGCCAGCGCACCGTCACCCTGTCGCTGCTGAAGGGCCCCGGCCCCAACGAGTGGTTCGCCGAACTGCGCGCCAAGCCGGGCGACCTGGACAACAACACCAACGGCCTGATCAGCTCGGGCAAGGTGACCTTCACCACCGACGGCAAGCTGAGCTCGGTCGGCAACCTGTTCGGCGGCGTCACCCCGACGGCGATCAACAT
The DNA here is from genome assembly GCF_056397765.1 of Caulobacter sp. 05L422. NCBI lineage: Bacteria > Pseudomonadati > Pseudomonadota > Alphaproteobacteria > Caulobacterales > Caulobacteraceae > Caulobacter > Caulobacter sp. 05L422. The sequence goes on along the minus strand of NZ_JBFTOB010000002.1, from coordinate 376,431 downwards.
CGGCGCGTCGGACCCGGCCGTGGCCAACCTGGCTCCGCCGGCGGTGACCCCGCCGCGCTGGGCCGACGGCCTGGGCATCGACAGCCAGGGCATCCAGATCGACCTGGCCAGCGCCGCCGGCGGCCTGACCCAGTACAACAGCCAATCGGTGGTCCAGTCGGTGAACACCAACGGCACCGCCTTCGGCAACCTGACCAACATCGAAGTCGACGACGAAGGTTATGTTTCGGCGATCTTCGACAACGGCGTGACCCGCCGGATCGCACAGGTAGCGATCGCCACGTTCTCGAACCCCAACGGATTGAAGGGGGTGAACGGAAATGCATATCGCGTCACCAACGAAAGCGGCACCTATAGCTTGAAGACTCCAGGCGGCGGCGGCGCGGGCTCGATTGCTCCGTCCACGCTGGAAGCTTCGACGGTCGACTTGTCGACCGAGTTCACGGGGTTGATCACGACACAAAGAGCCTATTCGGCTTCGTCGAAGATCATCACCACCGCTGACCAGATGCTAGAAGAGCTTCTGAGCATTAAGCGGTAATTACAGGTCTTAACTGACCTTAATTACCCTGTGTCACATTGATACATCACGGGAGTAGGGGGAAGGCTTCGTGTTTCAGTCTTTCTTTACTATTGGAATTAAGCGCCTGTTATTTCCCGGCGCCTATATTCCTCTCCAACAGTGATGGTTGTGGGAAAGGCGTAAAGCCATGTTGCAGCAGCAGCGCACGAACAGCCGGGGTGAGAAGTACGTGATCGGTCCGACCGGCGCGCCGCTAACTCTCTCGGATTTGCCGCCTCCGGAAACCCAACGTTGGGTGATCCGGCGCAAGGCCGAAGTGGTGGCCGCCGTCCGCGGTGGTCTCCTCTCGCTCGACGAGGCGTGCGATCGGTACAAGTTGACCAACGAGGAGTTCCTCGCCTGGCAGCAATCGATCGACCGGCACGGCCTGGCGGGTCTTCGGACCACGCGGCTTCAGCAGTACCGCTAGTTCGCGGGGCTGAAAGCGTAAGCCGCGCAAGGGTTTCGGCCCTTCAGCGGTCCAAGTTGTACAGATCAGCGGCCGCGTCCCTCGGGGCGCGGCCGCGACCTTTTGGCGCCCTTGGTCCCCCCTTGGAGGGGCCTTTTGTAAACGACCCGTTTACCTTGCACTGGGTAAATCCTGCCTAGCGACGGCGTGCTTCGGCATGCAGCGGCTGGCGTTCTGTCGGGAACGCTGTTCAGGGGTAGGGCGTAGTTTGGATAAGTTCCTCAGCGCGATTCAAAGGTTTGGCGTCGGCCGTCTGGCCGCCCTGATCGGCGTTGTTGTCGGCGGCATCGCCGTGATCGCCGCCGTCATGATGATGATGAGCAAGCAGCCCAACGAGCTGCTGCTGTCGAACGTCGACCCCAAGGAATCCGCCGCCGCCACCCAGGCGCTCGACGCGGCCAACATCAAGTATGAGACCAAGAGCGACGGCGCGACGATCTATGTCGCCCGCGACAAGGTCAACGCCGCCCGCCAGCTGATCTTCACCAAGGGCCTGGTGACCTCCGGGTCGGTCGGCTACGAGATTTTCGACACTTCCAGCGCGCTGGGCCAGACCGATTTCGTCCAGCAACTGAACCGCCAGCGCGCCCTGCAGGGCGAGCTGGAGCGCACCATCCAGGGCTGGGACGGCGTCAAGGGCGCCCGCGTCCACCTGGTGCTGCCCAAGCGCCAGCTGTTCGAGGAAGACGCCGAGAAGCCGACCGCCGCCGTCACCATCAGCACGGGCCGCGAGCCTTCGGCCGACATGGTCCGCGCCGTCCAGAACCTGGTGGCCGGTTCGGTCGCCGGCATGAAGCCCGACGCCGTTAACGTCATCGACCAGCACGGCAAGACCCTGTCGGCCGGCAACGACGGCAGCCTGGCCGGCAAGCTGGCCCAGGACGCCAAGAGCGAGGCCGAGGCCCGCGTCGCCAAGACAGTCAAGGAAATGCTCGACGGCGTGCTCGGCCCGGGCAAGGCGCGCGTCACCGTCAACGCCAAGCTCGACCTGAACCGCGTCACTGTCCAGGAGCGCAAGTTCGATCCGGACGGCCAGGTCATCCGCTCGGAAAGCACCAACGCCAACAACGCCAGCGAGACCAAGAACGACGACACCGGCGGCGTCACCTCGACCCAGAACATCCCCGGCCAGACCCCGAACGGCTTCCAGCCGGTGGGCTCCAAGCAGGACAGCAACGAGAGCGTCACCAACTACGAGATCTCAGAAAGCACCAAGACCACCGTCCAGGAGCCGGGTTCGGTGATCCGCCAGGACGTCTCGGTGGCCATCGACGGCATCACCGCCCCTCCGGGCAAGGACGGCAAGCCGGGCGCCTACACCCCGCGCACCGCCGAGGAGATGGCGCAGCTCGAGCAGATGGTGAAGACCGCGGTCGGCTTCGACCAGACCCGCGGCGACCAGGTCTCGGTGGTCAACGTCCGCTTCCCGCAGCCCGAGGACCAGGGTCTGGGCAAGGCCGGCCTGCTGGACGGCATGGACAAGAACGACCTGATGCGCTTCGCCGAGCTGGGCGTGCTGGCCGTCGTGGCCCTGCTGATCCTGCTGTTCGCGGTGCGTCCGTTCCTCAAGAGCCTGATGAGCCCGCCGCCGACCCCGCTGGGCCTGGCGCTGAACACCCCGCAGATCACCCGCCTGGTCACCCTGTCGGACGGCTCCACCCAGGAAGTGGTGGTCGACCAATCGGGCGAGTCCATCGCCATCGCCGGTCCGGGCGACATGGACCAGCGCATCGACATCGCCAAGATCGAAGGCCAGGTGAAGGCCTCGTCGATCAAGCGGGTCTCCGAGTTCGTCGAAAAGCATCCGGAAGAATCCGTCGCGATCCTCCGCTCCTGGCTTCACGAGTCGGAGTAGGCGATGAAGACCTCCGTCAACGACGTCAAGAAACTGGCCGGGCCGGAAAAGGCCGCCATCGTGCTGCTCGCTCTGGGCGAGGACCACACGGCGATCTGGCAAGCCCTGGACGACGAAGAGATCAAGGAAGTCTCCCAGGCCATGGCCGGCCTGGGCACGGTCTCGGCCTCGGTCGTGGAAGAGCTGCTGGTCGAGTTCGTCTCGGGCATGAGCTCGACCGGCGCGATCATGGGCTCCTATGAGCAGACCCAGCGCCTGCTGTCGGCCTTCATGCCGCAGGAGAAGGTCGATCAGCTCATGGAAGAGATCCGCGGTCCCGCGGGTCGGACCATGTGGGACAAGCTGGGCAACGTGAACGAGGCGGTGCTCGCCAACTATCTGAAGAACGAATACCCGCAGACCGTCGCCGTGGTGCTGTCCAAGGTGAAGTCCGACCACGCCGCGCGCGTGCTGGCCTCGCTGCCGGAAGACTTCGCCCTGGAATGCGTCACCCGCATGCTGCGGATGGAGCCGGTGCAGCGCGAGATTCTCGACAAGATCGAGCAGACCCTGCGCACCGAATTCATGTCGAACCTGGCGCGCACGTCCAAGCGCGACAGCCACGAGATGATGGCCGAGATCTTCAACAACTTCGACCGCCAGACCGAAGCCCGCTTCATCGCCGCGCTGGAAGAGCGCAACCGCGAAGCCGCCGAGCGCATCCGCGCCCTGATGTTCGTGTTCGAGGACCTCTCCAAGCTGGATCCGGGCGGCGTCCAGACCCTGCTGCGCGCCACTGGCAAGGAACAGCTGGCCCTGGCCCTGAAGGGCGCCTCGGACAAGCTGCGCGAGATGTTCTTCTCGAACATGTCCGAGCGCGCCAGCAAGATCATGCGCGAGGACATGGAGAGCATGGGTCCGGTCCGTCTGAAAGACGTCGACCAAGCCCAGGTCGCCATGGTGCAGGTGGCCAAGGACCTGGCCGCCAAGGGCGAGATCATGCTGGCCGGCGCCGGCGCCGAAGACGAACTGATCTACTAGGGGGATGGCTGAATGACCGACATGACCCCCAAGCGCTTCACCTTCGACACCGTGTTCGACGACCACGGCGGCATGACCGCGCCGGCGCGGGTGAAGAAGAACTTCACGCTGGAAGAGCTGGAAGAGGCCAAGGCCGAAGCCTTCGCGGCCGGCGAGCAATCGGCCGTCGCCCAGGCCGAACACGAGGCCGTCATGGCCCTGAACACCATCGGCCAGGCGATCCACAGCGCCTTCTCGACCCTGACCGCCGTCGCCCACGAGCACCGCGAGGGCTCGGCGATGCTGGCCCTGGCCTGCGGCCGGGCGATCGCCGACGCCGCCCTGGACCAGTTCCCCCAGGCTCCGGCCGAGGCGGCCCTGGTCGCCCTGGCCCGCGAGGTCGAGGCCAGCCCGAAACTGACCGTCCGCGTCGCCGCCCATCTGGTCGAGCGCACCCAGGCCGCCCTGGAGCAGACGGCCCAGGCCATCGGCTTCCCGGGCCAGATCGTCGCCCGGGCCGACGCCATGCCGGCCGCCGCCTTCCTCCTCGACTGGGGCGACGGGCGCGCGGCCTTCAATCCTGACGACGCGGCCGCCCGCGTCACCCAAGCCCTCGAAGCCGCCATCGCGGCCGAGGGACTCCACGCCGAACCCCTTCTGCCTAGCGAGAGCTGACCGTCATGTCCGAAGACAACCTCACCCTCGACGAATTCGGCGGCTCGATGCTGGCCTCCGAGATGCCGGTCGAACTCAGCGACAAGATCGCCTCGGACCTGGCGCCGGTCTTCGACGTGCCGGTCAACATCTCCGCCGTGCTGGGCCGGGCCCACATGTCGGTGGCGCAGCTGCTGCAGCTGTCGGCCGGATCGATCCTCGAGCTGGACCGCAAGGTCGGCGAGGCGATCGACATCTATGTGAACAACCGCCTGGTGGCGCGCGGCGAGGTCGTCGTCGTCGACGAGCGCCTGGGCGTGACCATGACGGAAATCATCAAGGACGGCGACGCCGCCGGGTGATCCCCAGCGACGTCGAGTGAAGCTTAACCAGTTGAACTGCCGGGGTAAAAACACCCCAACGGAGATAGAACGATGCGCCTCCTGGTCGTCGGAAAACTGAACGGACAGCTCTCGGTCGCCGTGAAAATGGCGATGAACACCGGGGCCAAGGTCTCGCACGTCGAGACCTGCGAAGCCGCGACCCACGCGCTGCGGGCCGGGCAGGGCGCGGACCTGATGATGGTCGAGTACACGCTCGACATCGCGGGCCTGATCGCCGCCAACGAGTCCGAGCGGATCCGGGTGCCGGTGGTGGCCTGCGGCGTCGACGCCGATCCGATGCGGGCCGCCGCGGCGATCAAGGCCGGGGCCAAGGAATTCATCCCGCTGCCGCCGGACGCCGAGCTGATCGCCGCGGTCCTGGCCGCCGTCACCGACGACAATCGTCCGATGATCGTCCGCGACCCGGCCATGGAGGGCGTCATCCGCCTGGCCGACCAGGTCGCCCCGTCGGAAGCCTCGATCCTGATCACCGGCGAAAGCGGTTCGGGCAAGGAGGTGATGGCCCGTTACGTCCACACCAAATCGCGTCGGGCCAAGGCGCCGTTCATCAGCGTCAACTGCGCCGCCATTCCCGAGAACCTGCTGGAAAGCGAGCTGTTCGGCCACGAGAAGGGCGCCTTCACCGGCGCCGTGGCCCGCCGGGTCGGCAAGTTCGAGGAAGCCAACGGCGGCACCCTGCTGCTGGACGAAATCAGCGAGATGGACACCCGCCTGCAGGCCAAGCTGCTGCGCGCCATCCAGGAGCGCGAGATCGACCGCGTGGGCGGCTCCAAGCCGGTCAAGGTCGACATCCGCATCCTGGCCACGTCCAACCGCGACCTGGCCGCGGCGGTGAAGGACGGCACGTTCCGCGAGGACCTACTCTACCGCCTGAACGTCGTGAACCTGCGCCTGCCGCCGCTGCGCGAGCGTCCGGGCGATGTGCTGACCCTGTGCGAGCACTTCGTGAAGAAGTACTCGGCCGCCAACGGCGTCGCCGAAAAGCCGATCTCGGCCGAGGCCAAGCGCCGGCTGATCGCCCACCGCTGGCCGGGCAACGTCCGCGAGCTGGAAAACGCCATGCACCGCGCGGTGCTGCTGTCGCCGGGCGCCGAGATCGAGGAGTTCGCCATCCGCCTGCCGGACGGCCAGCCCCTGGCCCCGGCTCCGGACACCCAGGTCGCCCGCGGCGCCCAGATGGCGGCCGACGCCGTCTCGCGCACCTTCGTCGGCTCGACGGTGGCCGAGGTCGAGCAGACCCTGATCATCGACACCCTGGAGCACTGCCTGGGCAACCGCACGCACGCGGCCAACATCCTGGGCATCTCGATCCGCACCCTGCGCAACAAGCTGAAGGAATATTCCGACGCCGGCGTCTCGGTGCCGCCGCCCCAGGGCGGCGTGGCCGCCGCCTGATCGCCTGTCCAGGTCCCGGCGCCCGCGACCATCGGTCCGGCGCCGGACATGGCTAATTTCGGTTAAGACCCTGGCGGGTTCGCGCAAATCGCTTCAAGGCGGATTCAGCGCAGTTACTGGCCAAGCTAACGGATCGAACACTCTGAATGGCTGACGCCGCCGTCCCCAAGACCGCCTCCTCGGTCCCCAGCGCCAAGTCGCTGTGGGAAGGGATCCTGCGCGGCGAAATGGGCCTGGCCCTGGGCGTCGTGGGCATCATCGTCCTGCTGATCATCCCGGTTCCGGCGATCCTGCTGGACCTGCTGCTGGCGATCTCGCTGACCGGCGCCGTGCTGATCCTGATGACGGCGATCCTGATCAAGAAGCCGCTGGAATTCACCTCGTTCCCGACCGTCCTGCTGGTCGCGACCCTCTATCGCCTGGGCCTGAACGTGGCCTCGACGCGCCTGATCCTCGGCCACGGCCAGGAGGGCTCGCACGGGGCCGGCGCCGTCATCCAGGCGTTCGGCAACCTGATGATGCAGGGCAACTTCGTCATCGGGGTGATCGTCTTCATCATCCTGGTGGTGGTGAACTTCATGGTCGTCACCAAGGGTTCGGGCCGGATCGCGGAAGTCGCGGCCCGCTTCACCCTGGACGCCATGCCCGGCAAGCAGATGGCCATCGACGCCGACCTGTCGACCGGCCTGATCGACCAGGACACCGCCAAGCAGCGCCGCAAGGACCTGGAGCAGGAATCGACCTTCTTCGGGGCCATGGACGGCGCCAGCAAGTTCGTGAAGGGCGACGCCGTCGCCGGCCTGATCATCACCGCGATCAACATCATCGGCGGCATCCTGATCGGCGTCGTCCAGCACAAGATGCCGATCGGCGAGGCCTCGGCCTCCTACACCATCATGACCATCGGCGACGGCCTGGTCAGCCAGATCCCGGCCCTGATCATCTCGATCGCCGCCGGCATGGTCGTGTCCAAGGCCGGCGTCGAGGGCAGCGCCAACAAGGCCCTGACCACCCAGCTGGCCATGAACCCGGTCGCCCTGGGCATGGTCTCGGCCTCGTCGGGCGTGATCGCCCTGATCCCCGGCATGCCGATCCTGCCCTTCGCCGCGCTGGCCGTGGGTTCGGGCTACCTGGCCTATCGCCGCGCCGTGAAGGCCAAGGAGCCGCAGCCCCTGGACGCCGCCGCCCTGGCCGCCCTGGCCGAAGCCTCGGCCGAGCCCGAGGAGGAGCCGATCAGCGCCTCCCTGGCCATCGACGACGTCAAGATCGAGCTGGGCTACGGCCTGCTGACCCTGATCAACGACCTGGACGGCCGCAAGCTGACCGACCAGATTCGCGCCCTGCGCAAGACCCTGGCCACCGAGTTTGGCTTCGTCATGCCGCCGGTCCGCATCCTGGACAACATGCGCCTGGCCAACCAGGGCTACGCGATCCGCATCAAGGAGATGGAAGCCGGGGCCGGCGAGGTCCGCCTGGGCTGCCTGATGGCCATGGACCCGCGCGGCGGCCAGGTCGAGCTGCCCGGCGAGCACGTGCGCGAACCGGCCTTCGGCCTGCCCGCGACCTGGGTCGAGGAAGCCATGCGCGAGGAAGCCACCTTCCGCGGCTACACCATCGTCGATCCGGCCACCGTGCTGACCACGCACCTGACCGAGATCCTCAAGGAGAACATGGCCGACCTGCTCTCCTACGCCGAGGTGCAGAAGCTGCTGAAGGACCTGCCCGAGGGCCAGAAGAAGCTGGTCGACGACCTGATCCCCTCGGTGGTCACCGCCGCCACCATCCAGCGCGTGCTGCAGGCCCTGCTCAAGGAGCGCGTGTCGATCCGCGACCTGCCGCAGATCCTGGAAGGCATGGGCGAGGCCGCGCCGCACACCGCCTCGGTGGTGCAGCTGACAGAACAGGTCCGCGCCCGCCTGGGCCGCCAGCTGTGCTGGGCCAACCGCGGCGAGGACGGCTCCCTGCCGATCATCACCCTGTCGGCCGAGTGGGAGCAGGCCTTCGCCGAGGCCCTGGTCGGTCCGGGCGAGGACAAGCAGTTGGCCCTGGCCCCGTCGCGCCTGCAGGACTTCATCCGCGGCGTGCGAGACGCCTTCGACCGCGCCGCCATGGCGGGCGACAGCGCCGTGCTGCTGACCAGCCCGGGCGTGCGTCCCTACGTCCGTTCGATCATCGAGCGCTTCCGCGGCCAGACCGTGGTGATGAGCCAGAACGAAATCCACCCGCGTGCGCGCCTGCGCACGGTGGGGATGGTCTAGGACGCTCCCAGCGTCCGGATCTCGGGCCTTCGGCCTAGAAAAAGCCTGGAAATGCCCCGAAATGGTCACGGGTTGTTACTGACTATTTCGGAACCGTTGCCGATAGGTCGCGTTCGGTTTGCAAGGCGGGGGCCTTCACGACGGAGCGTAATGATGAAAACCAAGATCGCCATGCTCGCCGCCGCCGCGACCGTTTCGCTGGCTGGGGCCGCTTTCGCCCAATCGACCGCCCCGGCTCAGACGCCGCCGGCCACTACCTCTTCCACGACCACCACGACGACGGCTCCGGCCCAGTCGACCACCCCGGCCGCGCCTGCGGCCACCACGGCTCCGGCCACCTCGGCCGCGCCGACCAGCGCCCTGCCGGGCGCGCCGACCCAGTCGACCACCAGCAGCACGACCAGCACCACCTCGACGGCCGCTGACGCCGACGCCGCCGGCACCCCGTCCTCGGCCAACGTGGCCCTGGACCTGAAGGTCGGCTCCGAGGTGAAGGACCCCTCGGGCGCGGTGGTCGGCACGATCGCCGGCACCACCACCGGCGCCGACGGCTCGACCAACGTGGTCGTGACCAGCGGCGAGAAGAAGTTCGCCCTGCCCAAGGCCAGCTTCAGCGCCGCCACCGCTGGCGGCCTGCAGACCACGGCCACCAAGGCTCAGATCGACGCCACTCTGGCCGGCGCCAAGCCCCAGTAACCGTCGACCCAGCCAACGATCGTCGTCTGATGATCCGCGAGCCCGCTCGGCATTGCCGAGCGGGCTTCGCACTGCTAGCGATGGGCCAGTACCCGGCGGAGCTCCCGCTGACATGAGGGGTGTCGGATGGCTCCGGCCAGAAATTCCAAGGCGCGTAGCTCGAGCGGTCTGTTCTGGGACCTGCTGACGTTCGATCGTCTCGTCACGGGGCCGGTGATTCACCTGATCTACTGGGCCGGCCTCGGCGTCGTGGCCCTGTTCGCGTTCTCGGTGGTCGGCGCCGCCGTCGGCCTGGCCCTGAAGGAGCCCGGCCTGCAATCGCTGCTGCTGGCCTTCCCCGTGCTGGTCGCGGGCCTGCTGGTGGCCGCCGCCATGGTGCTGCTGTGGCGCGCCTTCTGCGAATTCTATGTCGCCATCTTCCGGATCAGCGAGGACCTGCGGGCTCTGCGCCAGGCCAGCGACGCCGACCACGCCGTGGCCGCCGTCACCCGTCCCCCGGCCCAGAAAACGGCCGACTAAGTCCTCCGTACCCTGCGACCGAATAACGCGGTTTACGAAAATTCACCGTCGAGCTTGAGGGCAGGGGTCGTTCCCGGCGTCTAAGCGGCAAGGAGGCGTCTCAAGTCTCCAGTCGGAGACGCATGTTGACCGCCGATCAAGAACCTCACCTCGTCGACATCCATGTGGGCGCCCGCATCCGGATGCGCCGCAAATCCATGGGCCTGAGCCAGACCCAACTGGCCGACAGCGTGGGCATCACCTTCCAGCAACTGCAGAAGTACGAGCGCGGGGCCAATCGCGTCAGCGCGTCCAAACTCTACGGCATGGCGGTGACGCTGCAGACCTCGGTGGCCTGGTTCTTCGAAGGCATGCCGCCGCTGGACAGCGTGGTCGACGGCGACAAGCGCACCATGGCCGTGCGCCGCTTCATGGCCACCGAGGAAGGCGTGGAGCTGGCCTCGCTGGTGCCGCAACTGCCCCTGTCCCAACGCCTGCAGATCCTGGCCCTGGCCAAGACGCTGAGCCTGGACATCAACGACAACGGGTCGGACGAGGCCGCCAGCTAGGCCCTGAACGCCCCCGCCAGGGCCGCCGCGCCGGCCTTGGGCCGTCCGGCGTCGTCGAACGGCGCCGGGGCGTCGGCGGCGTTCTCCTTCTTCAGCCACGAGTCCTTGTCGCGCAGGCCCCACAGGGTGAAGGCGAAACGCTGGCGTTCGGGCAGGGCCATGAAGGCCTCGGCGGTCTCGGCGTAGACGGCCGCCTGGCGGCGCTGCAGTTCGCCACGCGACAGCAGCTTGTTTTCCGACCGGACCAGCGAGACGTCCAGCTCGGAGACGTGGATCGGCAGGCCCAGGCTCGCCAGGTCGCGGATCATCGTGGTGATCTGGCCCGGAGCGATGTCGGCCGCCACGTGCATCTGGGTTCCCAGGCCCGTCAGCGGCGCGCCCGAGGCCAGCAGGCGCTCGGCCAGCTTCAGGAACGTGGCGCGCTTCCTGGGATAATATTCGAGATTGTAGTCGTTCAGCAGCAGGGCCGCGTGCGGGTCGGCCTCGCGCGCCGTGCGATAGGCCAGGGCGATGTGCTCGAAGTCGCCCAGGCGGCGGGACCACAGGCTGTCACGCCAGCCGTTGCCGTCCTCGGCCACCGCCTCGTTGACGACGTCCCAGCCGACCACCTGGCCGGCATAGCGGCCGGCCACCGCCAGGATGTAGTTGCGGTAGGCGTCGGCGAAGCCGATGCGGCTCTCGTCCAGCCGCTCGAAGGCCTCCGGGGCCTGGGCGTACCAGATCAGGGTGTGGCCCAGCAGGCCCATGCCGTGGGCGCGGGCGAAGGCGGCGATGCGGTCGGGGGCGTCGAAGCGGAAGGAGCCGTCCGGCTGGACGATGTACTCCATCTTCATTTCCCACTCGGGGGTCAGCTGGCTGACCTCGCGGGCCAGCAGGGCGGCCAGGGCCGGATCGTCCAGGTGCAGCGCCTGGACGCAGGCCCCGATCCGGAACGGCGCCAGGCTCTTCAGCGGCGGCAGGTCGGCGGGGGCGGACTGGCTCTGGGCGTCCTTGGAGCCGCAGGCGGTCAGGGCCAGGGCGCTGGCCAGGACCGCGCGGCGGTCGAGACCCTTACCGCCCACCGACCGCCACCCGGCGCAGGCCCAGCTCGTCCAGGGCCGCCGTCTCCAGCTTGCCCGCCAGCTTGATCTTGGCCACCTTGGCGGCCTCGGCGACGTGCTCGTATTTCTTGAGGTTCTCGAAGGCCATCGACAGGGCGTCGCGGGCGCCGGCTTCCTCGATCAGGATCTGGTCGATCTCCAGCAGGGCCTGGTCGCGGCGGATCTTCGAACCCTGGCGGAAGCCGATCATGTACCAGCCGGCCTCGACGTCGCCCTGGGCCTGCATCGCCTCCAGCTCGGACTGGGCGTCCAGGGTGGCGACCTTCATCTCGGCGGTCTGGCGGCGCTCGACGATCTCGGCCAGGCGCTTCTGCAGGGTCTCGACCTCGTGGTTCGAGATGCGGATCAGGGAGTCGGCCCACTTGGTCATTACGCGGCTTCACTCTGCAGGATGTGGGCGAGGTAGCCGAAGCTGTCGTCGAGGCTGGTGGCCTCGTCGGGGCTCTGGCTGAGGAAGGCCTCGACGGCGGGGTTCAGGCGGATGGCGCGGTCGATCAGCGGATCGGCCCCGGCGCGGTAGGCGCCGATGCGGATCAGCTCCTCCATGTTCGAATAGGCGGCCAGGGTCTGGCGGGCCATCTTCACGACCTCGCGCTCTTCCAGCGTCTGGCAGCCGGGCATGGTCCGGCTGATGGACTTCAGGACGTTGATCGCGGGGAAGCGGCCGCGCTCGGCGATCGACCGTTCCATGACGATGTGGCCGTCCAGGATGCCTCGGGCGGCGTCGGCGATCGGCTCGTTGTGGTCGTCGCCGTCGACCAGCACCGTGAACAGCGCGGTGATCGGGGCGGCCGTGGTGCCGTCGGGACGGATCGGACCGGGACCGGCGCGCTCCAGCAGCTTGGGCAGCTCGGTGAAGACGGTGGGGGTGTAGCCCTTGGTGGTCGGCGGCTCGCCGGCGGCCAGGCCGATCTCGCGCTGGGCCATGGCGAAGCGGGTGACCGAGTCCATCAGGCAGAGGACTTCCAGGTCCTGGTCGCGCAGGAACTCGCTGATCGCCAGGGTCATGTAGGCGGCCTGGCGGCGGGTCAGGGCCGGCTCGTCCGAGGTGGCGACCACGACGATGGCGCGCTTGAGGCCGTCCTCGCCCAGGGTCTCCTCGATGAACTCGCGGACCTCGCGGCCCCGTTCGCCGATCAGGCCCACCACGACGGCGTCGCAGGTGGCCTCCTTGGCCAGCATCGACAGCAGCACCGACTTGCCCACGCCCGAGCCGGCGAAGATGCCCAGGCGCTGGCCGCGGCAGGTGGTGGTGAAGACGTTCATCGACCGCACGCCCAGGTCGATGCGCTCGCCGACCCGGCCTCGGGCGTGGGCGGGCGGGGGCGGGGTCTTCAGGGGGTAGGGGACCTCGCCCTGGGGCAGCGGGCCCAGGCCGTCGATCGGCTCGCCGAAGGCGTTGATGATGCGGCCCAGCCAGGCCTTGGTCGGACGGACCACGGCGCCCTCGGGCATGATCTTGATGACGGCGCCGGGGGCCACGCCCTCGACGGGGCCGAACGGCATCAGAAGGGCGCGGGTTTCGCGGAAGCCGACCACCTCGGCGGGCAGGACCGGCAGGCCCAGGCGCTCGATCTCGACCCGCGCGCCGACGGCAAGACGGGTCAGTCCGCCGCGCGCCTCGATCAGGAGGCCGTTCACGGCGGCGACGCGACCGAAGACGGTCAGCGGATCGATACGTTCGACGGCGGCGATCAGGCTACGCAAGCACAACTCCCGACGGCTCAGGGCCAAGCTTTGGGCCCCGGGCGTTAATGGGGAGTGAAGTAGACCGACATGGTTAATTCGCTCTTGAGGATTGCGGTTAAGCCAGGGGGCTGCGTCCTTATGACCACCCCTCTTTCCGGTCATCCCGGCCTTGGCCGGGACGACCGGAGCTTGGGGGCTAGGGCTTGGCCAGATTGGCCTTGAAGAACCCCACCACCTTGGCGTCGAAATCCTTGTGGAAGGCCGCCCGGTCGAAGCCCGGCGCGCTGGTGCAGATGAACGCGGCGGTGGCGCGGCCCTGGTCGTTGCAGGGCGTCAGGAAGTCGAAGTGCCCGGCCCCGGGGACGACATGCCATTCCGGCGGCTTGGGCAGGTTGGCGCGCACGGCCGAGGCGTAGAACGGGTCGGGCAGGATCTGGTCGTTCTCGGCCCGCCACAGCTGCAGCGGGACCGTCACCTTCGACAGGCCGGTCTTGGTGAGGCTGTAGCCCATGGCCGGGGCGGCGGAGACCACGGCCTTGATCCGCGCGTCGTGGGTCCAGACCGCCTTCAGCGCGTCGGCCGGCGGTGGGTGTGAAGCGGTCAGCTTGCAGTCGAAGAAGTCGGGATGGGCCTTGCAATGCGGGGCCAGGGTCGTCAGCTCCGGCTCGCCGCCGGCCGCCGCCAGCACGGTGAAGCCGCCCGAGGAGAAGCCAAACGCCCCGACCCGCTCCGGATCGAGCGCCGCCTGCATCGGCGAGGCCTTCAGCATGTACTCGATCAGCACCGACAGCTGGCGCGGCCGGTTGGCCATGTCGGTGGCGCGGCTCTGGTCGGCGTAGTTGTCGCCGGTGTGGGTCAGGGCGGCGACCACGAAGCCGGCTTCGGCCAGGGCCTGGGCGGTGTCGGCATGGCCGCCGAAGAAGCCGCCGTTGCCGTGCGACATGACGATCAGCGGCAGGTGGTCGCCGACCAGGGGCGCGCCGGCCGCCACGGTCTGCTGGCCGATGCCCAGGTCCATCAGCTTGGCGGGGGCGTCGGCGGGATACCAGATGCCGACGGTGATCGGCGCGCCCCCTTGCGGATCGGCGGCCTGGACCACGGTGAAGCCGGCGCTGGCGGCCAGGGCCGGCGAGGCCAGCCCCACGCTCAAGACGGCGAGCGGGGCGAGAAGCAGGGAACGAAGCGACATGGACGTCCTCGGGGATGGAAGATGTCCAGGGTGATGCCGCCGGCCCCGACGGCCCGCCACCGCCGCTTCGCGAATGGGCGAACGGGTTCGCGAACCGGCGAACCGACGTTATAGCAACGGTATGACCGACCCCACGGCCGCCAGGGCCGAACCTCTGCTGGGAACCGCCCGCGAATGGGCGATCGACTTCGCCGTCGCCGCGACGATCGGCGTGTTCGTCGGCGTGATCGGTCCGTACGGCAGCTATCTGAATGGAGCGGTCTGGCCGCGCATCTTCCACTTCGTCGTCTGTTTCTGCGTGGGAACCCTGATTTTCGGCGTGCTGCAGCGCCTGGCGGTGGCCGGGGCGGAACGTCTGAGGCTCCCGGTCTGGCCGGTGATCGTCGTCGCGCTGCTGGTCGGCTGCGTGCCGCTGGCGCTGTTCATCAGCTGGCTGGCCACGACGCTGTGGCCGTTCCTGCGCGACAGGATCGCGCCGCTGGAGTGGTACGGCCAGTGCGTCTTCCTGTCGGGACCGGTCCTGACCTTCGTCATCGTCCGCCGCGCGATGAAGGCCCGGACGCGCGACCCCCATCCGGTCCAGGCCGAGCCGCAAGCCACGGCCATGCCGGCCTCGGGCGAGGTGCTGTGCCTGCGGATGGAGGACCACTATGTGCGGGTCCACACCCCGAACGGCTCGCGCCTGGTCGCCGGGCCGTTCGAGCGGGTGATAGCCGGCATGGCTCACGAGGGGATGCGCGTGCACCGCTCGTGGTGGGTGGCCCGGGCGGCCGTCACCGGGGTGGTCGCCGACGGCCGAAACCTGCGCCTGACCTTGCGCGGCGACCTCACCGCGCCGGTTTCTCGGACCTCCGTGGCCAAGCTTCGGGAGGCCGGTTGGCTGGCCCCAGAAGCTTCGGGCGAAAAATAGGGTGAAACCCGCCGCGACCGGACGTCGCGGACCTTGCGCGGCAAGGCTCGCGGCGACGCTCCGAGGCCCATGGCCAAGGCAGTAAAATTCTCGCGACAGAACGCCGCAATCTCGCCTCACGGATTAACGGCGGGCCGCTGAAACGGTCGGAAAACAGGGGCGCCGAACCCTTTCCAAACCCCGCAAATCAGGCGTTTCGCGCCAAAAGGAATCGTCTTGACGGGCTGTCCACAGCCCCCTGCGACCATTGCGCCAAATGAGTCGCTGACCGCTTGCACCCGATTCGCAAATCAGATTAACCATTTCTTCGACGAGATCATTCACCATTAACCTGTCTTAAATTAACTGTCCGGCAGAGTGCAGGACGGGTTTCACCGGCGGATTCCGCCTAGCTGTCGAATAATGCCGCCCAAGGGCGGGGAGGGCTGCATGCGCGTACTGTTGATCGAGGATGACAGCGCCACCGCGCAGACCATCGAGCTGATGCTGAAGTCTGAAGGCTTCAACGTCTACACGACGGATCTTGGCGAAGAGGGCGTGGATCTGGGCAAGATCTATGACTACGACCTGATCCTGCTGGACCTGAATCTGCCGGACATGAGCGGGCTGGACGTTCTGCGCACCCTGCGGGTGGCGAAGGTGAACACGCCGATCATGATCCTGTCGGGCAGCGCCGAAATCGACACGAAGGTGAAGACCTTCTCGGGYGGCGCCGACGACTACATGACCAAGCCGTTCCACAAGGACGAGATGATCGCCCGCATCCACGCGGTGGTCCGTCGTTCGAAGGGTCACGCCCAGTCGGTCATCAAGACCGGCGACATCATCGTGAACCTGGACGCCAAGACGGTCGAAGTGAACGGCAACCGCGTTCACCTGACCGGCAAGGAATACCAGATGCTGGAGCTGCTCTCCCTGCGCAAGGGCACGACCCTGACCAAGGAGATGTTCCTCAACCACCTGTACGGCGGCATGGACGAGCCGGAACTGAAGATCATCGACGTTTTCATCTGCAAGCTGCGCAAGAAGCTGGCGGCCTCGGCCCAGGGCAAGCACCACATCGAAACCGTCTGGGGCCGCGGCTACGTGCTGCGCGATCCGAACGAGCAAGTCGCCGCGGCGTAGTCGCTGGCGAACGAAACCCGAAAAGTAGAGCGCCCGCCTCTCGGAGGCGGGCGTTTTCCTTTTTAGGATCAGGGTCTTAACCCTATCCGTGACAAATCGCCCGAAGCACCGAATAGTCCTTGCCCGAAGGTGGCGTCATCCGTCATTTTCCGGCGCGAGGTTTGCTGGGGGGCATCCCAGTCGTGTCATTTTGAACGCACGGCATCGCTACCAGTCGGGGTCTTGATGCAGGAATTCGATCCGAGACGGCCGACCTTGCGTCTGGCCCCGAAGGTCTTCACCGCGATCGCCGGTCTGGCCGCCCTGGGCCTGGGTTGGAAGCTGACGGCCACCGACGCGCCGATGCAGGTGGTCAAGGCCCCGCTGGACGCCAGCGCCCTGGCCGCCCTGCAACACGCCGCCTTCGCCAGCGCCGAGGCCCAGCCGGGCTTCGAGCGTCCGGAATCCATCCCCGTGAAGGTGCGTCCCGGCGAGACCCTGGAAGGCGCCGTGCTGCGCACCGGCATCGCCCCCAACGACGCCCGCCAGGTGGTCACCGCCCTGCAGGGCGCGATCGACACCGTCAACATCAAGGCCGGCATGGCGTTCGAAGCCGCCGTCGCCGAGCGCCGCAACGGCCGCGCGGGTTCGGCCCGCCTGATCGGCCTGTCGATGCGCACCAGCCCGTCCTCGACCCTGACCGTCTCGCGCACCTTCGACGGCGCGATGAAGCTGCGCGAGCTCGAGGAAAAGGTCACCGACGAGACCAAGGTCGCGTGCGGCGAGATGAAGGGTTCGTTCTACGAGAGCGTGGCCGACGTGGGCGGCACCCCGGCGGTGATCAGCCAGGCGGCCAAGCTGTTCTCGCACAAGATCGACTTCTCGCGCGACATCAAGGAAGGCGACAAGTTCTGCCTGGTGTTCGGCCGCAAGGTCACCGAAAGCGGCCGCACGGTCGAGGCCGGCGACCTGGAATACGCCGAGGTCAAGGGCCAGAAGTTCTACGCCTTCGAGCGCCCCGGTGAAGACGGCAAGCCGCAGTTCTTCGACGAGCTGGGCAAGAACATCAAAGGCTTCCTGCTGCGCACGCCGGTCGACGGCGCCCGCATCACCTCCACCTTCGGCATGCGCAAGCATCCGGTGCTGGGCTACACCCGCGGCCACAAGGGCGTCGACTTCGGGGCCGGCACCGGCACCCCGATCCTGGCGGCCGGCGACGGCGTGGTGCTGGAGGCCCGCCGCTGGAGCGGTTACGGCAACTGGCTGCGCATCCGCCATTCGGGCCAGTGGGACACCGGCTACGGCCACATCTCGCGCTACGCCAAGGGCATCAAGCCGGGCGTGCGCGTACGCCAGGGCCAGGTCGTGGCCTATGTGGGCTCCACGGGCCTGGCGACCGGTCCGCACCTGCACTACGAGGTCTGGCTGAACGGGCAGCGGGTCAACCCGATCGGCGCCAAGGTGCCGCAAGGCACGATCCTGGCCGGCGGCGAGCTGTCGCGCTTCAAGGCCCAGCGCAACCACATCGATCAGATGCTGGCTGACGCCGGCGAAGCCGTTCAGGACCCGTCGGCGCCGAAGATGGCGCTGGCCTCGCTGGACAAGGCCAAGGGCCCGGCGCTGCGTTAAGGCCCTGCGTCCTTCGAGGCTCGCCCCCAAAGCAAGAATGGCGGCTCGCACCTCAGGATGAGGAATTCAGTGCAACCAAGGTCCTCATCCTGAGGCGCCCGCGCAGCGGGCCTCGAAGGACGCAGTGCGCTTGACCGTCGCCGTGCTCCGCTGCATGCCTCGCCCGTGAAAACCGTCCTCACCACCCTCCGTCGCGAGTGGCTGGGCCAGCCGCGCGCCGACCTGCTGTCGGGCACGGTCGTGGCCCTGGCCCTGATCCCCGAGGCCCTGGCCTTCTCGTTCATCGCGGGCGTGGACCCGGCCGTGGGCCTCTACGCCTCGTTCGTGATCGCCATGACCATCGCCTTCGTCGGCGGCCGACCGGCGATGATCTCGGCGGCGACCGGGGCGATGTCGTTGCTGATGGGCGGGCTGGTCCGCGACCACGGGATCGAGTTCCTGTTCGCCGCCAGCCTGCTGACCGGCCTGATCCAAGTCGTCATCGGCGTGCTGCGCCTGGGCCGCTACGTGCGGTTCGTGTCCAAGTCGGTGATGAGCGGCTTCGTCAACTCGCTGGGCATCCTGATCTTCCTGGCCCAGCTGCCCCAGCTGATGCACGGCAACTGGCAGACCTTCGCCATGGTCGGGGCCGGTCTGGCGATCATCTATCTGTTCCCGAGGCTGACCAAGGCGGTCCCGTCGCCCCTGGTGGCGATCCTGCTGCTCAGCGCGGTGGCCGTCGCCTTCAAGGTCGACGTGACCACCGTCGGCGACATGGGCCAGCTGCCCACCGCCCTGCCGGCGTTCCATATCCCCGCCGTGCCGCTCACCTGGGAGACCCTTCGGATCATCGCCCCGGTCTCGTTGACCCTGGCCTTCGTGGGCCTGCTGGAAAGCCTGCTGACCGCCAACCTGCTGGACGACATCACCGACACCCCGTCGGACAAGGACCGCGAGACGCGCGGGCAGGGGATCGCCAACATCGTCTCGCCGCTGCTGGGCGGCATGGCCGGCTGCGCGATGATCGGCCAGTCGATGATCAACGTCACCTCGGGCGGGCGCGGACGGCTGTCGACCTTCTGGGCCGGCCTGTTCCTGCTGATCCTGATCCTGGTGCTGCGCGACTGGGTGGCCCGGATCCCGATGGCCGCCCTGGTGGCGGTGATGATCATGGTGTCGATCAAGACCTTCGACTGGGGCTCGGTGACGAACATCCGCTCCACCCCGGTGCAGTCGACGATCGTCATGCTGGCGGTCACCGTGACCGTGCTGACCACCCACGACCTGTCCAAGGGCGTGGTGCTGGGCGTGATGCTCAGTGTGATCTTCTTCGCCCGCAAGGTGGGCAAGGTGCTGGCCGTGCGCGAGATCGAGACCGGCGATGAAGGCGTGCGCCGCTACGTGGTCAGCGGCCAGATCTTCTTCGTCTCGGCCGACCTGTTCGCCGCGGCGTTCGAATTCCACGGCAAGCCGCGCCGGGTCGAGATCGACCTGACCGGCGCCCACCTCTGGGACCTGACCGCCGTCGCGGCGGTGGACAAGGTGGTGTTCCGCTATCGACGCCAGGGGGCCGAGGTCGAGGTCATCGGCATGAACCAGGCCGCCGCCACCCTGGTCGAGCGGGTGGGCCGGCACGACAAGACGCATTTGCCGGAAGGGGCGGGGCACTAGAGGCGGGGACATGCCCTCGCGGCGTGTCCCCAAGTCCTGGCTCAGCGGGTGCTGATGGGGACACGCCGCAAGGGCATGTCCCCGGCGCCGAGCTTGACCATCTCCCCCGCTCGTCCCATCCCTGGGCGATGAAAGCGCTGCCCGCCCTCAAGCCCGACTCCGACGAGATGCTGCATCTGGACGCCCTGCGCATCGTTGGGGCGCTGATGATCGTGGTGTTCCACTTCAACCGCTACATCAACCTGGATGGGCGCTGGCAGGTGGCGGACGACATGATCAAGGGCTTCAGCCTGATCGTGGACCTGTTCTTCCTGATCTCCGGCTACGTGATGGCGGCGATCTATACCGGCCGACTGACCGGCTGGAACAAGTACGGGACCTTCCTGAAGAAGCGGGTGGCGCGGCTTGGGCCGCTGCACTGGGCGACCATGCTGGTTTTCGTCGGCGTCTGGGCGGCGGGCGTCGTGCACTGGGGCGGCGATGTCGACCCCAAGCGCTACGACCTGTCCTGCATCGTTCCCAACGTGCTGTTCGTCCACGCCTGGCATACCTGCCACAGCCAGACCTGGAACTTCGTCAGCTGGGCGATCAGCGCCGAGATGGGGATGTATCTGGCCCTGCCGCTGCTGTTCTGGATCACGGCGCGCGGGCGGGTCGTCACGGCGATCGTCACGGTCGCCAGCTTCGTGCTGCTGCTGCTGAACCCCGACGGCGAGATGCCCTTCCACCAGTGGACCTGGAACTTCGGGGTGCTGCGCGCCGTGCCGGGCTTCCTGCTGGGCATGCTGGCCTTCCAGCTGCGCGACGTGCTGGGCAAGCTGCCCTTCGCAAGGGTCTGGATGTGGGGGCTGCTGGCGGTCTTCCTGGTGGCCTCGACCTTCCGGATCGAGCGGACCCTGCTGCTGCTGATCGTCTACGCCCTGGGCCTGGCCGGGGTCGCCGCCGACGCGGCCGGCGCGCAGGGCGGCGTCAGCCGCCGCCTGGCGCCCTGGGCCCAGCTGAGCTTCAGCCTGTATCTGCTGCACCCGATCGCCCTGAAGATGGGGATCAACTGGATCGGCGTGGCCGATTGGGGCCTGAACGGCGACGCCCTGCGGCTGTGGGTGCTGTTCTGGATCGTGGCCCTGATCCCGGCGGCCTATCTGTCGCTGGTGCTGTTCGAGCGGCCGGCGCGGGACTGGATTTCGGGGCTGGGCGCGAAGAAGACCCTCTCCCAGAGGGAGAGGGAGGGACCCGCCGCGTAGCGGTGGGAGGGTGAGGGATTAGGGACGGTCGACGGCGTGCCGGCACTTCGGTTGGCTCACCACGCCCTCACCCTCCCAAGCTTCGCTTGGGCCCCTCCCTCTCCCCACGGGAGAGGGTTTTAAGCGAGCGAATCCACCCAGCCTGGCAGTTCCCCGATCGAGCCCAACTCCGCATACCGCGCGTGCTCCTTGGGCGCCGTCGCCGCTTCATGCGCCCAGACCAGCGGGTAGGGGATCAGGGCCGCCCAGGCGCCGGCGTCCAGGGCCGAGATGATGTCGGACTTCACCGAATTGCCGGCCATCACCGCGGCTTCCGGGCCCGTGCCGTGGCGGGCGAAGACCCGGCGATAGGTGTCGGCGTCCTTCTCCGAGACGATCTCGACGGCGGCGAACAGGTCGCCCAGGCCCGAGGCGGCCAGCTTCTGTTCCTGGTGCAGCAGATCGCCCTTGGTGATCAGCACCAGGCGGTAGCGCTCGGACAAGGTGGCCAGGGCCTTCTCGACGCCGGGCAGGGGCTCGACCGGCTCGGTCAGCATCTCGCGGCCCGAGGCCAGGATCTGGCGGATCACCCCGATGCTGACCTGGCTGTCGGTCAGCTCCATCGCCGTCTCGATCATCGACAGGGTGAAGCCCTTGGCCCCGTAGCCGTAGAGCCGCAGGTTGCGCTTCTCGGTCTCGGCCAGCTTGGCCTCGATCTGCGCCTCGTCGCCATAGGGGGCCAGCAACTCGACGAACCGCTTGTGGGTCAGGCGGAAGATGGTCTCGTTGTGCCAAAGGGTGTCGTCGGCGTCGATACCGACGGTGGTGACGGGCATGGAAGGCTCTCCGGGTCTCGGCCGGGTGATACGCCGCGTCGGCGCCCTAGGCAAAGACGCCAGGAAAAAAGGGGAGAGCCGTCAGCCTTCCTTGTCGCCGCCGTCGTCCGGGTTTTCACCGTCCGTCCGGAACGTGCGTTCCTCGAGCTTGAGACGTTCCTCCTCGAACCGGTTGGTCAGGTGGAGCATCTGCTCGGTCAGGTTCGTCGAAACGGCCGAAGCTGGTTCTTCGTGGGCGTCGTCATGGGGATGGGTCATGCACAGGTACAGATACAGTTAGAGCGCCCCCGCCCGCACCAGACCTAACGATGTCGGCTACCCGACGTTCCCACGGCCAAGATAGGTTTTTCGCGCCTAGAAGCTCTGCAGCAGGAAGATCGCCGCGGCGACCGGGACGGCGGCCACGAGCATCACGCGCAGGCTCGTCTCGACCAGGCCGAACCAGCCGGCGTCGGCGGCGGGGGCGATGCGGGCGACGAGCGTGCTCATGGGATCAACTCCTTGAAGCTCCACCATGAGCCTCAAGAGATTAACGCGGGGCCGTCGCCGATGGATGCCGCCCCGCGACAAGTTGTTCCAGCTGTGGCGCCGAAGAGACGGTGCGCGCGGTCAGGCCCAGGACGGCGGCGGCTGTCGCGTGTCCGACGGCGGCGGGCGCACGCTGGCGCAGGCCGGATGGGCCTTGTAGACGCGCTTCAGCGAGGCGGGGAAGCGATGCAGGGCCGCGACCGGCCGGATCGGCCGCGCCGACAGGTCGCCGCCGCAGTTGGGACAGACCCCGGAGAATCGCGTCTCCACGCAGTCGATGCAGAAGGTGCATTCGAAGGTGCAGATCCGCGCGTCCGCGCTGTCGGGCGGCAGGTCGCGATCGCAGCACTCGCAATTGGGGCGCAGTTCGAGCATGGGCCGTCCTCCCGTGTTCTAATGCTTATTGTGGCGCTTAACCCTTCCAGCATAAGGGCTTGAGGGCTTCCCGCGCGAGGGGACTCTTTCACTGATCACGGGAATGTGGGCGGACGCCCCGACTCCCGTGATCAGAGGGGTTGACCCCCCCGCCATACCCCCCTAGACACGCCGCCGTTTGCGCGGCGGTCGGGCCAAAAGCCCGACCGCCTTCTTGCAAGCAGAGTCMGGCGTTAGCCGGACGCGGGCAGGGGTTACTCCTCGCCCGCCTTTTTGCGACAATGACCTGCCCCTCGGGGCGCGCGTTCTGGAGGCGCTTTTCGAGATGTCCAAAGACCTTCTCCCCGGCGTTACCGGCGTTCTGGCCCTGGCCGACGGCACGATCCTGCAAGGCGTGGGCTGCGGCGCGACCGGCGATGCGGTCGGCGAGGTGTGCTTCAACACCGCCATGACCGGCTACCAGGAGATCCTGACCGACCCCTCCTACATGGCCCAGATCGTCGCCTTCACCTTCCCGCACGTGGGCAATGTCGGCACGAACCTCGAGGACCTGGAGCAGATGGCCGGCGGCGCCGAGACGGCCGCCCGCGGCGCGATCTTCCGCGACGCCCCGACCGACCAGGCCAACTGGCGCGCCAACAGCGACTTCGACGGCTGGATGAAGCGTCGCAACATGATCGGCCTGGCCGGCGTCGACACCCGCGCCCTGACCCGCAAGATCCGCGAGACCGGCATGCCGCACGGCGTGATCGCCCACTCGCCGACCGGCCAGTTCGACCTGGACGCCCTGGTCGCCAAGGCCAAGGCCTGGGCCGGCCTGGAAGGCCTGGACCTGGCCAAGGACGCCTCGACCACCCAGACCTTCACCTGGGACGAGGGCCTGTGGTCGTGGCCGGAAGGCTACGCCAAGCTGGACAAGCCGAAGTACGAGGTCGTGGTCCTGGACTACGGCGTCAAGCGCAACATCCTGCGCGCCCTGGCCCACGTGGGCGCCCGCGCCACGGTGGTGCCGGCCAACACCTCGGCCGAGGACATCCTGGCCCGCAATCCCGACGGCGTGCTGCTGTCCAACGGCCCGGGCGACCCGGCCGCGACCGGCGAATACGCCGTGCCCGAAATCCAGAAACTGGTCGCCAGCGGCAAGCCGGTGTTCGGCATCTGCCTGGGACACCAGATGCTGGCCCTGGCGGTGGGCGCCAAGACCGTGAAGATGGAGCAGGGACACCATGGGGCCAACCACCCCGTGAAGGACCTGACGACCGGCAAGGTCGAGATCGTCTCGATGAACCACGGCTTCACCGTCGACAGCGCCTCGCTGCCGAAGGCGGTGACCGAGACCCACGTCTCGCTGTTCGACGGCACCAACGCCGGCATCGCCCTGACCGACAAGCCTGTGTTCTCGGTGCAGCACCACCCGGAAGCCTCGCCGGGGCCGACGGACAGCCTGTACCTGTTCGAGCGGTTCGCCGGGCTGATGGACGCGGCGAAGTAGAAAGCCTCTTTCTCACCCTCTCCCATGGGGAGAGGGAGGGACCCAAGCGAAGCTTGGGAGGGTGAGAGGTAGCCGGCGTGCCGGCAGGCGTCGGCGTGAAAACGGTGAGGGTGTAACCCCTCACCCTCCCACCGCTACGCGGCGGGCCCCGCCCTCTCCCTCTGGGAGAGGGTTTTCTTTTAAGTCCCGAACTGGATGAACGGGACCTTGTTGAACAGCTCGCGCTCGGCGCCGCGCGGGTCGTTCTCCAGGCGCGAGACGTTGTCGAACACCATGGTCTGGCGCTGGGTCAGGTCGTAGGGCGGCCAGTTGGGCAGGGACGAGGTGTTGGGGTTGCCGGTCCGCGCGAAGGCGATGAAGGCGTCGGCCAGCCGTTCGTGCATGGCCACCGCGTCCGGACCCGAGCCGGTGATCACGCCGGGGGCGTCGAAGTTGCCGAACACCAGCTGCATGTCCAGCGTGTGGGGCGCGCCCCAGGCGCCGCCGTCCTTGGGCGCGCGCCAGTCCAGCTGGTAGGCCCAGGCGGGGGCGCCGGCACGGGCGCGTTCCTCGTCCTGGATGATCGCAGCCTTCCACGAGCGGCCCGCCGTCGACGCCGCGAAATAGACGTCCGACGGCGTGTAGTTCGGATAGATCTTGCGATAGGCCGCCACCACCGTGGCCGGGTCGATGTCGATGCGGGCGTTGAACTGGCTGGGCAGCTTGGCGATCACCTGCTCCCAGGTCATGTCCAGCAGGGTCTTGTCATAGCCGACGAAGCCGCGCGTCTCGTCATGGGTGTTGCCGCACATCATCGGCACGGACAGGCCCACCGGCGAGGCGTCGGGGAAGAACGGGTGGCGGGTCAGGGTCCGCTCGTCCAGCACCGGACCCATATAGACCCCGCCGCTTCCGGCGATCGGGTCCGTGGCCTTCAGGCCGCCCAGGAAGGTCTCGGCGGGCAGGGCGCGCAGGGCGGCCAGGTCCTTGACGCCCAGCTTGTCGATGAAGCCCTTGGCGCGCTTGGTGGCGTTGAACGGACCGGCGGCGGTGACCTGCTGGCCGCTCATGGTGGCGGCGCGGTGGAACAGGCCCTTGGCGCTGGGCATGGCCATCAGGGTGGCGATCTTGGCGCCGCCGCCCGACTGGCCGAACAGCATGACGTTGCTCGGATCCCCGCCGAACGCGGCGATGTTGTCGCGCACCCATTGCAGGGCCAGGACCAGGTCCATCTGGCCGGTGTTGCCGCTGTCGGCCACCGACGGATCATCGAACAGACGGGACAGGTACAGGTAGCCGAAGGCGTTGAGCCGGTGGTTGACCGTGACCACCACGACGTCGCCGCGCTTGGCCAGCTTGGTCCCGTCGTACCAGGGGCTGGCGCCCGAGCCGGTGTTGTAGGCGCCGCCGTGGATGTAGAACATCACCGGCCGCTTCTTGCCGTCTTCCAGCCCACCCTTCTTGCCCGCCGTGGCGGGCGTCCAAATGTTGAGGAACAGGCAGTCCTCGCTCTGGCTCTCGCCGCTCTCGCCCTTGCCCTGGGGACAGGCCGCGCCGTAGGCCAGGGCGTCGGCGACGCCGGTCCAGGGCTTGGGCGGCTGGGGCGGCATGAAGCGTCCCGCGCCGCCGGTGTCGGCCCCGTAGCGCAGGCCCTTGAACACCTGGACGCCTTCGCCGGTCGCGCCGCGCACCTTGCCGTAGGTGGTGGTCACCACGGGGCCGGGCTTGGCGGCCAGGGCCGGGCTCGAGGCCAGGGCGAGGGCCGCGCCCGCGCCGGCGATCAGGCCGCGACGATCGACTTGGAGATGGTCCATGAGCTTCCTCCGACGCGGTTGGGCTCGCGTTCGGCGGAATCGCTACCACGGATCATGACACCGGTGACAACCCCTTTTTGGGGTTCTCGGAAGAGGCCGCGAACCTGAAGGTCCTCCCCCTGTGGGGGAGGCGGCGCGAAGGCGCCGGTGGGGGGATTGGTCCCACCTCACCATCACTCCCCCCTCCGTCGGCTGCGCCGACACCTCCCCCATGGGGGGAGGGCCTAGAGGGCGTGAACCGCCTTCGCATGCTCACGCACCACGGCCAACGTCGAGGCGTCGGCGTCGAACACCCCGAACAGGCCCTGCTCCTCCTGCGGCGGATCGCCCACGTAGGCCCGGTCGCCCATCTTGAACCAGGCGTCGGCATGCTGGGCGCGGCCCTCGCCGTTCCAGGCCCAGAAGTTGGTGCCGGCCAGGGGACCGCCGGCCTTCATGTCGGCTTCGACCAGGCCGAACATCATCTTGTAGAAGCGGTCGCGGTGCGTGGTCGGGCCGCCCGGCGTGAAGGCGCGGTCCTCGCGGATCAGACCGAACTCCTCGATCACCAGCGGCTTGCCCATGGTCTTGGCGATGGCGATGTGGCGGGTGACGTAGTCCCGGCACTTGGCCTCGCCGGCCGCATAGGTGGCCGGCTGGTTCTTGAAATCGATCCAGCCCCAGTTGTTGGGCCAGACGTGCAGGGTCAGGTAGTCGATGCTGGCCGGCTTGTGGGCCTCGACCACGCAGGCCTCGCGCTGCAGGCAGCCCATGGCGCCCTCGCTGCCGGTGGTCACCAGGTGGCGCGGGTCCAGCGACTTGATCAGGGCCGAGGTGTCGGCGATCCAGCGATAGTAGGTCGGCAGGTTGGGCACGCCGAACGCCTCGCTGCCGCCCGGGCGCGGCTCGTTGGCCAGTTGCCAGGCCATGATCGTCGGGTCGTCGCGATAGGGCTTGCCGGTGACGCTGCTGACCCGGCCGACCAGGGCCCGCAGGTAGTGCTGGAACAGCGCCTGGGCCTTGGCGTCGCCGTAGAAGCGGGCCGAGTAGTCGGCGAACTCCGGCCACGGATGGGCCGGGTCGCCCTGCTGGAACCACTGGCCGTTGCCGGTCCAACGAAGATAGGCCGGCATGCCGCCCGACCAGTCCCAGAAGTTGTTGACGTAGATCACCGCCTTCATGTCGCGCCTGGCCATTTCGGCCAGCACCACGTCCAGCCCCGTCAGCAGGTCCTGGTCGTAGTCCTCGCCGGAACCGCGGAACGTGGGGGAGATCGCCACCTTGGCGGGTGACGTCTCGCCCGCGCCCAGGATGCGCAGGTTGGTGACGCCCAGGGCCTTCAGCCGGTCCAGCTCGCGACCCAGCCGCGCGGTGTCGCCCGAGACCCCCGGCGAGCCCAGCCAAGCCCCGTACCAGAGGTTCGCCCCGACGAAGCGATAGGGCTCGCCGCCCAGGCTGAGGCGGCCGTCCTTGACGGTGACGAAGGCGGGGGAGGGGGTGTCAGCGGCGCGGGCCTGGCTCGCGACCATCGCGGCGGCGCCCGCGACCAGCAGATGGCGTCTCGACAGCATGCTTGCCTCCCCTTGTTTTGACGCAGCCTAGCGGGAGGTGGCGGCGCTGGGGAAGGGATTAAATAAAATTGATTTCAGAATGTGCGTCTTTTCTCTCCCGGGGAGGGGCGGCAAGACGCTCCATGGAGGCCCGACGGGGCGCGGACGTACTCAGGAAAGCCGGTCGCGGAAGTCCGTGTAGTCGAACTGCCGGACCAGTCTCAGCGTGTCGGTGTCGCTGTTCCACAGCGCGATCGCGGGCAGGGGGACGCCGTTGAAGGTGTTGGTCTTGACCATCGAATAGTGCGCCTGGTCGAGGAAGGCGATGCGCGTTCCCGGGGCCGGGAGCGAGGCGAAGACGTAGTCGCCGATGATGTCCCCGGCCAGGCACGAGGGGCCGCCGATCCTGACCGACACGCCCACCTCACGCTCGTCCAGCATCGCCGGCCGATAGGGCGCCTCGATGACGTCGGGCATGTGGCAGGTGGCCGAGATGTCGGTGACGGCGACGGGCAGACCGTTCTCGAAGGTGTCGAGGATCTCGCCCACCAGGACGCCCGCGTCCAGGGCGATGGCCTCGCCGGGTTCGATATAGACCTGCAGCCCATGGCGCTCGGCGATTTGGGCCAGCAGGGCGACCAGGTCGTCCTTGCGGTAGTCGGCGCGAGTGATGTGGTGGCCGCCGCCGAGGTTCAGCCACTTCAGGCCGCCCAGCATCCCCTCGAGCTTCGGCTCCAGGGACGTCCAGATCCGTTGCAGCGGCTCGAACCCCTGCTCGCAGAGGGCATGGACGTGCAGGCCGTCGACGCCTTCCAGATGCTCCGGGCGCAGCTGCGAGACCGGAAAGCCCAGGCGCGAGCCCCTTTGACACGGATCGTACTTGGCGACCTCGGCCTCGCTGTGCTCGGGGTTCAGGCGCAGGCCGATGTCGAACACCTGGCCTTGCTCGCGCGCCGCCGCGACGAGGTCGGCGAACCGCGCCACCTGGTCGGGCGAGTTGAAGATCACGCTGTCGGACAGCCGCAGGATCTCGGGCAGGTCCTGGCGCTTGTAGGCCGGCGAATAGGTGGTGAGGTGGCCGTGATAGTGCTCGCGCGCCAGCCGCGCCTCCCACAGGCCCGAGGCGCAGACGCCGTCCAGATACTCGCCCACGACGTCGGCCAGCGACCACATCGAGAACGCCTTCAGCGCCAGCAGCACCTTGGCGCCCGCCCGGTCGCCGACGTCCTTGAGCGTGGCCAGGTTGCGGCGCACCGCGACCTCGTCGACCACGAAACAGGGCGACGGGACGCGGTTCAGGTCGAAGCGTGCGAAGGCGCCGGGACCGCCGGCCTGGGTTTCCATCGTCGTCAGAACGCCAGCGGCGCCGCCAGGTCCTGGACGTTCCAGGGCAGGCCGTGCCGGTTCAGCATGTCCATGAACGGGTCGGGATCCAGCTGCTCCATGTTGAACACGCCCGCGCCCTTCCACTGGCCGGTCAGCATCAGGGCCGCGCCGATCATGGCCGGCACGCCCGTGGTGTAGCTGACCGCCTGGTTGCCGGTCTCGGCATAGGCTTCCTGGTGATCGCAGATGTTGTTGACGTAGACGGTCCGGGCCTTGCCGTCCTTCTCGCCCGTCGCGATCGTGCCGATGTTGGTCTTGCCCTTGGTGATCGGCCCCAGCGACGACGGCTCGGGCAGCAGCGCTTTGAGGAACTCGATCGGGATGATCTCGCGGCCCTGGAACATCATCGGCTCGATCCGGGTCATGCCGATGTTTTCCAGCACCTCCAGGTGCTTGAGATAGGAGTCGCCGAACGTCATCCAGAAGCGGATGCGCTGGATCTCGGGGTAGAACTTGGCCAGGGATTCCAGTTCCTCATGGTACATGAGGTACATGTTCTTTTCGCCCACCTGGTCGAAGTCGAACACCTGCTTGTGGCTCAGCGCGGGGCCTTCGATCCACTGGCCGTTTTCCCAGTGACGCGACGGGGCGGTCACTTCGCGCAGGTTGATCTCGGGATTGAAGTTGGTGGCGAAGGGCAGGCCCGTGTCGCCGCCGTTGCAGTCCAGGATGTCGAGCGTGTCGATCCGGTCCAGCAGATGCTTCTTGGTATAGGTGGTGAACACCGAGGTCACGCCCGGGTCGAAGCCGCTGCCCAGCAGCGCCATCAGGCCGGCGTCCTTGAAGCGGTCCTGATAGGCCCACTGCCAGCTGTATTCGAACTTGGCCTCGTCGCGCGGCTCGTAATTGGCCGTGTCCAGGTAGTTCACGCCGGCCGCCAGGCAGGCGTCCATGATGTTGAGATCCTGGTAGGGCAGGGCCAGATTGACCACCAGGGCGGGCTGCACGGCCTTGATCAGCGCCGTGGTCGCGGCGACGTCGTCCGCGTCGATCGCCGCGGTGTCGACGGTCACGCCGGTGCGCTGTTTCACGGACTGAGCGATGGCGTCGCATTTCGACTTCGTGCGGCTCGCCAGCGTGATGTGCGAGAAAATGTCCTTGTTCATCGCCATTTTGTGGACAGCGACCGAACCCACGCCGCCAGCGCCGATAACCAGCACCCTGCTCATTTGGGCCTCTCCTAAGCGTCTAAAAACCCTGTCCAGCATAGTCGCATGGACGAGGGGCGGGGGTCTTATCATGCGGATGACAGGTCTGCTAACCACTCGTAGCGGACCGCCGTTACCTCGGTTGCCGGCGCGCCGGCCGACGTGAAGGCGGCGGGGGCCTGATCCCGCCCTCTTCCCGTCGGCCGAGGGTTTCCGCGGCGTTCTACAGGTTCAGCAGCGTCGGATCGCCGCCCTGGGCCGTGATGTTGATGCTCAGCGCCCGCTCGACCGCGTAGCGCAGCAGGGCGTGAGGACCGCCGGCCTTGGGGCCGGTGCCGGACAGGCCCTCGCCGCCGAACGGCTGGACGCCGACCACGGCGCCGGTCATCGAGCGGTTGACGTAAGCGTTGCCGGCCGGGACCAGGCGCTGGACGTCGGCCGCGAAGCTCTCGATCCGCGAGTGGACGCCCAGGGTCAGGCCGTAGCGGCGGGCCGCCAGGGCGCCGGCCACCTGTTCCAGGTCTTCCGGACGGTAGCGCACCACGTGCAGCACCGGGCCGAACACCTCGCGCTCCAGGAAGTCGGCGGCGGGGATCTCGGCCAGGACCGGGGCGAAGAACGTGCCGGCCTCGGGGGCGGGCAGGGTGTGCAGCACCTTGGCCTCGTGGTTCAGGCGCGCCAGGTGCTTGTCCAGCGCCGCCTTGGCCTCGGGGTCGATGACCGGGCCGACGTCGGTGACGGCCAGGGCCGGGTCGCCGATCACCAAGGCGTCCATCGCGCCCTCCAGGCCGTCGATGATGTGCTCGGCGGTGTCTTCCGGCAGGAACAGCAGGCGCAGGGCCGAGCAGCGCTGGCCGGCGCTGCCGAAGGCCGACAGGATCACGTCGTCGATCACCTGTTCGCGCTGGGCGGTGGTGTCGACGAACATGCCGTTGAGGCCGCCGGTCTCGGCGATGAACGGCACGATCGGGCCCTGGCGCTGGGCCAGGGTCTGGTTGATCCGCCAGGCGGTGTCGGTGCCGCCGGTGAAGGCCACGCCGTCCAGGCCCTCGTGGGCGGTCAGGGCCGCGCCGACGGTCTCGCCGCGACCCGGCAGCAGGGCCAGCAGGCGGTGGTCCAGGCCGGCGGCGTGGTACAGCTTCACGGCCTCGTAGGCGATCAGCGGGGTCTGCTCGGCCGGCTTGGCCAGCACCGCGTTGCCGGCCGCCAGGGCGGCGGCGATCTGGCCTGTGAAGATGGCCAGCGGGAAATTCCACGGGCTGATGCAGACGAACACGCCGCGACCGGCCAGGCGCAGGGTGTTGGTCTCGCCGACCGGGCCTTGCAGCACCTCGCCACCCAGGCCGAACTGCTCCTCGGCCAGCTTGGCGTAGTAGCGGCAGAAGTCGACGGCCTCGCGCACCTCGGCGATGGCGTCGGGCAGGGTCTTGCCGGCTTCGCGCGCGAGGATGGCGCACAGGCGCTCGAGATTGGCCTCCAGGGCGTCGCCCATGGCGCGCAGGACCTCGGCGCGGGCGGGGCCGCCGGCCTGGTCCCACGTCGGCTGGGCGGCGCGGGCCAGCTTGAAGGCCTGGTCGATCTGCGGCAGCTGGGCTTCGGACACCACGCCCACCACGCGCTCGTGGTCGGTCGGGCTCTGCACCGGCATCGGCGGGGCGCCGGCGGTCAGCTTGCCGCCGATCAGCGGGCCGGACGACAGGGTCAGCTTGTCCAACTCGGCCACGTGGGCGGCCAGGCGGTCGCGGTCGGCCTTCACCGACAGGTCCAGGCCCGCGCTGTTCTTGCGGCGGGGGCCATAAACGTCGGTCGGCGTCGGGATCTTGGCGTGGCGGTCGGGATGGGCCTCGACCGCGGTGATCGGGTCGACCACCACCTTTTCCACCGGCACCCGCTCGTCGAGGAGGGCGTGGACGAAGCTGGTGTTGGCGCCGTTCTCCAGCAGGCGGCGGACCAGGTAGGGCAGCAGGTCCTCGTGGCCGCCCACCGGGGCGTAGGCCCGCAGGACGACGCCGTCATAGAGGTCGTCGGCGGCCTTGTAGAGCGCCTCGCCCATGCCGTGCAGACGCTGGTGCTCGATCTTGACGCCGGCGTTCTTCGACATTCGGACCACGGCCGCCAGGGTGTGGGCGTTGTGGGTGGCGAACTGGGCGTAGAGGTGCGGAGCGGCCTCGATCAGGGCCTTGGCGCAGACCAGGTACGACAGGTCGGTGGCGGGCTTGGTCGTATAGACCGGATAGTCCGGACGGCCGGCCACCTGGGCGCGCTTGATCTCGCTGTCCCAATAGGCGCCCTTCACCAGGCGGACCATCAAGCGGCGGCCGGTCTCCTTGGACAGGGCGGTCAGGCGGGCGATCACCTCGGGGCAGCGCTTCTGGTAGGCCTGGACGGCCAGGCCCAGGCCGGTCCACGCGCCCAGCTCGGGCTCGCGGCACAGGCGGTCCAGCAGCTTCAGCGACAGGGCCAGGCGGTCGGCTTCCTCGGCGTCGATCGTGAAGTTGATGTCGTACTTGGCGGCGATCTTGGCCAGGCGCAGGACGCGCGGATAGAGCTCGTCCCAGACGCGGGCCTCTTGCGTGGCCTCGTAGCGCGGCGTCAGGGCCGACAGCTTGACCGACACGCCGTGGCCGGCTTCGGGGCCGGCCTTGTTGGACAGCTTGCCGACCGTCAGGATCGCGTCGGCATAGGACTTCTCATAGCGGGCGGCGTCGGCGGCGGTGCGGGCGCCTTCGCCCAGCATGTCGAAGCTGCAAATGTCGCCGTCGTTGGCGGCGCGCTTGATGGCCGCCTCGATGGTGCGGCCCAGCACGAACTGCTCGCCCATGATGCGGATGGCCTGGCCGACGGCGGCGCGGATCACCGGCTCGCCCAGGCGGCCGGCGATCTTTTTGATAAACGCCGGCAGGTCCTTCTGGGCCTGGTCGTCGGGCTCGACGATCTTGCCGGTCAGCATCAGGCCCCAGGTCGAGGCGTTGACGAACAGGCTGTCGCTGCCGCCCAGGTGGGACGCCCAATCCGCCGAGCCGATCTTCTCGGCGATCAGCTTGTCGCGGGTGTCGTCGTCGGGGGTGCGCAGCAGGGCTTCGGCCAGGCACATGAGCGCGAGGCCTTCACGGGTGCCGAGGCTGAACTCCTGCAGGAAGCTTTCGACCACGCCCTGCTTGCGGACGCTGCGGCGGGCGCCGCGCACCAGGGCCTCGGCCTCGGCGCGGACGGCGGCGCGGTCTTCGCTGCTCAGGGCCTGGGCGGCCAGCAGGTCGGCGATCACCGTCGCTTCGTCGCGGTACTTGCCGTCGTCCAGGGAGTCCCAATCGGTCATGGTCGCCTCGTTATAGAATATCGTCGCTATATCGTCGGCTTGTTCGAAGGTGCTTCGTTTGTTGCGTTGTCACGCTGTACGATCTTCGGCGAAATCGCCGAAAGTCGTCGTCCACTCCAGACGCGCGACAAGCGGCCGCGGCCCGGCGTGCGGGAGCATGATCGTCGGGTGCGGGATGGGGAAGGGGAGAGGTGGGAAGGGACGCGATACGGGGGAGGTCGCGCGTCCCTTCCGCTCTCACACGGCGCCTACGGGGGAGAGGGCGCCGCGTCTGCGCTCCGCCGGGGGGGGAGTGGCGGAGGCTGATCCTAGTCCACCGGGGCGCCGAGGGGGGAGTGGCGGCCAAGCTCGCTAGGACGATCGAGGGTATAGTCCTGCTTCTTGTGAAGGTGCTTTGTTTGTCGATATAAAATTCCGAATTATCTTCGGTGAAAACGGGAAATGGCCATGTCCGCTCTAGATGACACCGATCGCCGGCTTCTGCGGGTCCTGCAGGCCGACGGCCGCATCACCAACGCGGAGCTGGCCAAACGCTGCAACCTGTCGCCGGCCGCCACTTTCGACCGTGTAAGGCGGCTGCGCGAGCGGGGCTTCATCACCGGCTACGCGGCCCTGCTGGACCCGGCCAAGGTCGACCGCGCCCTGCTGATCTTCGTCGAGGTGGTGCTGGACCGCACGACCGGCGACGTCTTCGAGGAGTTCGGCGCGGCGGTGCGCCGGGCGCCCGAGATCCTGGAATGCCACATGGTGGCCGGCGGCTTCGACTACCTGATCAAGGCCCGGGTGCGCGACATGGAGGCCTATCGCAACTTCCTCGGCGACATCCTGGTCAAGATGCCCGGCGTGCGCGAGACGCGGACCTATGCGGTTCTGGAAGAGGTGAAGAGCACGGTGCAACTGCCGCTCTGATTTATTGCGCAGATGCCTGTTTGGCCTGTTCGGTTCCCCGGCGAATTTTTGCTGTCAGGACGAATAGAAACTGACCTAAAGCCTCTGCAAATTCGACAGATTGCTTCGCTTCGTCAGGGGTGACGTGAGGTTTCTTTTCGTCCGCATGCCTAGGTCTGTTTGACCCGAGGCGCACCTCGTGGGCCCAATCCCCCATGGCACCCGTCAGTATGTTTTTCCCGACGGCTTCATCAATTCGGGAATATAGCGAACCATCTCGCAGTCCAAAACTCTTCAACATTGCATCGACCGCCGAACCCGACATCACAGCCGCAGCGTCCGGCGCATGAAGGGTGTCGAAAGCCTGTTGTAGGAATGTCTTCGCGGGCTCGGGTATATCTTCGTGAACCGCCCGGCCTTCGGGGAAGATAGCGGCTATATGGGCATTGTTCGCTCCGTCGCCTGGATAGCCTTTTGCTGTCACTAGAGAACCGCAGTTCGTGCAAACATAAACCGCCCATCTACTCGGTGGGCCTCCATCGCCCCGGGGGACGAAGTTATCCGGTGCCCATAGTTTCCTAATTTGAGGTCGAGGAACGGAGCAGTGCGGGCACCTGGGTAGTGGTAGCTGCTGCGCTATTTGCACGTACTTGCTCCCGCCGGTCTGCAAGCTCGACTTTAGTCCGTTGTGTTTGCAAAGCTAGAGCCCCGCTCCCGCTTCCGATACTCCGCCACCTTGGCCTTGTTCCCGCAGGCGCTCATCGAGCACCAGCGGCGGTCGCCCTTGCGGGAGGTGTCGACGAACAGCACCGCGCACGGCGGGCCCTCGCACTGGCGGATGCGGTCGCCGAAATCGCCGCCCAGCAGCGACACGCCCTCGCGGGCCAGTTCCGCCAGCAGGCCTCGCACGTCGCCGGCCAGGTGGGCGCGGCCGTCGGCGCCCAGTTGCAGCGGCGCGGCGGGCAGGGCGGCGTAGCCGTTCAGCAGCTCGCGGTCGGCGTCGGGCAGGGCGGTCCCTTCGGCGCGCGACAGGGCCAGGCGATAGAGGGCCTCGCGCAGCGACCGGGCCTGGACCAGGTTGCCCTCGGTGGCGCCCGGCGCGGCCTGGGCCAGCTCCGCCGCCACGAGCCAGCGGTCGAGGTCGGCGGGCGTGGCCAGCAGGTCTCGCGGCGCGGCGCCCAGCCGGCCGACCATCGTCGCCGCCAGGTCAAGGGCCGGACTGCCGCCGCGAAACTTGAACCCGTCGCGGATCTCCGCCTTCGCCGTCGTCATGCCGCGCTCCAAACCGGATTGACAGGTTACGGTGCTTCGCCGATGGTCCGCAAGATAACCTGATAAATAGGTTACATGCTGGAGGGCAAGATGAAATCGATCACGAAACGTCGCCTCGGCGCGGGTCTGGCGCTGGCGACCACGTTGCTGGCGCCAATGATCGCCGGAGCGGCGATCGCGGCCGAGCCCTCCCTGGCCGGAACCTGGACCCTGGCGGCGGCCGACCGCCTCAAGCCCGACGGCTCGCGGGCCCGCGACTACGGCCAGCACCCGAAGGGACGGCTGATCATCGACGCCCAGGGCCGCTACAGCCTGCAGATCTTCGACGGCGACCGCCCGCGCATCGCCTCGGGCGACAAGGCCAAGGCCACGCCGGAAGAGCTGTCCGGCGCGGTGATCGGATCGTCCACCCATTACGGAACCGTCGCCATCGACCCGGCCGCCGACGTGCTGGTCTTCCGGATCGAGGGCGCGTCGTTCGCCAACTGGGACGGGACCGAGCAGCGGCGCAAATACACCCTGACCGCCGACAGCCTCAGCTACCAGGTGCCGACCCCGCGCCCGGACGGGTCGATCCCGATCTCGGAGTGGCGGCGGGAGCGGTAGGAGAACAAGCCGGGGACATGCCCTTGCGGCGTGTCCCCATCAGACGCAGAGCGAGACTTGGGGACACGCCGCAAGGGCATGTCCCCGTCGGCGTTCCTAACGCCCCGCCGGCGCGATCCAGGCCCGCTCCTCGGCCAGGTCCAGTGTCACCACCCACTGCTGAAGCGCCGGGACGCCGATGTTGCCGTCCAGGATCATGTCCTCGACCAGCACCTTGCCGCTGATCTTCGGACCGCCGACCAGGGTCATCTCCACGGACTGGCCCTTCTGGATCGCCGGATCCAGGCCCAGCAGGTCGGCGACGTGCTTGCCGATCACCAGGGCGCCGGTGCTGCCGCAGTCCAGTTCCAGCCAGATCCGACCCTTGGCGGTGGGAGCGGCGACGAACGGCGTCAGGGCCAGGCCCATCGCCTCGCGGCTGAAGCGGACCGGCACCTCGACGCCTTGGCGGGCGCGGGCTTTCAGGCTGTCGGGCGTCTCGACGATCAGCCGGCGGCCGGACAGGTCCAGGGTGACGGCGCGGCCGGCGAAGGCGTCCAGCGCCACCGAGCCGTCCAGCGGCGGGGCGTCCTTGGGCAGCAGGGTCGAGAAGTCGATGACCCCGGCGGTCGGGGCCTTCAGCGGCAAGCCCGCGGCCGTCAGGCCGACGTCGTCGCAGCGCGGCGCGTCGACCCGGTCGCCCCGCATCCGGAAGCCGGTGACCCGGCCCCAGGGCTTGCAGCCGATGGAGTCGGCGAAGGGCTGCGAGATCACGGTGATGCCGCCGGCCGTGTCGAGCAGGAAGCGGCGCGGCTTGCCGTCGACGTCCGCCTGGAACGACCAGAGCACGCCCAGATAGGGCTCCAGCGGGATGGCGACCGGCCTGGCGGGCGGGGCGGGGCGCGCGGGCGCGGCGAAGGCGGGGTTCGTCGCGAGCATCAGGCCGATCGCGGCCGCTCCGCCCCAGACAAGGCCGCCCAAGGACCGCAAGATCGCGCGCATGTTCCTACCCCCGATGCGGGCGCCGTGGCGCGCGCCCTGGACCCTTGGTCGCCGTTCCGGGCTTGGCGGTAAAGTGAACTCGCGGTCATTCGCGACGAGCCGAGCGCCGGCCGCGACGAACGGCGGATCCCCCAAGTAGAAGGGGCGCGCGGGATTTGGGGGGTGCGCGCCCCTTCCGGCTTGGCGGCGTCGGGGGGGGGGTGACGTCGCCAGCACTCCCCCGCTGGGGACGGGGGATCTGTTTGGCCTCAGCGGACGGGGGGAGCCCCGCCGCCGAGCGCCTTGTAGAGCGTGGCCAGGTTGGTCTCCCGCGCGAGGCGGGCGACGATCAGGGTCTTCTGCGAGGTGTAGAGCGTACGCTGGGCGTCCAGCACGGACAGCGAGCTGTCGATCCCCGCGCCGTAGCGGGCCTGCGACAGGCGGACCGTGTCGTTGGCGGCGGCGACCAGGCGCTCCTGCGAGCCGACCCGTTCGGCGATGGTCGACTGCACGGCCAGGCCGTCGGAGACCTCGCGGAAGGCGGTCTGGACCGTCTTCTCGTAGTTGGCCACGGCGATGTCGCGACCGGCCTTGGCGCTGTCGAGACCGGCCACGTTGGCGCCGCCCGCGAAGATCGGCAGGCTGATGCGCGGCGCGAAGCTCCAGGCCCCGTTGCCGCTGTCGAACAGGCTGTCCAGGCTGTTGCTGGCCACCCCGGTCGAACCCGTCAGGCTGATGGTCGGGAAGAAGGCCGCGCGGGCCGCGCCGATATTGGCGTTGGCCCCGGCCAGCTGGTGCTCGGCGGCCAGCACGTCGGGACGACGCGTCAGCACGTCGGACGGCAGGCCGGCCGGCAGGTCGCGCAGGATCTGGGCGGTGACCAGGCCGCCGGCCGGCAGCAGGTCGTTGGGCACGTCAGTCCCGACCGCCAGGCGCAGGGCGTTCTTGTCCTGCTCGACCAGGGCGACGGCGGTGGCCACGTCGCTGCGGGCGGCCTCGACCAGGGTCTGGGCCTGGCTGAGCTCGAGCTGCGAGATGGCGCCGGCCTCGAAGCGCCGGCGCACCAGCTCCATGGTCTCCTGGCGGGTGCGCAGGGTCTCTTCGGACAGGGCCAGCAGGTCCTGGTCGGCGGCCAGGTTCAGCCAGGCGTTGGCCGTCTGGGCGATCAGGCTGATCCGCACAGAACGGCTGATCTCGGTCGTGGCCAGATAGTTCTGCAGGGCCGCGTCCTTGAGGCTGCGCACCCGGCCGAACAGGTCGAGCTCCCAGGAGGTGACGCCGACGCTGGCGGTGTAGAGCTCGACCGAGCGGTCGCCGCCCGCGATGACCTGGGCCGACGAGCTTTCGCCCTTCGTCCCGGTCGCCGAGGCGCCGACGGCCGGCACGAGGGCCGCGCGCTGGATCCGGTACTGGGCGCGGGACTGCTCGATGTTGAGCACCGCCACGCGCAGGTCGCGGTTGTTGGCCAGCGCCAGGTCGATCACGCCTTGCAGGCGCGGATCGATGAACACGTCGCGCCAGCCCAGGTCGGCGGCCGTGGTCGTCGAACCGGTGTTGGCGCCCGCGATCGGCCAGGCGTCGGCCACCGGCAGGGTCGGGCGGACGGTCTTGGGCGCCATCGTGCAGGCGCTCAGGGCCGAGGCCGCCAGCAGGGTGAGGGTCAGGTTACGCACAAGCATCTCAGTGGCTCTCGGCCGGAGTCGTGGTGGGTTCGTCGTGACGGCGCGGCTTGGGCTTGAAGACCCGCTCGACGATCACGAAGAACAGCGGGACGAAGAAGATCGCCAGCAGGGTCGCCGAGATCATGCCGCCGATCACGCCGGTGCCGATCGCGTGCTGGCTCCCCGATCCAGCCCCGTTCGAAATCGCAAGAGGCAGCACGCCGAAGACGAAGGCCAGCGAGGTCATGATGATCGGACGCAGACGGATGCGGACCGCCTCCACCGTCGCCTCGACCAGCTCCATGCCCTGTTCGTGCAGGTCCTTGGCGAACTCGACGATCAGGATGGCGTTCTTGGACGCCAGCCCCATGGTCGTCAGCAGGCCCACCTGGAAGTAGATGTCGTTGCTGAGACCGCGGAAGGTGGTGGCCAGCAGGGCGCCGACGATGCCCAGCGGGATGACCATGATCACCGACAGCGGGATCGACCAGCTCTCGTAGAGGGCCGCCAGCAGCAGGAACACCACCAGGATCGAGATGCCGTACAGGGCCGGAGCCTGGTTGCCGGACTCGCGTTCCTGGGCCGACAGGCCGGTCCATTCGAAGCCGATGCCCGGCGGCAGCTGGGCGGCGATCTTCTCCATGGCGGCCATGGCCTGGCCCGAGCTCTTGCCCGGGGCGGGCGAGCCCTGGATGTTCAGCGACGACAGGCCGTTGTAGCGCTCAAGACGCGGCGAGCCGTAGATCCAGTGCGTGGTGGCGAACGAGCTGAACGGCGCCATCGTGCCGGTGCTGGTGCGGACATACCAGCTGTTGAGGTCTTCCGGACGCATGCGGTAGGGCGCGTCGGCCTGGACGTAGACCTTCTTGACCCGGCCGCGATCGATGAAGTCGTTGACGTACGAACCGCCCCACGCGGCGCTGAGCGCGGCGTTGATGTCGGCGGTGGTCAGACCCATCGCCCCGGCCTTGGCCTGGTCGATGTCGATCTTCAGCTGCGGGGTGTCGTCCTGGCCGTTGGGACGCACGCCGGCCAGGGTGGGATCCTGGGCGGCCATGCCCAGCACCTGGTTGCGCGCGGCGACCAGGGCGTCGTGGCCGACGCCGCCGACGTCCTGCAGCTGGAAGTCGAAGCCCGACGAGGTGCCCAGTTCCGGCACGGCCGGCGGCACGATCGCGAAGACCATGGCGTCGCGGATCTGCATGAACTTGCCCATGGCCCGGCCGGCGACGGCCTGGGCCTTGCGCTCGGGAGCCTTGCGCTCGTCGAAGTCCTTCAGGCGGATGAAGGCCAGGCCGGCGTTCTGGCCGGCGCCGGCGAAGCTGAAGCCGGCGACGGTGAACACCGCCTGCACGGACTCCTTCTCGTCGACCAGGAAGTGGTTCCGCACGGTGTCGAGCACGGCCTGGGTGCGTTCTTCCGGCGCGCCGGGCGGCAGCTGGACGATGGTGAACATCGTGCCCTGGTCTTCCTCGGGCAGGAAGGCGCTGGGCAGGCGGATGAACAGGAAGCCCATCACCAGGATGATCACGCCATAGGCCAGCATCCAGCGCCCGCTCTTGCCGAGCAGGTTGCGCACCCGGCCTTGATAGCGCTGGCTGACGTCGTTGAAGTTGCGGTTGAACCAGTTGAAGAAGCGGTTGAACAGGTTGACCACCGGGCCCAGCGGGCCCTGGTGATCGGTGTTGAGGGGCTCGCCATGACCCCGGCTGACCGGCCTGAGCAGGGTGGCGCAGAGGGCCGGCGTCAGGATCAGGGCGACCAGCACCGACAGGCCCATGGCCGAGACGATGGTGATCGAGAACTGACGGTAGATCACGCCCTGCGAGCCGCCGAAGAAGGCCATGGGCACGAACACCGCGGCCAGGACCAGCGCGATGCCGATCAGGGCGCCGGTGATCTCGTTCATCGATTTTCGTGTGGCCTCGACGGGCGACAGCCCTTCCTCGCTCATCACCCGCTCGACGTTCTCGACCACGACGATGGCGTCGTCGACCAGCAGGCCGATGGCCAGCACCAGGCCGAACATGGTCAGGGTGTTGATCGAGTAGCCGAAGGCCGCCAGCACCCCGAAGGTGCCCAGCAGGACGACCGGCACCGCGATGGTCGGGATCAGGGTCGCGCGCCAGTTCTGCAGGAACAGGAACATGACGATGAAGACCAGCACGACGGCTTCGACCAGCGTCTTGATGACTTCCTCGATCGACAGCTTCACGAACGGCGTGGAGTCGTAGGGGATGACGTACCGGAAGTTGGCCGGGAAGTTCTTCTCCAGCACGGCCATCCGCGCCTTGATGGCGTCGGCGGTGTTCAGGGCGTTGGCGCCGGGGGCCAGGCGGATGGCCAGGCCGGCGGCGGGCTTGCCGTTGTACTTGGCGCCGAAGCCGTAGCTTTCCGCGCCCAGCTCCACGCGGGCGACGTCGCGCAGGTGCACGATGGCGCCGCCGGGGCTGTTCTTGACGATGATGTTCTGGAACTCGGCCGGGGTGCTCAGGCGCGACTGGGCCGTGATCGTGGCGTTCAGGCCGATGCCGGGCACGTTGGGCACGCCGCCCAGCTGGCCGGCCGAGACCTGGGCGTTCTGGGCCCGGATGGCGGCGATCACGTCGGCGGGGGTCAGGCTGTAGCTGGCCAGCTTGGTCGGATCCAGCCACACGCGCATGGCGTATTGCGCGCCGAACAGCTGGACCTCGCCCACGCCGTCGACGCGGCTCAGCGGGTCCTGCAGGTTGCTGGCGATGTAGTCGGCCAGGTCGGTGTTGGTGGTCTTCGGATCGTCCGAATACATGCCGACGATCAGCAGGAAGTTACGGGCCGACTTGGCGACCGTCAGGCCCTGCTGCTGGACTTCCTGCGGCAGCAGCGCGGTGGCCGTCTGCAGCTTGTTCTGGACCTGCACCTGGGCGATGTCGATGTCGGTGCCGGCCTTGAAGGTCAGGGTGGTGGTCGCCGAACCCGAGCTGTCGCTGGTCGACGACATGTAATCCAGGCCGTCCAGGCCCTTCATCTTCTGTTCGATGACCTGGGTGACGCTGTCCTCGACGGTCTTGGCCGAGGCGCCGGGATAGATGGCGTTGACCGAGACCTGGGGCAGGGCGATGTCGGGATACTGGGCGATCGGCAGGGTGCGGATGGCCAGGGCGCCCGCCAGCATGATGACGATCGCGACGACCCAGGCGAAGATCGGCCGATCGATGAAGAAACGGGAAAGCATGAGGGGCCGGCCTTACTGAGCAGCGGGGGCGGTGATGACGGCCGGCTTAACCGGAGCGCCGGGACGGACCTTCTGCAGGCCCTCGACGATGACCTGGTCGCCGGCCTTCAGGCCCGAGCTGACCAGCCACTTGTCGCCCACCGTCTGGGTGGTGACGATCTGGCGGGGTTCGGCCGCGCCCTTGGCGCCGACCACCATCACGGTGGCGTTGCCCTTGGGGTCGCGGCTGACGGCCGCCTGCGGGATCAGCATGCCGCTGTTGGCGACGCCCTTGCCCAGCTGGGCGCGGACATACATGCCGGGCAGCAGCACGCCGTTCGGATTGTCGAAGGTGGCGCGCAGGCCGACCGAGCCGGTGGTCGGGTCGACGGTGACGTCCGAGAACTCCAGGCGGCCGGAGATCGGGTAGACCGAGCCGTCTTCCAGCGTCAGGGTCACCTGCGCCGAGCCCGAGCGGCCCAGCTGGCCGCTGTTCAGCGCCGCCTGCAGCTTCAGCATGTCGGACGAGGACTGGGTCAGATCGACATAGATCTTCGACAGGTCCTGGACCGTGGCCAGGGCCGTGGCCTGGCTGGCGGTGACCAGGGCGCCCGGGGTGACCGAGCTCTTGCCGATGCGGCCCGAGATCGGCGAGACCACCTTGGTCCAGCCCAGGTTGATGCGGGCGGCGTCGACGGCGGCCTTCTGGGCGGCGACGTTGGCGACGGCCTGCAGCGCGGCGGCCTGGGCGTCGTCGTTGTCCTGCTTGGAGACCGCGTTGATCTCGACCAGACCCTTGTAGCGGTCGGCCTTCAGCTTGGCGGCCGTGGCGGTCGCCTGGGCCTGGGCCAGGCCGGCGGCGGCGCTGTTATAGGCGGCCTGATAGGTGGCCGGGTCGATCTGATAGAGCGGCTGGCCGGCGCGGACATAGCCGCCTTCCTGGAACAGGCGGGCCTTGATGATGCCGCCGACCTGCGGGCGCACTTCCGAGACCAGGTAGGCCGAGGTGCGGCCGGTCAGTTCGGAGGTCAGGGTGACCGGCTCGGTCTTGGCGACGATGACGCCGACCGGGGTCGGGCCGCCGGGGCCCATGCCGCCGGCTCCGCCCTTGCCCGGGCCGCAGGCCGCCAGGGTTAGAGCGATGGCCGCCAGGGAGGCCGCCGACAGAGCGGCGCGAGAACGGTCGAAAGACATGCAGAAACCCCAGGAGCGACAGGGCGTCGCAGGCCTTCAGCCTTGACGACGCCCTGTTGGTGACCAACATGAGAATGAACGTTCATTCTCAACGGGGCTGGACATAGGTCCGAGGTTGTCGCAAGTCAACCTCGGGGGTTCCGTCCAGCTTGACGTGACGGAAATTTAATTGGGAAGCGAAGCTTTCGATGACTGACGACGCCAACACGACGCTGAGGCCTACGCCGGAAGCGCGGCGGCAGCAGATTCTGGACGCCGCGTGCGATTGCGTGCGGCAGGCGGGGTTCCACGGCGCCAGCATGGCCGAGATCGCCAAGGCCGCCGGCCTGAGCGTGGGCCAGATCTACCGCTATTTCGAGAACAAGGAGGCGATCATCGCCGCCATCGTCGCCCAGGACCTGGCCGAGATGCGCGAGAAGTTCGCCGAGATGGAAAGCCGGCCCGGCGACCTGCTGGACGCCATGAGCGAGCACATGCCCGAGGCCGTCGACAAGTGCTTCGACCTGCGCCGCGCGGCCCTGACGCTGGAGGTCCTGGCCGAGGCCAGCCGCAATCCCAAGGTCGCCGCGATCCTGCAGGCCGCCGACCAGCAGGAGCGGGTCTACGCCCAGGCCATGCTCGACCGCAGCCGCAGGCCCGAATGGAGCGACGCCGAGTTCGAGGCGCGTTGCGAGGCCGTGGGGCTGCTGTTCGACGGCATGATCATCCGGGCGGTCAATCACCCCGACACCGACCGCGAGCCTCTGGCCCGCGTGCTGATGGCCACGATCCGGCAACTGCTGAGCTGAAGCCGCGTAACTGCTCAAGAACCGTCTCCAGGGGGCGGGATCGGGCCGACGTAGCGGGTGGACAGCAACACCGACCCTTCCGTAACGTCAAGTCGCGACGAGAAAAAGGCCGGCCCGATGTCGGATCCGTGCACGGTGCTGCGTCCTTCGTGGGACCGTGCGCCTCGGATTTGACCGGAAGGGTGCGGCCGCCAACTTAGTAGGGAAGACGCCATGACCTTTTCGACCGTTCCGCACGCCCTCCCCAAGGCTTCCTGGCCCAAGGTCTCCTGGCTGATGGCCGGCGCCGCCGCCCTGGCCCTGGGGGCTTGCTCGCCGCCGACCGCCAAGAAGGCCGAGACTCCCGCCGCCGCGCCGTCCGCCTCAGCGCCGGCCGACAAGTTCGTGATGCCGCAGGTGCCGGCCGGCGACTACACGCTGGACAAGAGCCACGCGAGCCTGTCGTTCAAGGTCAATCACCTGGGCTTCTCGCACTACACCGCGCGGTTCAGCGACTTCGACGCCAAGCTGAAGTTCGATCCGGCCAATCCCTCGACCTCGAGCGTCGAGGCGACCATCGATCCCAAGTCGCTGACCCTGCCCAGCCCGCCGGCCGGCTTCAAGGACGAGCTGACCGGCAAGAGCTGGCTGGACGCGGGCCAGTATCCGGCCATCACCTTCCGCTCAACCAAGGTCGAGGTCACCGGCGCCAACACGGCCAGGATCACCGGCGACTTCACCCTGCACGGCGTGACCAAGCCGGTGGTGCTGGATGCGACCTTCAACGGCGGCTACGCCGGCCACCCGATGGACCCGCACGCCCGCATCGGCTTCTCGGCCCACGGCGTGTTCAAGCGCTCGGAGTTCGGCATCGGCGGCGGCGTCCCCGCGCCGGGTTCGACCATGGGCGTCAGCGACGAGGTGGACGTCAGCATCGAGTCCGAGTTCAGCGGCCCGGCGTTGCCCGACGCGAAGGCTCCGGCGGCGCCGGCGGCTCAATAGCAGCGAGGCTCGCGATAGGGGACATGCCCATGGGCGTGTCCCCGGCGGCGGCTACGGAACCAGGTTGCGCGCCAGCGCGGGAACCGCCTTCACCAGTTCCTCGGCGATGATCTTCGAGCACGCCGCCGCGCCCTCGGGGCCCAGGTGGGTGTAGTCGAACTTCGACGGGTTCGCGGGCGCCGC
Source organism: Caulobacter sp. 05L422 (assembly GCF_056397765.1). Lineage (NCBI taxonomy): Bacteria > Pseudomonadati > Pseudomonadota > Alphaproteobacteria > Caulobacterales > Caulobacteraceae > Caulobacter > Caulobacter sp. 05L422. Next base: position 331,449 of record NZ_JBFTOB010000002.1, on the reverse strand, counting down.
CCCCGGCGGGTCCATCGGCACGGGCGCGGCGCCGGGGATCGGCGGTTCGAAGAACTTCACGCCCACGGTCGTGCCGCCGGCCAGCGCCTTGGCCAACTCGGGCGAGGGCGGACCCTCGGCCCAGGCGGCGGCCTTCAGCGGTCCCAGGGCCTGGGCGGCCGCGGCGCTGCGGGCGTTCAGGTCGACCAGCGGCGTCCCGGTCTCGGCGGCGACCGCGCGGACCGCGTCGGCCCACGGGATCAGGTCGTCGATCAGCTTGCCGTCCTTGAACTGCCGGCGCGACAGCGGGGTGACCAGCACCGGATGGGCGCCGGCCGCGCGAGCCTCCTCGACATAACGTTTCAGATTGGCCGGGAACTGCGTCTTCAGGTCGGTCAGCCGCTCGGCCCGGCCGTAGGCGTCGTTGTGGCCGAACTGGATCAGCACGTAGGTGTCGGCGAACGGGCCGCCCTTCGCCTCGCCCAGGGCCAGGGCCCAGGAGCCTTCGCTGCGGTAGGTCTTGGTGCTGCGCCCGCCGCGACCCAGGTTCACGCAGGCGATGTTCGAGGTCACCCGCGTGCCGCAGAACACCCCGCCCCAGCCGCTGTTCACGGCCGTGGTGGAGTCGCCGACCAGCACGATCTTGGTCGCCTTGAACGGCGGCGGATCGGCGGGCGCCTGGGCGAGGGCCGGCGTCGCGAACAGGACGGCGGCGAGGACGAGGGGCTTGAACGTCATCTTCGAAATCCAACTCCACAAACGCCTGTCATCCCGGACAAGCGAAGCGCAGATCCGGGACCGCCGGAAGCGCTGAGCTCAGGCGTCGGTCCCGGATCTTCGCGCTGCGCACTCGTCCGGGATGACAGCCTTTGGGGTTAAGCCAGCGCCCGGTACTTGAAGTTCCGGAACCGCGCCGAGCCCTTGCCCGCCGCGTAGAGGCCCGGCTTCAGCATCAGGAAGCCGCCGCGCACATTGTGGTGGTAGCCCGAGACCTCCATGCCCCGGTCGAAGCGCTTCCAGGTCTTGCCGCCGTCGCCGCTGGTGTGGAAGGCCACGATGTGGCGGTCGTTGCGCAGCCGCATCAGCATCTTCGACCCGTGTGGGTTCGAGGGGCGCCCGCGCTCGATGCCGTACTGGTGGGTGACGAAGTTCTTGGCGTCGAAGCCCAGGCCGCAATAGAGCTGGCGGTCGTAGAACAGGATCAGGCCGGCGCGGGTGTCGGCGTCGATCTCGATCTCGCACTCGATCTCGTAGGCCTGGTCGCCGTTGACGAAGATCAGCGGCGCGCCCGTGCTGGGTGCCTCGCCGGCGCCCTTCAGGGTCAGGACGCCGCCCTCGCGCTTGATCCGGTCGCGGTCGCCCGGCTTGGGGTCGAAGAAGCTCCACTGCACGCCCAGCTTGTCGGTCGTGAAGTCGTCGGACAGCGCCATGCCGTGGGGCAGGGCCTTGCCGCCCTTGGGCTTGGCCAGGGGCTTCGAAAGGTCGCCGCCGCCGACCTCGAACCAGCCGTCCTTGGTCCAGGTGACGGGGGCCAGCAGGGTCTGGCGGCCCAGGGTGTAGAAGCCGTTTTCGTAGCCGTGATAGACGGTCCACCAGTCGCCGGCCGGGCCTTCGACCAGGGTGGCGTGGCCGCGCGACCACCACTTCTCGCTGTTGTCGGTCGTGCGCACGACCGGGTTGCGGGGATCGTCCTCCCACGGACCGCCCAGCGACTTGGCGCGGGCGACGATGACCATGTGGCCGGTCGGCGGGCCGGCCGTGCCGCCCACGGCGGTGACCAGGTAGTAGTAGTCGCCGCGCTTCATCACCTTGGGGCCTTCGGGCGAGAAGCCCTCGACGTCCCAGTCGTCCGGATAGCGCCAGGGATTGTAGACGTGCTCGGGCTGGCCGACCGTCGACAGGCCGTCGGGCGCCAGCTGGATGCGGTCGCCGCCCGACAGGAACAGCCAGCGCACGCCCTTCTCGTCGACCACGTGGCCGGGGTCGATGTAGCGCGGCAGCTTCAGGTCGACCGGCTCGCTCCACGGGCCCTCGATCTTGTCGGCCCAGATCACGTAGCTGGTGTTGTTGTCCGGGAACTTGGCCGGCAGGTAGATGTAGTAGCGGCCCTTGTGCTTGCAGAGCTCGGGCGCCCATATCGAGCCGACGTTCTTCTTCAGGGTGGGACCGACCGGCGTCCAGTTCACCAGGTCCCTGGAATGCCAGATCAGCAGGCCCGGATAGGCGTCGAACGACGAGTGGGTCATGTAGTAGTCGTCGCCGTCCTTGAGGATCGACGGGTCGGGATGGTCGCCGGCCAGGATGGGGTTGAGGAAGGTCCCGTCGCCCAGGTCGGCCTTGCGCTGGCCTTCGATCCCCTTGACCCAGGTCGGTCCCGCGCCGGCTTCCGGCTTGCCCGGCAGCGTGCCCATCTGGGCGGCCTGCGACGCGGCGGGAACGGCGGCGACCGCCGCTCCGGTGAGCAGGGAGCCAAGGGCGCCGCGACGGCTGACATCGACCATGAAAAACTCCTCCCGACTGTAGCGTTCGCACGCTTGTTGCCGGCCACTTAGCGGCAAGGCCACGGCCTTGTCCACCGGTGTCATTCCCGGTTTTCGCGGGTTTTCGCCGGTCTGAAACTGACGCTGAAAGCGACGTCCGGCAAAGGAAAAACCGCACAAGAAAACGCCCGGGAGGCGGAACCTCCCGGGCGTTTCCAGTTCGTCGATGCGAAGAGGGCCTAGCCCTGCATCGCCTCCAGTTCCTTGCCACGGGTCTCGTGGATCAGCTTCTGGACCAGGAAGAACGAGACCACGGCGCTGAGCGCATAGAAGCCGTAGGTCGCCGACAGGCTGAGCTTGGCCATGGCCGGGAAGCTGAACGAGATGGCGAAGTTGGCCATCCATTGGGCGAAGCCGGCGACGGCCAGGGCCGAGCCGCGCATCTGGTTGGGGAACATCTCGCCCAGCATGACCCACATCACCGGGCCCCAGCTGAAGTTGAAGAACACCACATAGGCGTTGGCCGCGACCAGGGCCAGAACGCCCGTGCCGCTGGCCAGGTGCAGCGCGCCGTTCACCGTGGTGGCGGTGGAGAAGCAGTAGGTCAGGATGCCCAAGGTCACGGCCATGCCGGCCGAGCCGATCAGCAGCAGCGGCTTGCGGCCGATCTTGTCGATCACGGCGATGGCGGCCAGGCAGGCCAGGATCGACAGCGCGCCCGACAGGATGTTGATCTTCAGGCTGTCGTCTTCGGAGAAGCCGACCGACTGCCACAGCACCGAGCCGTAGTAGAAGACGATGTTGATGCCGACCAGTTGCTGGAAGATGGCCAGGACCAGGCCGGCCCACAGGATCGGGCGGATCTTCTTGCTGACCGGATCCAGCAGGTCGGAGAACTTGGGCTTGTGGTCGGCGCTCAGCGAGGCGCGGATCTCGGCGACCTTGGCCGCGCCGGTCCCCGGCCCGAACAGGCGCGAGAGAATGGCTTCGGCCTGGGCGTCCTTGCCCTTGGCGACCAGGTAGCGCGGGCTTTCCGGAATGGTCAGCAGGGCGAAGAAGAAGACGCCGGCCGGGATGACCTGCATCCAGAACATCCAGCGCCAGGCGGGGAAGCCCAGCCAGAACTCGGCGGTCGAGCTGCCGGCGGTGTGGGCCAGGATGTAGTTGGCCACGAAGGCGCCGGTCAGGCCGGTGATGATCATGATCTGCTGCACGGACGACAGGCGGCCGCGGATGTTGGCGGGCGTGACTTCTGAGATGTAGACCGGGCACAGCACGCTGGCCGCGCCCACGCCCAGGCCGCCGATCAGGCGGAAGATGACGAACACGGTCGAGCTGGGGGCCGCGCCGGTGCCGATGGCGCTGATCAGGAACAGCAGGGCGGCGACGATCATCACCGTGCGGCGGCCCCAGACGTCGGCCAGGCGGCCGGCGGCGAAGGCGCCAAAGGCGCAGCCGATCAGGATGGCGGCGACGTTCAGGCCGGTGCCGAACTCGGTCAGGTGGAAGGCGCTGTTCAGGCCTTCCTGCGTGCCGTTGATGACGCCGCTGTCGTAGCCGAACATGAAGCCGCCGATGGTGGCGACGGCCACGATGGCGGCGATGAAGGCGATGTTCACTTTGGCGCCGTCGGCGCTCATCCCCGGACTCGGTCCGGCGTTAGCTACAGATGCCACTGTATCTTCCCCATGAGGCCCGAAGGCCGCGTTTGATCCCTAACGAGCCCTGAAGCGGGGCCTTGGTTGGCGTGACCTTAGTGTTACCGGTATCAGCGTGCAAGCGGTGGTTCGGAGCCTCCGCCCGCCGCCCCGATCGGCCGACGCGAGGGGATAGTGTCAACGCTGTCATCGGCCCGCAACCGTCCTGCGCGCCCTCTTCGCGAAAACATTGCCGAAAAGACATTTGCTTCGGCTCGCGAGTTGGCCTCTTTCGCGCCTCTAAGTCGTGGGCAAGCTTCACCTTGCCGCTCAAGTATCCATCGGGGGATGACCTTGCGCCTGAAAGTCCTGTTGCTTGCCGCCACGGCGATCCTGTCGCCGAGCCTGGTCCTGGCCCAGACGGCTCCGGCGCCCGCTCCGGCGAGCAAACCCGCGCCCGCGCAAGGCAAGGCCTCCGACACCCCCACCGCCGTCGAGGGCGTGACGGTGACCAGCGACTCCACCGCCATGCGCACCTCGATCGACCGCCGCAGCTACAGCGTCGCCAACGACCTGTCGGCCAAGACCGGCTCGATCAGCGACGCCCTGCGCAACATCCCCTCGGTCGAGGTCGACGTGCAGGGCAATGTCAGCCTGCGCGGCGATCCGAACGTCACGATCATGATCGACGGCAAGCCGTCCAGCATGTTCAACGGCGAGGGCAAGGCCGACGCCCTGCAGCAGATGCCGGCCGACCAGATCGACCGCGTCGAGGTGATGACCAACCCTTCGGCCGCCTACCGCCCCGACGGCACGGCCGGGATCATCAACCTGATCACCAAGAAGACCCACAAGCCCGGCGCGACCGGCTCGTTCAAGCTGAACGTCAGTCCCAACAACCGCTACAACACCGGGATCACCGGCAATCTGGTCAAGGGCAAGCTGACCCTGTCGGGCGAGGCCGGCTATCGCTACGACCGCCAGAAGTTCTGGTCGACCGACGAGCGCGAGACCATGCCCCTGGTCGTCGCCCCGGCCCACACCCTGCAGGACGGGGCGTTCGTGAACGACGGCAGCTCGGTGAACCTGCGCGGCGGCCTCGACTACAACCTGACCCCGAAGGACCGGCTCAGCGCCGAGGTCCGTTACCGCGGCATGGACTACGACGCCGACGGCGTGGAGAGCTTCACCGACCTGACCGTGTCGCCGACCGCGCCGGTCTATACGCGCGCCTCGGGCGCCCGCATGCAACGCGACAACAGCGCGGTCAGCGGCGACTGGCGCCACCAGTTCAAGGGCTCCGAGCACGAGCTGGACGCCCACCTGGAGTACGAGGTCACCGACTTCCAGCGCGACGGCAAGGCCTTCATCGACAACGCGGCGGTCGCCGACGTCTACGAGTCGTTCGGCTTCGGTTCGGACCAGGACCGCGTGAACTTCAAGCTCGACTACACCCGCCCGATGCCCGACGAGGCCAAGCTGAAGACCGGGCTGGATTTCGAGGTCGTCGACAACGACTACGACAACCACGGCTCGACCGGCCCGACGGCCGCCGACCAGACCGAGGATCCGCGCCGCACCAACCGCTTCCTCTACAGCCAGGACGTCTATGCGGGCTACGTCACCTACGAGCGCCCGTTCGGCGACTTCACGGTGCTGGGCGGCCTGCGCGCCGAGCAGGTCGAGATCCGCACCAACCAGGTGACGACCGGCCAGAAGGACGACAACGCCTACTTCCACGTCTATCCGTCGCTGCACATGGGCTACACACTGAGCCAGACCCAGACGGTGACGGCCAACTACAGCAAGCGGGTCCAGCGTCCGCAGGCCCAGGACCTGAACCCCTATCCGATCTACCAGGACCCCAAGAACTTCTTCGCCGGCAATCCCGACCTGAAGCCGCAGATCACCGACTCCTACGAGCTGGGGTATCAGTACCGGAAGGGACCCGCCTCGTACCTGGCCACGCTGTACTACCGCGAAAGCCGCGACGGGGTGACCAACGTGGTGCGGAACCTGGGCGACGGCGTCTTCCTGACCACCCGCGAGAACCTGGCCAAGAGCCGCAACGGCGGGCTGGAGCTGGTGGCCAACGGCAAGCTGACCCCCAAGCTCAGCTACAATGTCAGCGGCAACGCCTATTGGAACGAGATCCAGTCCACGACCCTGGGCGTGGCGGGCACGCGCTCGGGCACGACCCTCACGGGCCGCGGCAGCCTCAGCTGGCAGGCCACGCCCAAGGACTTCTTCCAGCTGAACGGCTTCACCTCGGGCAAGCGCCTGACGCCCCAGGGCTATCGCGAGCCGATCTCGATGCTGAACCTGGGCTATCGCCGCAAGGTCAACGACAAGCTGAACTTCGTGGTCACGGCCAACGACGTGCTGGACTCGTTCAAGGACAACGCGATCCTCGACACGCCGACCCTGCAGCAGCGCGTCGAGCGCCGGGTGGACGTGAGGGCGGTGTTCTTCGGCTTCACCTACGCCCTGGGCGGCGGCAAGGCGCGGCCGGAACAGTTCGACTTCGGCACGGGCGCGGTCGGCGGCTAGTTCAACGGCGGCCCGCCAGGCAGCTGGCGCGCGCCTGGTCGAAGGCCGCCTGGCTGGCCGCCACGGCCTGGGCGTTGGCCTCGTTCTGGGAGCGTGCCGCGCGCCGGTTCTTGCCGCGTCGGACGACCCCGCCCGCGACCGCTCCGGCCACGGCCGCGTCGCCCGCGTCGCCGCCCGAGATGGCGCCGATGCCGGCCCCGACCGCCGCGCCCTTGACCCTGGCCCCGCTGCCCGTCACCGGGGCGGCCGAAGCCTGGGCGGGCTGGGGCGGATTCATCGGGTCGAAGCCGGTCTGCTGGGTGGCCTGCCGCGAGCACTCTGCCTCGTCCTGCTGCGACTGGCCGAGCGCCGAGCCGGCCATCCCAAGCTCGCCGACCAGCAGCGCGATCGCCAAGGCCGTCCGGATCCTGCCCGCCATGGAACGTCTCCCGTCGTGAGGCCCGGGCCCGCCGTGGCGGCGAGCCGAGCCTGAAGACAGAAGCTTTGCGCGTCGCCCGGACCCGCCGCCATCGGGCCATCGCCGCAGGGGCGCCCGGGCAAATCCCCTAGCCGGCCAGCCGTTTCTCGTAGCGCCAGACCTCCAGCGGGAAGAGGCCCTCGGACGTTTCGGTCGGCACGTTCTCGATCCTCGCCATCGTCCAGCCGGACTTCTCGTAGAACCGCGCGGCCCGGGCGTTGCCGATCGCGCAGGCCAGCCAGGCGGTCTCGACGCCGGCCCGGGCCAGCCGCGCCTCGGCGTCGGCCATCAGCACCGCCGCCGCCCCGGTCCCGCGCGCCTCGGCGGCCAGGTAGAACTGATAGAGCTCGTCGTCCTTCAGCAGGTGGAAGCCCAGCGGCGCCCCGACGGGGCCGAGGGTGCGCACCTTGGGCAGGGCGAGCGCCATGCGTTCCTCGAAGCTTTCCAGCGTGCGCAGACGCCTCAGGGCCTCGGGCAGCAGCCCCTCGTGGCCGTCCCGCCAGCCGGACCACCACAGGCGGGCCAGGGGCTTGAGGTCTTCCGGCTTGGCGCCTCGCACCGCCGTCATCGCGTGGCTCCGTCCAGCGCCTCGACCAATTTCTGCGGGGCCAGGACGCGATAGCTGACCTTCAGCAGTTCCGCCAACTGGTCCCAGTCGGTCGCCTCGTCCAGGACCAGGCCCACGATGTTGGGGAACCAGACCGGGCGGAAGAACGGCGGGGCCTCGAAGTCGACCGGGTCGAACTGGCGATCCAGCGTGCGGAAGGTGACGACGCAGCCGTCCGTCTTGGCCGCCCGCGCATAGGCCTGCGGTCGGCCCTCGGCGATCATCAGCACATGGGCGAAGGTCTTGTCCCGCACCCGCCAGCGCGTCCCGACCCAGGCGGCTTCCTCGCGGGTTTCCGGCAGGGCGCGGCAGAGGGTCCGGAGGCGAACGATGATCTCGGACGGGACCTGGGGGCGGGCGGGCGTCATGCCGGGAAGGTTGGCGGATCGGGGAGGGGCGTCAACCGTGGGATCTCACCCACTTGCCCCCACCTGACGGCTTCGCCGTCTGTCCGCCCCCATAGGGGGCGGAGGACCCCCCCCAACGCACGGCGCGCCTCTTCCCCCTGTGGGGGAAGACGACCGCGAAGCGGTCCGTAGGGGGCAAGTGTTAGCCGCCGATCCCCAAACCAAAGGCCCTCGGATCGCTCCGAGGGCCTTCCAGATCAGTGGTTATGCCTGGGCAGCTTGGACGCCAGGTCCTGGTACTTCACGGCGAACTCCAGGACCCCGCCGGTCTCCAGCTGGCCCGTGTGGGCGCGGTAGATTTCCTGCCAGGGGGTCATGGTGGCCGGGACGGCCGGGATGCCTTCCTTGCGGCGCTCGGCGATCACGGCCTCGTCCACCAGGGCGTCGCAGCGGCCGGTGTTCAGGTCGATGCGGATGGTGTCGCCGGTGCGCAGCCACGACAGGCCGCCGCCGATCGCGCTTTCGGGCGAGGCGTTGAGGATCGAGGGGCTGTCGGCGGTGCCCGACTGGCGGCCGTCGCCCAGGGTGGGCAGGCTCATGATGCCGCGCTTCAGCAGGGCGTCCGGCGGCTGCATGTTGACGACCTCGGCAGAGCCCGGCCAGCCGATCGGACCCGCGCCGCGGATCACCAGGATGCAGTGCTCGTCGATGGCCAGGGCCGGGTCGTTGATCCGGGCGTGATAGTCGTCCGAGCCGTCGAACACGATGGCCCGGGCCTCGAAGATGTCTTCCTGGCCGGGCTTGCTGAGGTAGCGTGCCCGGAAGTCGGCGCCGATGACGCTGGACTTCATGATCGCGAAGTCGAACAGGTTGCCCTTCAGCACCAGGAACCCGGCCTTCTGCGCCAGCGGCTCGGCGTAGGGGAAGATCACCTCGCGGTCCTTGGTCTCGCGGCCTTCCAGGTTCTGCGCCATCGTCTTGCCGGTGACGGTCAGGACGTCGCCGTGCAGGCGGCCCTGTTGCAGCAGCTCCCACAGCACCGCCGGCGCGCCGCCGGCCCGGTGGAAGCGCTCGCCCAGATACTTGCCGGCCGGCTGCATGTTGACGATCAACGGGATGTCGTAGGCCGCCCGCCAGTCGTCGGCGGTGATTTCGAGCCCCGCATGCCGCGCCATGGCGGCGATATGAGGCTGGGCGTTGGTCGAGCCGCCGGCCGCCGCGACCAGGGCGATGGCGTTCTCGAACGCCTGCTTGGTCAGGATGTCCTTGGGCTTGATGTCCTCATAGGCCAGGTCGACGATCCGCTGGCCCGTGCGATAGGCCATCTGGCCGCGCTCGCGATAGGGGGCGGGGATGGCCGCGCAGCCGGTCAGCGACAGGCCCAGGGCCTCGGCCACGGCGTTCATGGTCGAGGCGGTGCCCATGGTGTTGCAGTGGCCGGCCGAGGGGGCGCTGTCGGCGGCGCGCTGGATGAACTCGTCCTCGTTGATCTCGCCGGCCGCCAGCTTGCGGCGCGAGCGCCAGATCACCGTGCCCGAACCGACCAGCTCGCCGTCGTGCCAGCCGTCCAGCATCGGACCGCCCGACAGGACGATGGCCGGGATGTTGACCGTGGTGGCGGCCATGATGCCGGCCGGGGTGGTCTTGTCGCAGCCGGTGGTCAGGACCACGGCGTCGATCGGATAGCCGTGCAGCGTCTCGACCAGGCCCAGATACGACAGGTTGCGGTCCAGGGCCGCCGTCGGGCGACGGCAGTTCTCGAAGATCGGGTGGACCGGGAACTCCATCGGGATGCCGCCGGCGTCGCGGATGCCGTCGCGGATCCGGGTCACCAGGTCCAGGTGGATGCGGTTGCACGGCGAGATGTCGCTGCCGGTCTGGGCGATGCCGATGATCGGCTTGCCGCTGCGCAGTTCCTCCGGGGTGATCCCGTAGTTCATGAACCGCTCCAGATAGAGGGCGGTCATGTCGATGTGGTCCGGATTGTCGAACCAGTCGCGCGAGCGGAAGCGGCGGGGAGTTCTATCAGGGGCGGTCAAGACGCACCTCGTATTGGGGCTGGCCGGCGACGGCGACGGGCAGGGCGAACAGGCCGCCGCACAGGGGATAGGCGGCGAGTTGCTCGTCGCTCAGGCCCTTGCGGGCGGTGGTGAAATAGATGGTCTTCAGGTCGGGCCCGCCGAAGCAGGGCTTGGTGACGTTGATGGCGTCGAGCGTGACGCGATCGACGATCTCGCCGGCGGGCGACAGGCGCAGCGCGCCGTGGCCGCCCCACAGGGCCGTCCAGACGAAGCCCTCGGCGTCGACCACCGAGCCGTCGGGCCAGGCGTCGTCGATCTCGAGCTTGAAGAACGGACGCTTGTTCGACAGCGCCCCGTCGGCGTCCAGGTCGTAGGCCCAGATCACCTTTTCCAGGGTGTCGGTGTGGTAGAAGGTCTTGCCGTCGGGCGACACGCAGGGACCGTTGGTGATGCAGACGCCGCTGTCCTGCTGGATCGGCCGGCCCGCCTCGTCCAGGCGGTAGAGCGCGCCCGTCGGGGCCTCCTCGCCGTCGTGCATGGTGCCGAACCACAGCCGGCCCGCGCCGTCGACGGTGGCGTCGTTGGGGCGGTTGTTCAGGGCCGCGTCCTCGATCTCGCCCAGGAAGGCGAAGCCGCTGTCGGGGTGGAAGTGGTGCAGGCCGCTCTTCAGCCCCGCCACGAAGCCGCCGCCGGCCCGGGGCGCCAGGAAGGTCACCTGGTCGGGAGCGTCGAAGCTGGCCGTCTCGCCGCTGGCCGGATGGAAGCGGTGGACCTTGTGGCCCTTGATGTCGACGAACCACACGGCCTGTTCCTCGGCCGACCAGATCGGCCCCTCGCCGAGGGTGGCCTTCAGGTCCCAGACGCAGGTGGGGTTAGGCATGCGCGACGTCCTCTCGGTTCATAGCGGTATACCCCCTCGGCCGCCTCGCGACAGCACCTCCAAAGGTCGAGGATCGGCGCGGCGCTTTTTGGAGCGAGGCCGGGTGCGCGGGGGTTACGCGCCGATCAACGCCAGCCGGCGTCGATCCAGTATTCGTGGCCGGTGCACAGGCTCGCGTCGTCCGAGGCCAGGAACATCACCAGCGAGGCGACGTTCTCGGGGATCAGGCGGCCCTTCAGGGCCTGGGCCTTGACGATCTCGGCCTCGCCCTCGGGCGTGTACCACTTCTCCTGGCGCTTGGTCTTGACGTTGCCCGGCACCACGCAGGTGACGCGGATGTCGTCGGGACCCAGCTCGCGGGCCAGGGCGCGGGTCATGCCCTCGATGCCGGCCTTGGCGGTTTCGTAGAGGACCAGGTCCTCCAGGCCCAGGTGCCAGCTGATCGAACCGAAGTTGATCACCGCCCCGCCGCCGCGCGCCTTCATCCCCGGGGCCACGGCCTGGGTGCAGAACAGCATGTGGCGCAGGTTGACGTTCATGCGCTCGTCCCAATAGGCGGGCGTCACGTCGGCCAGCTTGTGGCGGTCGTCGTTGCCGGCGTTGTTGACCAGCACGTCGATGGGACCGATGTCGGCGAAGGTCTTGGCCACCGCGTCCAGGTCCATCAGGTCGCAGCGGATGTAGGTCGGCGCGATGTTGGAGCCCGCGAGTTGCGCGGCCAGCGCCTTGGAGTCTTCGTCGGCGACGTCCAGGAAGATGACTTCCGAGCCCTGGCGCGCGAAGCCGGCGACGATGCCCGCCCCGATGCCCGAACCGCCGCCGGTGATGACGACGCGTTTGCCTCGAAGGCTGGGATAGATGGCGGAGGAGGTGCTCACTTGCGGGCGCTTTACTTCAATGTTCACAGCAGGCCTCGGCCGGCCAGATTGCGGATCAGGGCGGAGACGCCGAACGTCCACGGGGCGGCGAGATCGCAGGTGGTGACCTCGTTCTCCAGGACGCCCAGCTTGGGGGTGGCCACGCGCACGCGGTCGCCGACCTTGTGGGTGAAACCCTGACCGGCGGCGTCGCGATCCTGGATCGGGGCGAACATCGTGCCCAGGAACAGGGCGAAGCCGTCGGGGTACTGGTGCTGCTTGCCGTAGGCCTGGCCGGCCAGCACGGCCGGGTCGCGGCTGATCAGGCTCATGTTGCTGTGGCCGTCGAGCACGAAGTTGTCGCGGCCGGTGATGTTCAGCGTCACTTCGGCCGAGCGCACGTCGTCCAGCGAGAAGCCGTCGTCGAACAGGCGGAAGAACGGGCCGATCGAGCACGAGGCGTTGTTGTCCTTGGCCTTGCTGAGCAGCAGGGCCGAGCGGCCTTCGAAGTCGCGCAGGTTGACGTCGTTGCCCAGCGAGGCGCCGCGGATCCGGCCCTGGCCGTCGCACAGCAGCACGACTTCCGGCTCGGGATTGTTCCAGTGGCTGTCGCTGCGCACGCCCACGTGGTCGCCCCAGCCCATCGAGGACAGGGTCGGACCCTTGGTGAAGATCTCGGCGTCGGGGCCGATGGCGACTTCCAGGTACTGCGACCACAGGCCGTCGGCGATCAGGGTCTGCTTCAGGCGGTCGGCGCCTTCCGAACCCGGGTTCACGCTGCGCAGGTCGCCGCCCATGCTGGCCGACAGCTGCTCGCGGATCTTCAGGGCGGCGGCGGCGTCGCCGCGCGCGCGTTCCTCGATCACCCGCTCCAGGGTCGAGACGGCGAAGGTCACGCCGGCGGCCTTCAGCACCTGCAGGTCGACCGGGGCCAGCAGCTTGGCGGCCGCGCCTTCCGGGTTCTCCCACACGGCGCGCACGTCCAGCGCCTCCAGCGGGCCCAGGTCCTCGCCGCGCGGGATCGCCGCGCCGGGCTCGAAGGCGTTCATCAGGTCGGAGGTGGTCGGGGCGATCTTGCTGACGTCTTCGATCCGGCCGCCGCGGATCAGGACGGGAGTCGGACCCTGGCCGAAGTCGATGCGGCCCAGCAGGGTCGCGTCACGCCAATCGTCGGGAAGGAAATCGCTAAGGGCCACCGGTCGTCTCTCTCCCTGGCGGGCGCGTTGGACCGGTCTTAACTCGCCGCCCACGCCCCCCCGTCACTTGTCGATGACGTTGTTAGCGCTAACACGACGCTCAGCGCAAGCCCCGGCGCGAGGTGCAAATCGCGCCTATGCCCTAGCGGAAGGACCGGCCGGAGACCACTTACAACGGTGTAAGCTTTAGCGGGACAACGCCATGACCGATCGCCCGATCAAGATTCCGGGGCCCGATCACCCCATCACCGTCACGCCGAATCCCAGGCGGGTGGTCGTCACCCTGGGCGGCAAGGTCATCGCCGACACCCGCGACGCCCTGACCCTGAAGGAGGCGTCCTATCCGGCGGTGCAATACATCCCGCGCAAGGACGTCGACATGACGCTTCTGGCCCGCACCGACCACGCCACCTACTGCCCCTACAAGGGCGAGGCCTCGTATTTCAGCATCCCGTCGGGCGGCGAGCGGTCGGTCAACGCCATCTGGACCTACAAGGCGGCCTATCCGTCGGTGGCCGCGATCCAGGACCACCTGGCGTTCTATCCGGACCGGGTGGACGGGATCACGGAAGAGGGGTGAGCCTCCAACCTTCGTCGGATCAATCTCGGTTCGCGACCCTGGTCGGACGTCGGGAAACGCGGTTAGCTCAACCATGAACTTCAGATGGGTCATCCTGATCGCGCTTGGCCTTGCGCTTTCCGCATGCAGGGAAATCGGCTTTGACGGCCGCGCTCGCCAGTATTCCGGCGTCTGGCTCTACGAGTTCGAAGGTTCAACCTTTGTCGAGGGCGCGACCGCGATTCCAAAGGCGCGTCCTTCCTACAAGGAGACGGATTGGCTGGAGTACCGGTTCGACCAGCCTCGCCTGGGCCAACTGGTCGAACCGGTCGGGTATGATGACAAACGGGACTGCTACTCTGTTCAGCCGTTCTTGGTCACCTTCGTCGGCCATCGAACGCAACGCCCCTTTGGAGCAGGCCACATGGGGCTATGGCGCTCCCAGGTGACGGTGCACAGGACGATTTCGTTCGAGCGATTGGGCCCCGCATTCTGCTACCCCGGATAGGTCCGCCCAACCTTCTCCGAGGATCGAAGGTCGATACGACCTCAGACCCCGTAGTCCATCGCCTTGAGATCGGCGATCAGGTCCGGGCCCGTGGGGGTCCAGCCCAGGGTCTGCCGCGTCCAGGCGCTGGACGCCGGCATGTCCAGGCCCGCGAACATCGCGAACCAGCCGAAATGACCCGCCGCCTCTTCCGGCGTCAGGGACACCACGGGAACCTTCAGGCCCGCGCCGACGACTTCGGCGATCTCGCGGGCCGAGACGCCTTCCTCGGCCACCGCGTTGTAGCGGGCCCCGGCTTGTCCGCGCTCCAGGGCCAGCGGATAGAGGCGCGCGACGTCCAGCACGTGGGCGGCCGCCCAGCGATTGGCGCCGTCGCCGACATAGGCCGAGATCCCCTTGGCGCGCGCGATCTCGATCGAAGGCGTGATCAGCCCCTGCTTGACCGGGTCGTGGACCTGGGGAAGGCGCATCACCGAGACGTTGACGCCGGCCTCCAGGGCCGCCGCGCCGGCGATCTCCGAGGCGCTGCGGGGGTTGGGATGGTCGAGGTTGAAGACGTCCTCGGTCGCCGGCTGGCCAGGTCCGGGGCTTCCCATGCCGACGCCCGAGGTGATGACCAGCGGGCGATCCGATCCCCTCAGCGCCGAGGCCAGGGCCTCGATGGCGCGCGCGTCTTTCTCGCAATTGGCCAGGAAGTTGGAGAAGTCGTGGTCGAAGGCGCAGTGGATCACGCCGTCGGCCTGGGCCGCGCCGGCGCGCAGGCTATCCAGGTCCTCCAGGCTGCCGCGATGGGCCCGCGCGCCCGCGGCGGCCAGCGCCTGGGCGCCGGCGTCCGATCGCGTCAGCCCCAGGACCTGATGACCCGCCTTGAGCAGTTGCGGAACGATGGCCGAGCCGATGAAGCCGGTCGCGCCGGTGAGGAAGACACGCATGGAAACTCTCCGAGTGTTGTCCGGAGAGGGATATCGCCCTAGGATGATCCTATTAAAGTAGTGACTTTATCCTAGTATAATACCTAACAGGATCGGCATGAGCGTCGAGACGGAAAACCGGTTGGGAGCCTATCTCAAGGACCGCCGCACGCGCCTGGATCCGGCCGCCCTGGGGTTCCCGGCGTCGCGCCGGCGGACGTCGGGCCTGCGCCGCGAAGAGGTCGCCCAGCGCGCCAACATCAGCCCCACCTGGTACACCTGGCTGGAGCAGGGGCGGGGCGGCGCGCCCTCGGCCGACGTGCTGAACCGGATCGCCGGCGCCCTGATGCTGACCGATGTCGAGCGCGAGCATGTTTTCCTGCTCGGCCTGGGGCGTCCGCCCGAGGTTCGCTACAAGGCCAGCGAGGGGGTGTCGCCCCGCCTGCAGCGGGTGCTGGACGGCATGGCCTTCAGCCCCGCCATGATCAAGACCGCGACCTGGGACATCATCGCCTGGAACCGCGCCGCCGCCGTGGTGCTGACCGACTACGGCGCTCTGCCGCCCGACCAGCGCAACCTGCTGCGGATGATGTTCGGCAACCCCCGGGTCCGCGCCGCCCAGCACGACTGGGAACGCGTGGCCCGGTTCGTGGTCAACACCTTCCGCGCGGACGCGGCGCGGGTCGGTGCGATGTCCGAGGTCAGCCAGCTGGTCGACGAGCTCTGCCTGACCAGCCCCGAGTTCAAGCGCCTTTGGCTGGAGAACGACGTGCTCGCGCATGGCGAGGGGACCAAGCACCTGCGCCACCCGATCCTGGGCCCGCTGGCGATGGAATATTCCGCCTTCGTCGTCGACGGCCGGCCCGACCTGAGCATGGTCGTCTACAACCCGGCCACGGACGCGGACGCCGAGCTGGTGCGGTCTTTGGTGGAGGGGGCGACGGGGGCGTGATCGGGCGTTAATCCAGGCCGATCTTGCCGGGCGCCCAGTAGGCCTTGCTGGCGATGCGCCCCGGCGGGACGCCATGAAGCTTCAGGCCCTGGCGAAGCCTTTGGACGGCGCCCGCCCTTCCGGTCAGCACGAAGGACGCACCAGCGGCGACCAGCGGCGCGAACGTGCTCGCCATCGCCTCGAGATGCGCATCGTCGCCAGTCCTCGCGAATAACCCGGCGTCGGGAAGACCGAGCCGAGCCATGACCCGTTTGGCGTCTTCGACGTCGCCGACCTCGAAGGCGCATGAAATCGGTCGGGCGCGGTCCCGCGCCGCCAACGCATGCGCCAGGCCCATCGAGGTTTCGTCGCCGAAGACAGCCAGCGGCCCGGCCATGCCTCCAACCTCCAGCGAGGCGCGCGGGCCGAAGATGTCGCATTCGGCGCCGGGTTGGAGCGCTCGCAGCCAGGCGCTTCCCGGCCCGGCGCCATGCGCGAAACCGAGGATCCGGGTGCGCCCCTTCGCGCTATCCCAGTCCATCGGGGTGTAGGTGCGCGCCGTGAACGCCGAACCCATGGCGATCTGGATCTTCTGTCCGGGTGTCCAACTGACGCCCGCCAGGGCCGGCCCCTCCAGCGTGACAAGCCCGAAGCGGTCGGCCAGCGGTTCGACGGCGACGACGGTCGCGCGCTTCATCAGCAGCCGCGTCAGCGCCTGGCTCAGGCGTCCCGGCGCCTTGGGGGGCGGCCGCAAGGACAAGGTCATCTTGGCCATCACTTCACCCTCACGGCGAACTCGTTGCCGCGACCTTCATCAAGGGGCAGCGTCTGGGCCAGGTAGCCGTTGTCGGGGTCGCGCACATAGCTCAGGTAGTCGGGGTCGAAAGCGTTCTCACCCAGGACCACGGCGCCGGGGCGCAGATAGGGTTCCACGAGCTTGAGCACCGGCAGGTAGAGCGAGAACGCGCCGTCCACCAGCAGCAGATCGACTTCACCGCCGGCGTCCTTCAGCGTCTCGCGCGCATCGCCTTCGCGGATCTCGACCAGATCGCCGAGGCCCGCCGCCTCGAGATTGGCGCGGGCTCGAGCCACCTTGGCGGGCTCGAACTCCGAACCGACGAGCCGGCCGCCGCCATTGTCGCGCAGGGCCGCGGCCAGATAGATCGTCGAAATCCCCATCGAGGTGCCGAACTCGATGATGCGGGTCGCCTTGCAGGCGCGGGCCATCGCGTAGAGGAAGCGCCCATACTTGGCGGTGACGGCCAGGTAGTTGCCCGCATAGCGGCGATACACCGCCCGATAGTCGGAGCGCTCCTCGGCCAGCAGGCCCGCGATCAGCTCGTCCATCGACGCGCCCGGGGCCTCGATGGCCGCCATCATCGCCTCCAGGTGCTCCCGATCCGAGGCCTCGGCGTCACCATGAAGTCGGATCAACAACTGCGCGACGCGTTCGCTGGCCAATGTGGTCACGATGATTTCCTTCCGGGCTCCAAGTCGATGCGGTCTCGACTTCTCCAGGGGTCTGCGATAGCCGTGGCCAGGCTTGGCGTCATTCCGAAGTCTGGACAGAATGTTATTCAATCCCGCCATCGATGATATCCGGCCGGAGCGCGCGCCTTGCCGATCCTGAACGCCGCGCCGACCGACGACTGGATCGAACCCGACGACGTGCCTCGCCCGATCGTGGCGTTCGGCGCGGAAATGGACGGCGTCGGCGAGATCGAGCTCGATCACCATCGTCACAGGAAGGGCCAGATCATCCTGGTGCAGCGGGGCGCGCTCAGCTGCGAGGTCGAAGGCGGGCTCTGGATCGTGCCGCCGCGCAGCGCCATCTGGATCCCCGGCGGGGCGCTGCACGCCATCAAGGCCAGCGGGACGCTGGAAGGCTACAACGCCTTCATCGATCCGGACGTCGGCGTGGGCCTGCCCGAGGCCTGCCGGGCGGTGTCGGTGACGCCCTTGCTGCGCGAACTGCTGGCCCGAGCCGCGCACCTGCCCTACCTCTACGAGGAGGGCGGCGCCAATTCGCGCCTGGTGTCGGTGCTGCTGGACGAACTGGCGCAGGCGCAGGTCGAGGACCTCCACCTACCGATGCCGAGCGACCCTCGCCTGCGCAGGATCGTCGAGGACATGATGGCCTCGCCGGCGGCTCGGGGAACCCTGGATAGCTGGGCCCGGCGAGCCGGCATGAGCGAGCGGACCCTGATGCGCCTGATCGCCCGGGAAACCGGCATGAGCTTCGGACGCTGGCGCCAGCAACTGGGCATCGTGCTGGCCGTCAAATGGCTAGCCGGGGGCGCCTCGATCCAGACGGTCGCCGCCGACCTCGGCTATGAGAGCGCGCCCAGCTTCGTGACCATGTTCCGAAAGGCGCTGGGCGCCTCGCCCGGTCGCTACATGGCCGAACGGCATCCGACGCGAGGCTGACGTCCTACCCCTCCGGGGCCGGCCCCGTGGAATCCCGCACGATCAGCGTGTGCGGGTGCATCAGCTGCCTCGGCTCGCCGGCCTTGCCGCGTTTGCGGCGGATCTCTTCCAGCACCAGGTCGACGGCGGCGCGGGCCATGGCGGCGATGGGCTGGTGGACGGTGGTCAGGGCCGGCCAGATGTTGGCGGCGATCGAGGTGTCGTCGAAGCCGACGATCGACAGGTCTTCCGGCACGTCCAGGCCCATGCGGTGGGCGACGCCCGCCGTGGCCGCGGCCATGTCGTCGTTGCCGGCGAAGATGGCGGTGGGGCGGTCGTCCTCGCCCAGCAGCCGCTCGGCGGCCTCCAGGCCCGAGCGATAGGTGAAGTAGCCCTGCTCGACGCGGACGTTGCCGTCCGGGACGCCGGCCGCCTTCAGGGCCGACAGGAAGCCGTCCAGGCGCTGCTGGCTGACCGTCTGGTTGGGGTGGCCCTTGATGACGCCGAAACGCTTGTGGCCCAGGGCCAGCAGGTGCTCGGCCAACTCGTAGGCGGCGGCCTCGTTGTCGATGCGGATGGTGGCCATGTCGGCGCTGGGCATGCCCGGGGCCACGGCCACGGCGGCGGCGCCGGCCTTCTTGACCTCGGCCAGCACCTGGGCGCTCTCGCACAACGGGGCGGGCAGGATCAGGCCGTCGACGCCGGTCTTCAGCAGGCGGGTCAGGGTGGCGCCGGCCAGCTCGGGCTCGGCGCACTTCTCGATCACCACCTGCGCGCCCGTGCGGCTGCTTTCGTCCAGCGCCCCGACCAGGAACTCCGACAGGTAGCCGGTCGACGGGTTGTCGTAGAGCAGGCCGATGCGGAACGGGGCCGAGCCGGCCAGGCTGCGGGCGGCGGGGTTGGGCGCGTAGTTCAGGTCGCGGATCGCCGCGTCCACCAGGGCCTTGGTCTCGGACTTGACCGTCGTCTCGCGGTTGATGACCCGCGACACGGTCATCGGCGACACGCCGGCCAGGGCGGCCACGTCGCGGATGGTCGCGCTCTGGGTCGTGCGGCGGCGTTGACGCTCGTTACGATCGTTCATCGATGTTCCGTCCCTTGATCGCGGCGGACACTAGACCGTTTCGGCCGCGTCTTGGAAGACAAGCCGCAAGTCTTTGATGGAGCACGCGGTCCGGCGGCGCGATCACGAAGCGTGGTTTCCTGTCCTGACCTGCTTTCGTCCGAACCCGTCGGGCCACGGGCGGGTGCAGACGGCGAACTTTGTCTGACCTAGTCTGTCGGCATGAATCTGTTTGGGGCGATCATCCTGACCGGCGGCGCCTCGCGTCGCATGGGCGCCGACAAGGCCGCGCTGGAATGGGACGGCCAGCGGGCGGTCGACCGGGTGGCGGCCCTGGCGACGGCGGCCGGCGCGGTCCGCGTGCTGACGGCAGGCAGCGATCACGGGCTGGAGCATGTCGACGACCCGGCCCCAGGCGCGGGCCCGGTGGGCGGGGTGCTGGCCGGGGCGCGGGCCCTGGCGGCGCACGGCCTGACGCGGGCCCTGGTGCTGGCGGTCGATGCGCCGACCGTGACGGTCGAGGACCTGGCGCCGTTGCTGGCGGCCGGGGAGCCGGGAGCGTTCTACGAGGGGCTGCCCGTGCCGATGGCGCTGAAGTTGGCCGCCTTGCCGACGGACGCCGAGGCGGGCTGGCCGCTGCGGCGGCTGGTCGAGCGGGCGGGGCTGGCGGCGCTGGCCTGTGACGAGGCGCTGCGGTTGCGGCTGCGGGGGGCGAATACGCCGGAGGAGCGGGATCGTCTGTCCAACTGACGGGGACATGCCCTTGCGGCGTGTCCCCAAGTTTCGCACTGCATCTGCCGGGGACACGCACAAGTGCATGTTCCCGGCCTCAGTACACGTCCCGACGATACCGTCCTTCATCCGCCAGGCGCTCCATCGTCTCTCCGCCCAGCACCGACACGAGCACGGCGTGGACGTCGCCCGACATCCCCTCCAGCGAGCCGCAGACATAGATCGCCGCCCCGTCGGCGACCCAGGCGCGCAGGGGCTCGGCGGCTTCCATCAGCCGGTGCTGGACATAGACCTTGCGGTCCTGGTCGCGGGAGAAGGCCAGGTCCAGGCGGGCCAGCACGCCAGCCGCCCGCCAGGCTTCGATCTCGTCCCGATGGAAGAAGTCGTGGGCCGAGGTGCGCTCGCCGAACACCAGCCAATTGCGGTGACGTCCAGAGGCCGCGCGGGCTTTGAGGTGGGCGCGCAGGCCGGCCAGGCCGGTGCCGTTGCCGATCAGGATCAGCGGCCGGTCGTCTTGCGGGCCGTGGAAGGCGCGGTTGGTCCGCACCCGCGCGGCGATCTCGGCGCCTTGCGCGGCGTGGGCGGTCAGCCAGCCCGAGCCCAGCCCCGGCTTGCCGTCGGCCCGCTTCATCGCCCGGACCAGCAGCTCGACCCCGCCGTCGGCCGGCAGCGAGGCGATCGAATATTCGCGGTGGGGCAGGGGCGGCAGGGCGTCGACCAAGGTCTGGGGCGTGGCCGCCGCGAAGCCGTCGTCGTGCGGCAGGCGTCGCCAGGACAGGGCCTCGGCCAGGGTGGCGGCCTCCTCGGCGACGACCAGGGCCGAGCCGTCCAGCCCCAGCCGGACCAGCAGGGCCGCGACCTCGGCCGGGTCGTTGCGGGGACCGACCTCCAGGATGTCGCCGGCTTCCCAGGTCGCGGCGTCCAGCGCCTCGAGCCGGATGTGGAAGGCCGCGTCGGCGGGGCTGCCAGGGTTCAACCGGCGGCGATCGACCAGCCGCCAGCGGCCGTAGCGCGGACGGGTCCAGTCGGGGGCGTCGGTGACGCCGGCCAGCACGCCGACGTGGCTCTGCCAGTGGCGCAGGGCGGCCGGATCGCCGTCGTCGACCTCGACCCGGTCGAACAGCGGCGCGGCGCCGTGGCGGGCCAGCCAGGCGTCCAGCGTGCGGCCGAACGCGCAGAAGTGGGTGTAGCTGCTGTCGCCCAGGGCCAGCACGCCGTAACTGAGGCCGTGCAGGGCGGGCTCGCCGCTCATCACGTCACGAATGAAACGGCGGGCGGTGTCGGGGACGTCGCCCTCGCCGGTGGTGCTGACCACGAACAGGGCGCGGCCGGCGGTGGTGAGGTCCGACGACGTCACTTCCGCCAGGCTCTTCAGCGTCACCCGCGCGCCGGCGTCGCCCAGCAGCTTGGCGGTGGCCATGGCCAGTTCCTCGGCGAAGCCGGTCTGGCTGGCGTGGACGACCAGGATGGGCGCGCCGGTTCCGGTCGACAGGGCGTCGGCGGCGCGGCGCGTGGCGCGGCGGCGCAGGGCCTCGCGCAGGGCGATGGCCAGGCAGAACAGGACGTAGACGCCCAGCACCAGGCCGGCGGTCCACAGGCGGCGGGCCTCGGGCGTCAGGGCTTCCCAGAAAGCGCTCATGCGTCGAGCATCGCCGACAGGGCGGGCGACAGGCGCTCTTCCAGGCCCGCCGGGCCGCGCGCCAGGATCATCGCGGCCAGGCCGTGCTGGGTCGCGAAGGCCAGGGCGGCGTCGGGGGCCATCACGGTCAGGGCCGTGGCGTAGGCGTCGGCGCGCATGCAGCTCTTGTCCAGCACCGTGACGCTGACCGTGGCGTTGGCGACCGGGGCGGCGGTGGCCGGGTCCAGCGTGTGGGCGTAGCGGCGGCCGTCGTGTTCGAAGAACCGGCGGTAGTCGCCCGAGGTCGCCACGGACAGGCCGTGCAGGGCGACCAGGGTGCGCGAACCGTCGTCAACTGGATGAAGATGCGCGCCTCCGCGCGCGGGGGCGGTGGGCGGCCGCTCCAACTCGACCCACCAGGGCTGGCCATCGGGCTTGGCCCCGGTCCCGCGCAGCTCGCCCCCGACCTCGACCAGGTAGGAGCGGGCTCCCGCGCGGTCGAGGGCGGCGGCGACCTGGTCGACCGCAAAGCCCTTGGCGATCCCGTTGAGGTCCAGGCGCAGGCCGCCGGGCTGGAACAGGCTGTCGCCGTCCAGGGTCACGCGACGCCAGCCGGCGGCCGTGTGGGCCTCGACGACGTCCTGGGTTTTCGGCGGCTCGCCGGAGAAGGGGCGGGGCCCGAAGCCCCAGAGGTCGACCAGGTCGCCCAGCGTCGGATCGAAGGCGCCGTGCGTGGCCTCGGCCACGTCCAGGGCGCAGCGCAGCACCTGGGCGAAGGCCGGGGGCAGGGCGGTCCAGCTGCCGGCGGCCGCGCGGTTGTAGCGCGACAGGTCCGACAGCGGCTCCCACGGGCTCATCTGCTCCACCACGCCGTCCAGCTCGCGCTGGGCCATGGCGGTCAGGGCGTCGGCGTTCGCGGTCGGCGGGGCGACCAGCTTGACCGACCAGGTCGTGCCCATCGTCTGGCCGGCGAGCGCCAGCACCGCGCCGCCGATCGGGCGGGCGGGCGGTTCGGCCAGCTGGGGGACGAGGACGCGGGTCATTGCGGGATCGCTGTCGTCCCGGGCGGAGCGCGGCCCGGGACGACAGCAGCAGGGTCTACGGCCGCAGGGCTTCGAGCGTGGCGGTGTAGCTGGCGCTCATGCCGTTGCCGGCCAGGGGCGTGGCGGGGGCCGGAGCCGCGCCGGGGGCGCCGCCGCCCATGCCGCCGCCAGGACCGCCCATGCCGCCGCCGGGACCGCCCGGACCACGGCCGGTCTCGCCCGTGCGCACGGTGGCGTTCAGCCAGTACATGCCCGCTTCCGGGAAGGTGACCTTGAACGAGCCGTCCGCGCCGGTCTTGACCTTGAAGTCGCCGGGCGTGGCGCGATAGCGCGAATTGCCGGGGGCCAGGGTCACTTCCAGGTCGGCGGCCGGCTTGCCGTCCAGCAGGAACTTGAAGGTCGCCGCCTCGCCCGCCACCAGGTCGTTGGGGTGGGTCACGGGCACCAGCTCCAGGCCCTTGCCGGTCGGGGCGAACACCGTGGTGGTCGGCGCGTCGCGGGTGACGAAGGTTTCGTTGCGGTTGAAGCTCTTGATGGTCTTCAGGTCGGCGGCGCCGGCCGGGACCTGCTTGGCGAAGTCGTCCGGCGAACCGCGGAAGCGCTTGACCTGGCCGTCCTGCGTCCAGCTGGCCATGACGGTGCTGGTGGCCGAGCCGATCTTGTAGGTGCCCGGCTTGGCCAGCTGGACGTCGAAGGTCGAGCGGTACTTGCCGGTCGTGGCGTTCTGGATCTTGTCGACCGAGCCGTCGGGCGCGGTGACGGTCACCGCGTCCAGCCGCATCGGA
This sequence comes from Caulobacter sp. 05L422, assembly GCF_056397765.1. Lineage (NCBI taxonomy): Bacteria > Pseudomonadati > Pseudomonadota > Alphaproteobacteria > Caulobacterales > Caulobacteraceae > Caulobacter > Caulobacter sp. 05L422. Next base: position 307,882 of record NZ_JBFTOB010000002.1, on the reverse strand, counting down.
TTGTGGTCGGCGTAGAACAGCTCGTTGGAGATCGCCGCGTCGACGGTCACCCAGGCGCCGTCGCCCGACAGCACGGTGAACGACGGCACGATCCAGCCGCGGTGGGCGCTGGCGGCCGAGGGCAGGATCAGGGCAATGCCGGCGGCGACGGCGAGAAGGCGCTTCTTGAAGGTCATGGCGTTTCTCTCTGGTTCTATTTGACGGCGACGGTGACGGCGCCGACTTCGGCCGTCCCCTTGGCGGTGGCGGGCTTGCCGGGCTTGCCCCCAGGGGCGCCCCACACGAACGGCACGCGGACGGCCTCGTGGCCGCCGACCTCGCGGGCCGCCTCGACCACCAGGGTGTAGGCGCCGGGCTTGAGGTCTTTCAGCGGGCCCTTGGCGCCGCTGAACACCAGCTTCTGCGGACCCGGCGCGCGGGTCGCGCCGCTGAGGCCGTCGGCGGGGAAGGTCATGGTGCGGCCGGCCTTGCGCCACCACTGGCGCATGTCCTTCAGCCACTTGGTCCCTTTGTCTTCCTTGGAGTCGGCGTCGTACCAGACGGCCAGGGTCGCGGAGGCCGAGGCGTCGGGCGCCTCCACCCAGATGGCGACGTAGGGCTTGTGGTACTCGGCGACCGTCAGGCGCGGCACCTCGACGGTGACGTTGAGGTCGGCGGCCAGGGCCGGAGCGCCGGCGACGGCGGCACCGGCGAAGGTCAGGAGAGACAGGGAACGCTTCATGTCGGGACGCCTCACAGGTGGACGAAAAGGATGACGAGCAGCAGCGGGATCACCAGACCGCCGGCCACCAGGGGCCAGGTCAGGGGGCGGGCCCGGGCGTGGAACTGCAGGAGGATCAGGCCGGTGACCGCGAAGACCACGCAGGCGCCGGCGAAGATGTCGATGAACCAGCCCCAGGCCTTGCCGGCGTTGCGGCCCTTGTGCAGGTCGTTGAGCAGGCTGATCGCGCCGCGCGTGGTCTTCTCGTGCTCCACCGCGCCGGTCGCGCGGTCGATGCTGATCCAGGCGTCGCCGCCGGGGCGGGCCAGGGCGATATAGACCTCCTCCTCCGACCACTCGCCCGCGCGGCGGGTGATGTCGGCGTCGACGGCCTTGTCCAGCCAGGTCTCGACCCGGATCGGCAGCGGGCGCTTGCCTTCGACCGGACCCTTGGCCAGTTCGGCCAGCAGGTCGGCGGGCACGGTCGCCTTGCGGCTCACCACCTTGGGCTCGGCCTCGATCTGGCCGGCGTGGTTCAGGGTGAAGCCGGTGATCGCGAACAGCAGCATGCCGATCAGGCTCAAGGCGGCGCTGATCCAGTGCCACTGGTGCAGCTGCTTGAGCCAGAACGAGCGGCTTTGCTGGGCGGGTGCGGTCTTCACGAAATCCAGAGGCGGGAGGTTTGGGAGGCGGGAGGGCCTTGGCTGAGCTTCATGCCCATACTTGAGAACGACTTGCAAAAGCAAGCCTTCCCGCGCGAAGCCGACCGCCCGTTCCGGCTTTCCGATCGGATTAGGGAAATTTCGATCACCCCCTGCTTGGATCGCCCCCTGCTTGGATCGCCCAGTGCGACGATAGCGCACGGGGACGCGCGCCGCAGGGGCGGCTACACCTGTTTACCAGTTGTTAAGCACGTCCGGGGGCGAGCGTTGCGCAAGATCCTAGTCGCGGAGGACGACATCCTCCTGGCCACCATCCACGAGATCACGCTCAGCGAGGCGGGGTTCGAGGTGCTGGTGTGCCGCGACGGCGAACAGGCCCTGGAGGCCATGGACGCCTTCGATCCGGACCTGCTGATCACCGACTTCTCGATGCCCCGCATGAACGGCGGCGAACTGATCAAGGCCACCCGCCGCCGCCGCGGCGCCCGCACGGCCGTGCTGCTGGCCTCGGCCCGCGACGAGCACCTGCTGAAGGAAGACGAACGCGGCGACGCCCGCCTGGAAAAGCCGATCTCGCCGGCGAGGCTGCTGGGCGCGGTGAGGGCGCTGGAGGCGCGTTGGCCGGAAGCGGCGTGAGCGGGCGGCGGTCAGCATCTACCTTTGGCGCGATGCCGTCAGGTCCGGACCTGCATCGACCGAATCCGGCGGAACGTCGCATGAAACCCAACGACCTCCGCGACGGTCGGCCCGTCGACCGGAGCTCGCTGGCTCCGAAAAAACCTATAATATAGATAACGGCGTTATTGCTTAATTGCCTCGATTGCCTCTAAGGTTGCAGATCTTTTTTGCATGTCTCGGGGGTTACATGCGTTTCCAGTCCATTGCCGTTTCGCTAATTGTGCTCCTAGCGGGTGCAACCACTCCAGTACAGGCTCAGGCACCAGCCGCACCTTCGGCTCCAATAGATGTATGTGCGCCAGCCTATGCCGCGAGGATCGCTGAAGCGAGCGCTAGCGCTCGCGCCGATCTCCAGGCCAAGGCCCTGACCAACTTGGTCAACGACGCAAGGAGCCAGCTCGGCGACAAGTCGTCGGTAAAGGCGAAGATCGACGCGCGGTATGCAGTGGCCGCCGCCGGCGGCCTAGCCCAAAATGCCTATCTCGACACCGCTCAAAGCTACTTCTGCTCCATGCGGAAGGCGGCTACGAACGACGCTGCCAAGGTCGCGATCATAGACAGGCAAGAGAAACTCTTTCGTGTCCAGGTCCTAAAATATTTCGATCCTGGGCTGTGGGTTATCGAAGCGACTGACAAGCGCTCGGCTGTTCTTGACGGCTTTACCGACGCAGCGCCGCAGCCGCCGCTGGTCGCTAGGGGCTTCGTCGACGCGGCGATCCCGACCTACAACTTCGATACCGTAAAGCTGTATGAGATCACGGGCGAAGCAACCTTCGCCAATGCGGCATCAGTCTCAGCTTGCGCAGGTATCGTCCGTCGCTCAATCAAGCGCATCAGCCCGTCGGTGCTTTCCAACCTTCAGAATCTGCGTGGCACCGTGATCGATTGGATGAGCGGGGATCAGACTAACGCTCGACTGGATATGTGGACCTATACCGCCTCGCAGATGGGTAACCTTGTGGCGACAGCTGGCACCAAGGAGGAATTCGATATCAAGCCCGAGACGATCGTCTGCATGGAAAAGGTGCGTGACGAATCTGCAGCCAAGACCAGTGCCCCGCCTGCCCCACCGTCCACGCCGCAGATCGGCTGACGTTGGCCAAGCGGATCATAACTCTTTCGACAGCTCGCGTCTGTGCGGCCGCATTGGCGGTGTGCAGCCTGTCGGCCTGTGCCCATGACGGCGTGGCTGTCGGTGGTCAGACCGCCAAGGAAGAAGTGAGGGAGCGCAAGCAGCGCTGCGATACGATCGCTCGTTCCCTTGAGCCTGATCGTGGGGGCTCGGGCGGTGTGTCGGTCCTGAATTTTGGTTTGAAAGGCGAATACCGCGTCGACCACGTCAATAACGTCAAGGACGAGTATCTGACAGCCTTGCAGGGACTCCTGGTGGACTGCCGCGAATGGCAAAGGTCGGCGATCTCAAACCGTGAGTGGCTGGAAGCACGTAAGCGCTTCGCGCTCGTCTATACCAGCAAGCTCGATGCCGCTGCCGTCGATGCGGCGATCCAGAAGCTCGGTGAGGTCTTTACTTCCGGCATCAGCGATCAGGCTGACAAGGCCCAAGCCATCCAGGCCGAACTGACGTCGCTGCGCGAGGCGCGCGACCAGGACGGTCAGGTCCTCGAAACCCGCATCCGCGAACTCATGGATCTCGTTGAAAACCTCCGTGAGGATGTGCGGACGAGATCGGTGACGACGACACCCATGACGTCAATAGGACCCGGTGGGCCCGTAGTAACGAAGCCAGAACAGGGGGCGGAGATCTCTGGTGTCGAGCGTCCAAATCTCAAATTCCAGTGGACGATCAGCTTTGAGGTCGGTCAGGCAGCGCCTGATCTCACCCAACTGGACCAGGCTGCAGCAGCGCTCAAGACACTGAAGACACGAGAACCAGCAACGCGGTTCGAACTTACCGGTTTTGCCGACACGATCGGCGACGAGCGCGCTAACTTGGCGCTGGCGGTTCGTCGGGTGCAGGTGGTTCGCCGCGCGCTCGACAATAGAGGGATACATGGCGCCACAGCCGTGGCGGTTGGTGAGACTGAGGCGTTCGGGAACGCGTTGGGCGCCAATCGCGTCGTGTTGATCTCGGCCTACTTGCCGGCCGCGCGCCTTCAGCCTGAGGCGCGCTCGACCGCGCGCTGATCGTCGCTAGGCCCCGTCGAAGTTCCGGCTCCGATGCACTCAACCCAGTTCGCCGGCATCGACGCTACGGTTTTGCACGCCGCTCCGGACCGCGTTGAGCTCGCGGAGCTTATAGGCCTGAGGGGCGCCATTCTGGACCGATGCGAGCGTCCGCTCCTGGCGCACTTCGGTCCCGTGAGGAACGGCTTCGAAAGCGACAGCCATCCTGGCTGATGATCGAAAGGTCGGCGCTCGGCCACCCGCCAAGTAACCCCGGTCACCCAAAGACACCGCCTGCCCGCCGCTTGGGCGGGCGTCGAAAAGGCGATGAACCACGCGCCCTCCACGACACATGACCTCGACAAGCACGGCTTTAGAGGAGAAGTATGCCGCCTTTCGTCGCGGGAGCATGCCTGCGCGTCGCATTGGGGTCGTTTCTTGAAAACGCTGTTCTTTACCGCCTCCGCCCTCGCCATGTCCTTGAGCTTCGGGGCCGCCTTCGCCCAGGAGCGCGTTCCGGTCCAGGCTCCGCCGACCCCGGCGATCGCCGCCGCCCAAGACGTGGCCTATCCCGGCGTGCTGAAGCTGTCGGTCGACGCCACCGACCTGGACCGCCGGATCTTCCAGGTCCGCGAGACGATCCCGGTGGCCAAGTCCGGCCCGATGACGATCCTGTATCCGCAATGGGTTCCCGGCGGCCACTCGCCCCGCAACGACCTGGACAAGGTGGCCGGCCTGGTGATCACCGCCGGCGGCAAGACCCTGCCGTGGACCCGCGACCCGGTCGCCGTCCACGCCTTCCACTTCGACGTGCCGGAGGGCGCGACCGAGGTCCAGGTCAGCTTCCAGTTCCTGACCCCGGTGAAGTCGGACGTCGGCCGCATCCTGGTGACCGACGACATGCTGAACGTGCAGTGGCTGCAGCTGGGCTTCTACCCGGCCGGCTACTACACGCGCCGCGTCCAGATCGAGCCGACCGTCAAGCTGCCCGAAGGCTGGGCCTTCGGCACCGCGCTGGAGAAGGCCTCGACCAGCGGCCAGAGCACGACCTTCAAGACCACCACCTTCGAGACCCTGGTCGACTCGCCGATGTTCGCCGGCCGCTACTTCAAGCAGGTCGACCTGGATCCGGGCGCGGCCGTGCCGGTGCGCCTGAACATCGTCGCCGACAAGCCCGAGCTGCTGGAGATCAAGCCGGAAGCGCTGCAGATCCACCGCAACCTGGTGCAGCAGGCCTACAAGCTGTACGGCGCGCACCACTACGACCACTACGACTTCCTGCTGGCCCTGACCGACAAGATGGGCGGCATCGGTCTGGAGCATCACCGCTCCAGCGAAAACGGCGTGGTGCCCAAGTACTTCACCGACTGGGAAAAGACCTATGTCGGCCGCGACCTGCTGGCCCACGAATACACCCACTCGTGGAACGGCAAGTTCCGCCGCGGCGCCGACCTCTACACCCCCACGCTGAACGAGCCGATGCGCGACAGCCTGATGTGGGTCTACGAGGGCCAGACCCAGTACTGGGGCAACGTGCTGGCCGCCCGCTCGGGCCTGCAGACCAAGCAGCAGGGCCTGGAGTCGCTGGCCATGACCGCCGCGCTCTACGACACCCGCGCCGGCCGCAACTGGCGCAACGTGCTGGACACCACCAACGACCCGATCATCTCCAACCGCAAGCCGGCCTCGTGGACCAGCTGGCAGCGCAGCGAGGACTACTATTCGGAAGGCCAGCTGATCTGGCTCGACGCCGACACGCTGATCCGTGAGAAGACCAACGGCAAGAAGTCGCTGGACGACTTCGCCAAGGCCTTCTTCGGTGTCGAGAACGGCTCGTACGTGGTGCTGACCTACGACTTCGACACCGTGGTCCAGACCCTGAACGGCGTGGTGGCCTATGATTGGGCCACCTTCCTGAAGACCCGCGTCGAGGGCCTGTCCGAGCATGCGCCGCTGGATGGCCTGACCCGCGGCGGCTACAAGCTGGTCTATACCGACACCCCGACCGAGTTCTTCAAGGCGGCCGAGACCAAGGGCAAGATCGTCAATCTCAGCTACTCGCTGGGCATCACGATCGGCAAGGACGGCCTGCTGTCGGCGGTCAACTGGGACACCCCGGCCTTCAAGTCGGGCCTGACGGCCGGCGAGACGATCGTGGCGGTCAACGGCACGGCCTATTCCGACGACCTGATCAAGGACGCGGTCAAGGCCACGGCCAAGGCCGACGCCCCGCTGGTCGAGCTGCTGATCAAGGACGGCGAGCGCTACCGGACGGTCAAGATCGACTACCGCGGCGGCCTGAAGTACCCGCGCCTGGAGCGCATCGAGGGCACGCCGGCGCGGCTGGACGACATCTACACCGCGCGGAAGTAGGCGCCCGCGCCACGGATGATGAAGGGGCCGCCGGTGGAAACGCCGGCGGCCTTTTCGTCATCCCGCCACGGTCTTGATGCCGCCATCAGTTCCGTGGAAGACAGCTTAGCTTCAAAAACGCACCGTGAGTTTCAGATGAACCGTATCGCCAGCCTGGCCCTGGGCCTCTGCCTGATCTCCGGCCCCGTCCTGGCGCAGCAGCCGTCCGCGCCGCCCCAGCTGTCGGCGGCCGTCGACACCACCAAGACCCTGGCCGAGGGCCAGGCCTTCCTGGCCAAGAACGCCAAGGCGCCGGGCGTGGTCACCACGGCCTCGGGCCTGCAGTACAAGGTGACGACCTCGGGTCCCAAGACCGGCCCGTCGCCGAAGGTCGGCGACATCGTCAAGGTGCACTACGAGGGCAAGCTGCTGGACGGCACGGTGTTCGACAGCTCGTTCCAGCGCGGCCAGGCGGCGATCATGCCGGCCGACGGCCTGATCCCGGGCTGGCTGGAGGCCCTGCCGATGATGCACGTCGGCGACGAATGGACCCTGTGGATCCCGGCCGACCTGGCCTACGGAGAACGCACCGCCGGCCCGATCCCGGCCAACAGCGTGCTGGTGTTCCGGCTGCAGCTGGTGGGGATGCTGGCGGTGGATTGATGATGAGCGTGGGAGGGGGGCGAACACTTGCCCCCTCCGCGCCTGCGGCGCTCCTCCCCCAAAGGGGGAAGAGGACGCCGCGCGAACTTCCTCCGCCCCATGCGGGGCGGACAGGCGGCGAAGCCGCCAGGTGGGGGCAAGTGTTAGCCGCCTAGACCCTTCCGGCTCGCCATCAGCGGCTGGATCTTCGTCCCGAAGTTCTCGACCCCCGCCACGAAGTCGTCGAACACCAGCAGCACCCCGGCCGTGCCCTCGACCGCGGCCACCTCGTCCAGCATCCGCGCGACGCTTTCGTACGAGCCCACCAGCGTGCCCATGTTCAGGTTCACCGCCGATTCCGGCGCGGCCAGCTGGGCGGTGTTCGTCGTGGAGCCCGCCGCCGCGTTGGGCGCGGCCTGGTTGGTCAGCCAGGCCAGGGCCTCCTGGTCGGCGCCGGCCCGGTAGGCCTGCCACTTGGCCATGGCCGCCTCGTCGGTCTCGTCGGCGATGATCATGAACAGGATGTACGAGGCCACGTCGCGGCCGGTCTTGTCGGCGGCGGCCTTGAGGCGGTCGTTGACCCCGCCGAAGGCGGTGGGGGTGTTGGTCCCCTTGCCCAGGGCGAAGCTGTAGTCGGCATATTGCGCCGTGAACGCCAGGCCCTCGTTGGACGAGCCGGCGCAGATCAGCTTGGTGTCTTCGGGATGCGGGCTGACCCGGCAATCGGTCATCTCGAAATACTTGCCCTTGAAGTTCGAGACGCCGGTGTCGAGCAGCTCGCGCAGCACGGTCGCGTATTCGGCCAGGTAGTTGTAGCGGTCGGTATAGTGGCCCTCGCCCGGCCACAGGCCCATCTGGTCGTACTCGGCCTTCTGCCAGCCGGTCACCAGGTTGATGCCGAACCGGCCGGGGGCGATCGAGTCGATGGTCGAGGCCATGCGCGCCACGATGGCCGGCGGGATGGTCAGGGTGGCGGCCGTGGCGAAGATCTTGATCTTGTCGGTCACGGCCGCCAGGCCGGCCATCAGGGTGAAGCTCTCGAGGTTATGCTCCCAGAATTGGGTCTTGCCGCCGAAGCCGCGCAGCTTGATCATCGAGAGGGCGAAGTCGAAGCCGTACTTCTCGGCCTTCTGCACGATCTCCTTGTTCAGCGCGAAGCTCGGCATGTACTGCGGAGCCGCCTCGGAGATCAGCCAGCCGTTGTTGCCGATCGGGATGAAGACGCCGATTTCCATGGGTTATTCCCCCTCTTGAAGGTCGCCGCCGAGGAAGCTCAGCAGGCGTGAATTGAAGGCCTCGGGCGCGGTGACGGTGAAGCCGTGGCCGCCCCAGGGCGCGATGTCGAGCACGGCGTTGGGCAGGCGCTCGGCCAGGCGGCGCGAGCAGGCCAGGGGCACCAGCATGTCGTCGGCGCTGGCGCTGACCAGCACCGGGCAGACGATGCGCTCCAGGTCGGCGTCGATGTCGAACTCGAGCAGGGCCTGGATGCGGGCCCGCATGACGTCCGGGTCCGGGAAGCCGTGGATGTGGTGCACCTCCTCGGCCTCCAGGCGGGCGTTGTTGGCGCTCAGCCAGTCGGCCGGATACAGGAACAGCGGCTGGGCGTGCACATAGGCGGCGATGCCGGTGTTGTTCAGCAGGGCCAGGCGGGTGTCGAAACAGCGCTTGATGTGCGGGTCGGGCCGCGACCAGCCGTTGACCACAACCAGCCTGCCCATGCGGTCCGGATGGTCCAGCGCCATGGCCAGGCCCGCGTTGCCGCCCGCCGCGTGGCCCACCACGTGGGCGCGGTCCAGGCCCAGGGCGTCCATGACCTTGACGATGTCGTCGCCCATGACGGCCACCGTGTGCGGATCGGTCAGGGTCCGCACGCTGCGGCCCGTGCCGCGATGGTCGTACAGCACCACCCGGAAGCGGCTGGTCAGGGCCGCCATCTGCGGGGCCCAGAAGGCGCCGGAACCGCCCAGGCCGGCCGACAGGATCACCGTCCCGCGATCCGCCGCGGGACCGCCGTGAACCTCGTAGTACAGCCCGTCGACGGTCCCGCTCTGCATCGTCTACTTCTTGCCCCCGTCTTTTTGGCCGATGTGGGCGACGGAAGCGATCTCGACCACGAAGCCGGGCTTCACCAGGCCGCACTGGATGCAGTAGCGGGCCGGTTTGTCGCCGGGGAAGTACTCGGCATAGACCTTGTTGATCGTCTGGTAGTTGGACCAGTCGGTCAGGAAGATGTGGTTCATGGTCACGTCGTCCATGGTGCCGCCGGCGGTCTCGATGACCGACTTGATGGTCTCCAGCACCTGGCGGGTCTGGGCCTCGGCGTCGTCGGGGAAGGCGACGTTGTTGTCCTTGTCGAAGGCCAGGGTGCCGGAGACGTAGACGATCCCGTCGGCCAGGGTTCCCGGCGAGAACGGGGCGATGGGCGTGCCCGTGCCGGGCGGGAGGATGATGGTCTTGGGCATGGTGCTCTCCGTGATTGCGAGGCCCTGCGTCCTTCGAGGCCGCTTCGCGGCGCCTCAGGATGAGGAAATCAGTTGGCTCAAAAGGTCCTCATCCTGAGGTGTGAGGCGCAGCCGAGCCTCGAAGGACGCAGGGCGCGGCTCACGCGCCTGCTTCCCTCTGCCCCACCGCCCCCTTGAAGTCCGCCGTGGTCGAGACCCAGCCGAAGAAGGTCTCGATGTTGAACAGCGCGGCCTTCTGCACGAAGTCGGGCCCCGCCTGGTGGGTGGCGTCCTCCAGCACGGTGCCGAAATATTCCAGGAAGAAGCCGTCGCGCAGGGTCGATTCCACGCAGACGTTGGTGGCGATGCCCACGAACACCAGGTGGCGCACGCCGCGCGAGCGCAGCACGCTGTCCAGCTGGCTGTTGAAGAAGCCGCTGTAGCGGGTCTTGTGCAGCACGATGTCGCCGGGGACGGGTTTCAGCTCGTCGACCAGCTCGTAGTCCCAGCCGCCCTTGGCCAGCAGCTTGCCCTGCAGCTCGGGCCGGGCGCGCATGGTCTTCAGGGCGTTGGACTTGTGCCAGTTGGGCGAGCCGGGGCCGCCGGCCTCGACATAGTCGCTGTCCCAGCCGTTCTGGAAATAGATCACCGGCATGCCCGCAGCCCGGGCCACGTCCAGCACGCCCTTGATCTTGTCGATCACCGCCGCCGCGCCGCTGATGTCGAACCCGGCCAGGTCCAGATAGCCGCCGGGCGAGGCGTAGGCGTTCTGCATGTCGATGACGATCACTGCTGTCTTATCGACAGGGAGCGCGATCGGCTCGGGCCGGGCCGGCAGCATCAAGGTGTCGGGTGTCGTCATACGCTCGATCTCTCGCTGGGCGCGTCCCAGGGGGGTGAGCGACGCAGGTAAGACCATCGCGGAGCGCGGCGCAATCGATCGATGAACGCCGATATGCGCCTTGGGCCCGATTGCCTAGGTCTTGGGCTAATTCAGAAACGACTTACTAAATCTCGCCCTCTGGATTTCCCGCCCTGTCCTCGGCCTCTTCCTTGCCGGTCCGGGGCAGGGACAGGGTCAGGACGCAGACCAGGCCGCTGGGGCGGTAGTCGACGCGGGCCTCGCCGGCCAGGTCCGACTTCAGGCTGGCGGCGATCAGGCGCGAGCCGAAGCCCTTGCGGGCCGGCGGCGACACGGTGGGGCCGCCGCGCTCCTCCCAGTGCAGGGTCAGCCGGTGCAGCGCGCCGGGATCCACGTGCCAGACCACCGTCACCGAACCCTCGGGCACCGACAGGGCGCCGTACTTGACCGCGTTGGTGCCCAGCTCGTGGAAGACCATCGACAGGGCCAGCGCCGCGTTGGGCGTCAGGGCCACCGGCGGGCCCGCCAGGACGGTGCGGTCCAGATAGGGCTCCAGCGTCTCCTCCAGGATCTCCTTGAGGTCGGCGCCCTCCCAGACGCTCTGGGTCAGCAGATCGTGGGCCCGGGCCAGGGCCATCAGGCGCTCGTTGAAGGCGTGCAGGCCGGGGGTATCGGCGGGGCGGCCCAGGCTCTGGCGCGCCAGGGATTGCACCGTGAACAGGGTGTTCTTCACCCGGTGGTTAAGCTCGTTGATCATCAACTGCTGGCGCTGGTGGGCGCGCAGCTCCTCGGCCTCGCGGGCCCGCAGCTGGGCGGCGGCGTCGTGCAGGGCCGCGCGCACCTCGGCGATCTCGCGGAAGCGGTCGGGGACCAGGGCGATCTCCTCGCCCGCCGCCATGGCCTTGGCGTCGGCGCCCAGCCCGCGCACCGAGGCCGAGATGTCGCGCGAGACCACCAGGGCCACGCCCGCGCCGATGACCAGCAGCAGCAGGCTGGCCGCCGTCAGCCAGCCCACCGACGACCAGTTGGCCCGGCTCAACTCGGTCCGCGGCACGCCGACGATGAACGACCAGCCGCTGCTCGACGACCGGGCGAAGGCCGACAGGGTGGCCGTGCCGTCCAGCGTATGGCTCAGCGCGACCCCTTCGTTGCCCCGGGCCATGGCGGCGCGCATCTCGCCGCTGACCTTGCGGCCCATGAAGCGGTCGATGTCCTTCGAGCGCGCCATCAGCGACGCGTCGCGGTCGACGATGCTGGCCGTCCAGCTGTGCGGGATGTTCTGGGCGGCGAAGATCGACGAGAAGGCCTTGGGCGACTGCTGGTAGGCCAGGTCGTACAGCTTGCCGTCGACGATGACCGGCATGTCGATCGACACGAACGGCGGGAACTGGTCGGCCTTCTGGGGCCGCACCAGGTTCGACACCGAGGTGCGGCCGGCGCGGATGGTCTGCCAGCGATAGTCCGGCAAGCCGATCCCGGGCGGGGGCGCGCCGGCGGGATGACGGGTGTTGACCAGCTGCCGCTCGTTGTCGAGCAGCACGATCCAGCCGTCGCCGCCCTGCACGGCCGCCCGGGCCTGGCGCTCGAAGGCGGGGATGTCGCCGGAGATCAGGGCGGGCGAGACGGCCAGGGTCTGCAGCACGCTCTGGCCCTGGCCGATCTGGCGGTCGGTGGCCAGCAGCAGGGCGCGGGTGGTGGCCATCAGCTGCTGCTCGTAGCGCGCCCGGCTCTCGCCGAACTCGGCGCGGGCCAGCAGGGCCATGAAGATGGTGGCCGGCACGACCAGGCTCAGGGCCATCAGCAGCAGGCGCCGGCGCACGGTGCCGGCGGCGAGCGAGGGCGAAGTCGTTACGGGGTCGGGGGCGACCGGGTCTTGCAAGGGCGGAACGGGCTCATCCTGCGGGATCGGCCTCAAGAGAAGGCGACCGCCGCGCCGGGTCAAGCGCTTAGGGCGCCAAAGAGGTCGACCGGGCGGAGCGGCAACCTTCGGCGGTCCTCCGGGTTCTCTTGCTCAGCCCACGGCAAAGATGTCGGGGATTTTGGGAGACTTCACAGCATGCGTATCGTCACCATCGCGGCCGTCGCCGCTCTCGCCCTCGGCGCCGCCGCCTGCCAGCCCAAGGCTGAAAAGGCCACCGAAGCCGCCGCGGACGCCAACGCCGCCGCCGCCTCCAGCCAGCAAGCCGCCGACGCCGCCGCCCAGGCCGCCGGCTCGGCCACCACCGCCGCCCAGACGGGCGACACCGCCACCGCCAAGGCCGCCGGCGACACCGCCGCCGCCGCGGGCGACCAGGCCGAGAAGGCCGGCGACGCGGCTGAAAAGGCCGGCGACAAGGCCAAGGACGCCGCCCACTAGGCATCCGGATATCGAACGGAAAGGGCCGGCTCCGCCACGCGGGGCCGGCCTTTTTTCTGGCGGGCGGAGCGAAGGCCGTGGGGGCGGCGTTGTCCCCTCATGCCCAGAACCCGCAAGCCCCGCCGCAAGGCCACGCCCGCCGACACCTTCGCCCTGGCGACCGCCGGCGCCGAACTGGCCCTGGCCTCGCTGCGCGTGGTCAACGCCCGCACGCCGATGATCGTCCAGGCCCTCCAGGACCCGATGCGCGGAAACTACGCCGAGCTGACGCGCATGGTCTCTGAAAAGCCGCTGGCCTTCGCCCAGGGCGCCTCGGCGGGCGGACCGGCCTGGCTGGCCATGGCGGCGGAGTCCAATCGCTACCTCGCCCAGGCCTGGAAGACGCCCAGCTTTGGCGTCGCGCCGGCCATGTCCGCCTCGCTCGGCGCCTTTGCGTTCTGGGGGCGGATGATGTCGCTGGGCGTGGCCTGGCAGTCGGCGATGCTGGCCCCGGTCCACGCCGCCGCGACGGCCAACGCCCGCCGCCTGAGCCCCAAGGCTTGACCGGAAAGTCCGGGCCCGCCGCGTCCGCGAACGCGATTTTCCCTAGCCGCGCGCCGGAATTGACCCTCATCCTGAGGTCTGACGAAGTCGAAGGCGGCGCCAGACCGCCTCGAAGACGCGAGGAGACACGTCGACCATGCCTGGATCCGCCCCCGGACCCGCCGTCGATTTCGATCGCATGACGACCCTGGGCGACGTCGCCCGCTATCACCACGAGGTCCGGCCCGAGGCGACGGCCCTGGTCTTCGAAGGCCGGTCGACCAGCTTCGCCGAGTTCGACCGCCACACCGACCAGGTCGCCAACGCCCTGCTGGCCGAGGGGCTGGGGAAGGGCGACCGCATCGCCTATGTCGGCAAGAACAGCGACCACTATTTCGAGCTCCTGTTCGGCGCGGCCAAGGCCGGGGTGGTGCTGGCCCCGATCGGCTGGCGGCTGGCCCCGCGCGAGATCGCCTACATCCTGGGCGACGCCGAGGCCCGCATGGTGTTCGTCGGCCCCGAGCTGCTGGCCCATGTCCGCGACGTGGCCGTGCTGATGCTGGACCAGCCGGTGGTCGTCGGCATGGAGGCCAACGAATACGGCCATCCGACCTTCGAGGACTGGCGCGACGCGTTCGGCTGCGACCGGCCGGCCGCCGCGATCACCCCCGCCGACATCGCCGTCCAGCTCTACACCTCGGGCACCACCGGCCGGCCCAAGGGCGCGATGCTGACCCATTCCAACATCCTGACCACCCGCAAGCTGGCGGCCCAGGCCGACATGGCCTGGAACCGCTGGGGTCCCGACGACGTCAGCCTGGTGGCCATGCCGGTGGCCCACATCGGCGGCACCGGCTGGGGCGTGGTCGGCCTGGTCAACGGCGCCAAGGGCGTGGTGGCCCGCGAGTTCGACCCGACCAAGGTGCTGGACTTCATCGAGAAGGACCGGGTCTCCAAGATGTTCATGGTGCCGGCCGCCCTGCAGATCGTGGTGCGCCTGCCCCGTGCCCGCGAGGTCGACTACAGCCGCCTGACCCACATCCTGTACGGCGCCGCGCCCATCCCGCTGGACCTGCTGCGCGAGTGCATCGAGGTGTTCGGCTGCGGCTTCGTCCAGCAGTACGGCATGACCGAGACGACCGGCACGGTGGTCTATCTGCCGCCCGAGGACCACGATCCGGCCGGCAACGCCCGGATGCGCTCGGCCGGCCTGCCCATGCCCGGCGCCGAGTTGAAGATCGTCGGCGAGAACGGCCAGACCCTGGGTCCCAACGAGGTCGGCGAGGTGGCCGTGCGCTCGCCCGCCAACATGGCCGGCTACTGGAAGCTGCCCGAGGCGACGGCCGACACTATCGATTCCGATAGCTGGTTGCGGACCGGCGATGCGGGCTACATCGACGCCGACGGCTATCTGTTCATCCACGATCGCGTGAAGGACATGATCATCAGCGGCGGCGAGAACATCTATCCGGCCGAGGTCGAGAGCGCGGTCTACGGCCATCCGCACGTGGCCGAGGTGGCGGTGATCGGCGTGCCCGACGACACCTGGGGCGAGGCGGTCAAGGCGGTGGTCGCCCTCAAGCCCGGCGCGCCGCAGGACCCGGCCGACATCATCGCCTTCGCCAAAAGCCGCATCGCCGGCTTCAAGGCCCCCAAGACCATCGACTTCATCGAGATGCTGCCGCGCAACGCCTCGGGCAAGATCCTGCGGCGCGAGCTGCGCGAGCCGTACTGGGCGGGCAGGGAACGACGGGTGAATTGATGGCGCCCAACTGATGGGGAGTCACGACGGTCGCATCGCGGGGCTTGTTCAGGGGCTGTACCAACCCGAGGGCGGACCGCGCGTCGACTTTCGCCAGCCGGCCGGAGAGCCGGCCCTGGCCGCGCCGGACTCGGTGTCGTGGCGGGTGTTCAAGAACCCGGTCTCGCTGTTCGTCGGCGGGGTGACGGCGGTGATCCTGGAGCTGGCCGAGCCGCGCGTGCGCTCCGGCGTCTGGGAGCATTCCAGCTTCCGCACCGCGCCGCTGCCGCGCCTCAAGCGCACCGGCCTGGCGGCGATGGTCACGGTCTATGGCGCACGCTCGACGGCCGAGAAGATGATCGCCGGCGTGCGGCGGATGCATGATCGGGTCACCGGCGACACGCCCGCCGGGGCGGCCTACCGGGCCAACGACGTGGAGCTGCTGGACTGGGTGCAGGCCACCGCCAGCTTCGGCTTCATGGAGGCCTATCACGCCTTCGCCCGGCCGCTGAGCGACGCCGACCGCGACCGCTTCTACGCCGAGGCCGCCCCGGCGGCGGCGCTGTACGGCGCGCTCGGGGCGCCGGCTTCGGTGGCGGAATGGGAGGCGCGGCTGGCGGCCATGCTGCCCAAGCTGGAGCGCCACGAGATCGTCTTCGAGTTCCTGGAGCTGATGCGGCGGACGGCGATCCTGCCCGCTCCGCTGCGCGGCCTGCAAGGCGCGCTGATCAGGGCGGCGGTGGCGATCACGCCGGCGCAGGTGCGCGAGGTCGTGGGGCTGGGGCGTGAGTGGGACCTAGGGCCGGTCGAGGGGCGGCTGGTGCGGTTGGCTGGGGCGGCGGCGGATCGGTTGCCGGTGAAGGGCGCCCCGGCGGTGGAGGCCTGTCTGCGGATGGGGCTGCGGGCGGACTATCTGTATCGCTAGTGCGGCTAGCACTTGCCCCCTACGGATCGCTTCGCGATCGTCTTCCCCCACAGGGGGAAGAGGCGCGTCCTCCGCCCCCTCGCCGCGACAGACGGCGAAGCCGCCAGGTGGGGGCAAGTGGGTGTGATCCCACGCTAGGACCGATGCAGCCTCAACGGCTTCGTCGCCTCCCGCCGAACAACGCCCTTAGCCTCCAGATCCAGCTGGGCGGCCTTCAGCCACCACCCCGCCTTGTCGCCGCCCGGGAACAGCGCCTCGGGCAGCAGGGGCAGCAGCCGTTCCTTGGCCTCGGCCACCGTCAGCCCAGGCGCGCCGACAGGCAGCACCTGGAGCAACGCCTCGCGCATCGCCTCGTACTTGGCGCGGTCGACGCGCTGCACGTGGCCGGGCGAGGTGAAGTTCTCGATCTCGATCCGGTCGTCGGCCTTCGGCATCGTCAGGTATGGTCCTTGTGCTCGATATGGCCTTCGAGGACCTCGGTTCGGGAGAACACCTCCTCCTGGCCGTCCTGCAGCAGCTCCTCGAAATCGTCCCGGTCGCGCTCGGCCTGGGCCAGGACGAGGCGCAGGGCGTCGACCTCGGTCGGGGCCTCGACCACCATGCTGCGCAGCGGGGCTTCGGGCGGGGCGTCGCCGAGACGGACATCGATGCGCCAGCGGGTGGTCATGGAGCTTCTCCGAGGTTGAAGGCGTTGGTTCGCTCCTCAGGTAACGCACCATTGCACCAAGCGGCGTTTCTGGCGAGGTTGCGGCGAGTTCAGTTCGGGGAGGCTTCATGGCGACGGGTGGCGGGCGACAGGGTCCGAAGCGACAGGGCGTGGATCGTAGAGCGGTCCTGGCCGGCGCGACGGGCCTGGCGGGATTC
Organism: Caulobacter sp. 05L422; assembly: GCF_056397765.1. Lineage (NCBI taxonomy): Bacteria > Pseudomonadati > Pseudomonadota > Alphaproteobacteria > Caulobacterales > Caulobacteraceae > Caulobacter > Caulobacter sp. 05L422. The sequence goes on along the minus strand of NZ_JBFTOB010000002.1, from coordinate 291,013 downwards.
GCCCTGGCCGGAGCGGGCGCGGCCCGCGCCGCCTCGCCCCGCGTGGAAGCCCTGATCGCCCAGATGACCATGGAGGAGAAGGCCGGCCAGCTGTCGTGCTATTCCGACATGATCCGGCCGCCGGTCGGCGACATCAATCCGCTGGTCAACCAGCGCAACACCCAGCAGATCCTGGCCGACGTCCGGGCCGGCCGCATCGGGACGCTGATGAACGGCGTCGGGGTCGAGGGGGCGCTGCTGGCCCAGACCGCCGCGGTCGAGCATTCGCGCCTGCACATCCCGCTGCTGTTCGCCGCCGACGTGATCCACGGCTTCAAGACCATCTACCCGATCCCCCTGGCCGAATCCGCCAGTTTCGATCCCAGCCTTGCCGAGCGCACGGCGCGGGCCGCGGCGATCGAGGCCTCGTCGTACGGCAACCACTGGACCTTCGCCCCGATGGTCGACGTGGCCCGCGACCAGCGCTGGGGCCGGGGCGCCGAAGGCTCGGGCGAGGACGTGTTCCTGGGCGAGGTGATGGCCCAGGCCCGGGTGCGCGGCTTCCAGGGCCCGAACCTGGCCGCGCCCGACAGCCTGCTGTCGACCGCCAAGCACTTCGCCGGCTACGGGGCGGTGGCGGCGGGCCTGGACTACAACACCGTCGACCTCTCCGAAGAGACCCTGCGCGAGGTGCACCTGCCGCCGTTCAAGGCAGCCTTCGACGCCGGCTGCCTGTCGGTGATGTCGGCCTTCAACGACATCAACGGCGTGCCGTCCACGGCCAACAAGCACCTGCTGACCGACATCCTGCGCGGCGAGTGGAACTTCAAGGGCGTGGTCATCTCCGACTACACCGCCGACCAGGAACTGGTGGCCCACGGCTTCGCGGCCGACGACAAGGATGCCGCGCGGCTGGCGATCCTGGCCGGGGTCGACATCAGCATGCAGAGCGGCCTCTACAGCCGCTACCTGCCCGAGCTGGTGGCCCAGGGCCGGGTGCCGATGGCCGTGGTCGACACCGCCGTGCGCCGGGTGCTGAGCCTGAAGGAGACGCTGGGCCTGTTCGACCGGCCGTTCCGCTCGATCGACGCCAAGGCCCAGGCCGCCAACACCGCCACCCCGGCCATGCGGGCGCTGTCGCGGGAGGCCGGGGGCAAGTCGATCGTGCTGCTGCGCAACGACGGCGGCCTGCTGCCCCTGCCGACCAAGGGCAAGAAGATCGCCCTGATCGGCCCGTTCGGGCAGGACCGCGACAACATCCTGGGGCCCTGGGCCTTCTTCGGCGACACCAGCCTGGGGGTCGACCTGGCCGCCGGGATCCGCGAGGCGATGGCCGATCCCTCGCAGCTGACCATCGCCAAGGGCTGCGACGTCGAGAACACCATCCCCGGCGGCTTCGACCAGGCCGTCGCCGCCGCCAGGGCCGCCGACATCGTGCTGCTGGCCGTGGGCGAGAGCCAGAACATGTCGGGCGAGGCCCAGTCGCGCACCGAGATCGGCCTGCCGCGCGTGCAGCAACAGCTGGCCGAACTGGTCGGGGCGGTGGGCAAGCCGACCGTCGTGCTGCTGCGCCACGGCCGGGCCCTGGTGCTGGAGGGCGCGGTCAAGGCCGCTCCCGCCGTGCTGGCCACCTGGTTCCTGGGCACCGAGACCGGCCACGCCGTGGCCGACGTGCTGTTCGGCAGGGTCAATCCATCGGCCCGCCTGCCGGTCAGCTTCCCGCACGAGAGCGGCCAGGAGCCGTTCGCCTACAATCACCGCACCACCGGCCGTCCCGCGCCCCAAGCCGACGACAGCCAGGAGTACAAGGCCCGCTGGCGCACCACGCGCAACGAGGCGCTGTACCCGTTCGGCCATGGGCTGTCCTACACCAGCTTCGCCCTCAGCGACGTCAAGCTGTCGACCACGCGCCTGGCCTGGAACGAGAAGCTCATCGTCACCGCCACCGTGGCCAACACGGGAAAGGTCGCTGGCGAGCATGTGGTCCAGCTCTACATCCGCGACCGGGTGGCCAGCCGCACCCGGCCGGTGCGCGAGCTCAAGCGCTTCCTGCGGGTGGCGCTGAAGCCGGGCGAGCGGCGCGAGGTGCGCTTCAGCCTGGAGCGCGGCTCGCTGATGTTCGTCGGCGACAACGACCGCTGGATCGCCGAGCCCGGCATGTTCGACCTGTGGGTGGCCAACAGCGCGGTCGACGGCCTGACGGCCAGCTTCGAGCTGCTGGGGGCGTAGGAGACTGGATCGAAATCATGACCAAGAGCCAACTGCTGCGAATGGACAATATCGGCATCGTGGTGGAATCCCTCGATGACGCCGTCGCCTTCTTCACCGAGCTTGGCCTGACGTTCGAGGGGCGGGCCATGGTCGAAGGCGAATGGGCCGGACGCATCACCGGACTGGGCGATCAGCGCGTCGAGATCGCCATGATGGTCACGCCCGACGGCCACAGCCGCCTGGAGCTCTCGCGTTTCCTGGTCCCGTCCGTCGTCGCCGATCACCGCAACGCCCCGGTCAACGCCCTCGGCTACCTGCGCGCCATGTTCACGGTGAGCGACATCGACGACACCCTGGCCAGGCTCCGCAAGCACGGCGCCCAGCTGGTCGGCGAGGTGGTCGAGTACGAGAACGTGTACCGGCTCTGCTACATCCGCGGCCCCGAAGGCCTTCTCATCGGACTGGCGCAACCGCTCGGCGGCGATCAGTAGCGGCTAGGGCGAGCCCCAAGCCTCACTGGCCGTTTGACATCCCAAGCGTCACCAAGCATTTATCCTACAAATAAGCGTTCCCAGAGTCGCGAGGCCCCATGACCGACGCCACCTCCATCCGCGTGGCCCTGATCGGCCTGGGCAAGATCGCCCGCGACCAGCACCTGCCGGCGATGGCCGCCGATCAGCGTTTCGAGCTGGTGGCGATCGTCAGCCGTCACGCCGAACAGCCGGGCCTGCCCAGCTTCCACACCCTGGACGAACTGCTGGCCAGCGGCGTGGCGTTCGACGCCGTGGCCCTGTGCACCCCGCCCCAGGTGCGCCACGGCCTGGCCCGCCAGGCGCTGGAAGCCGGCAAGCACGTGATGCTGGAAAAGCCGCCCGGCGCGACGCTGAGCGAGGTCGAGGACCTGCGCCACGTCGCCGAGGTCCAAGGCGTCACCCTGCAGACCACCTGGCACTCGCGCCACGCCCCGGCCGTCGCCCCGGCGCGCGACTGGCTGGCGGGCAAGACGATCACCGCGGCCCGCATCAACTGGCGCGAGGACGTGCGGGTCTGGCATCCGGGCCAGGACTGGATCTGGGAGCCGGGCGGCCTGGGGGTGTTCGATCCCGGCATCAACGCCCTGTCGATCGCCACCGCCGTGCTGCCGCGCCCGTTCTTTCTGACGCAAGCCACCCTGCACGTGCCGGAGAACCGCCAGTCGCCGATCCAGGCCGAGCTGTCGTTCGTCGACACCGCCGGCGTGCCGGTCACCGCCGAGTTCGACTTCCTGCAGACCGGTCCGCAGAGCTGGGACATCGAGGTCGACACCGACGGCGGCGCGCTGCGCCTGTCGCACGGCGGCTCCAAGCTGTGGATCGACGGGGCCCTGGTCCACGAGCGGCCCGAGGCCGAGTACCCCGGTCTGTACGCCCGGTTCGCCGAGCTGATCGCCGCCGGAGCGTCCGATGTCGACGTCACGCCGCTGCGCCACGTGGCCGACGCCTTCCTGCTGGGACGCCGCGTCACGGCGCCCGCTTTCGTGGAGTAGGACGCCGGTCCTCGACCATTCGGCGCAACGACGTTCTTGCAAATTGGCGGGTCGCAACGTTAGGTACCGCCCAGGGGCGTGAGACCTGCGTGCGGCGAATGGAGCTGGCGGAGAGGGACGCGTCCTGGGGAGAGACGCGTGAAGTTCCTGGACGCACCGCTGCCGCCGCCTCTGGTCGCCGCCCTGCGGGCCTGCCGCCCGCACCTGATGGCCGCCGCCGTGTTCAGCGCCTTCATCAACCTACTGCTGCTGGCCCCGACCATCTACATGATGCAGGTCTACGACCGGGTGGTGCCCACCGAGGGCCGGCTGACCCTGCTGTACCTGACCCTGGTCGTGGCCTTCGCCCTGGGCACCCAGACCGCCCTGGAATCGGTGCGCTCGCGGCTGCTGACCCTGGCGGGCCTGCGCCTGGACCGGCTGCTGGCCGGCGGCATCCTGCAGAAGCTGATGAGCGCCATGGCCCCCGGCGCCTCGGCCCAGGGCATGCGCGAGTTCGACGTCGTGCGCCAGGCCCTGTCGGGTCCCGTGGCCGTGGCCGTCTTCGACATCCCGTGGACCCCGATCTACGTGCTGGTCGCCTTCATGATCCACCCGGCCCTGGGCGCGATGACCATCGTCGGCGGCGCGGTGCTGGTGGTGCTGGCGGTGTTCAACGAGCGGGCCACGCGGACGCGGGCCCGCGAGGCCTTCATCGCCCAGGCCCAGGCCTACGCCTCGCAGGAGGCGGCCGCCGCCAACGGCGAGGTCGTGCGGGCTCTCGGCATGCGCGGCGCCCTGCGCGAGCGCCAGCTGGCCGATCGCCGCGTCGGCCTGGACCTGTCGGCCAAGGCCCAGTTCACGGGCGGCGGCTATTCGGCGGCCACCAAGTTCACCCGCATGTTCCTGCAGTCGGCGGCCCTGGGCCTGGGCGCCTGGCTGGCGGTCGACAAGCAGATCTCGGCGGGCGCGATCATCGCCGCCTCGGTGCTGATGAGCCGCGCCCTGCAGCCGATCGAGCAGTTGGTCGGCTCGTGGGGCGTGGTCGGCCAGGTGCGCGGCGCGCTGAACAACCTGATCAAGCTGTTCCCCAACCGGGGGATGGAGATGTCCGGCACCCAGCTGCCGGCCCCGACCGGGGCGCTGGCCCTGGAACAGGTGGCCGTGCGCGCGCCCGGCGAAGGCCCGGTGCTGCTGCGCGGCGTCTCGTTCCGCCTGACGCCGGGCGAGATCCTGGGCGTCATCGGTCCCAGCGGCGCGGGCAAGACCACCCTGGCGCGGGTGGCCGCCGCGGCCATCGTTCCCGACGCGGGCGTGGTGCGCCTGGACGGCGCCAACCTGGTCGACTGGGACGGCGATCGGCTGGGCCGATACATCGGCTATGTGCCGCAGGACTCGGGCCTGATGGCCGGCACGATCAAGGACAACATCTCGCGCTTCGCCACCTGGGTGGGGGCCGATGCGGCGATCGTCGACGCCGAGGTGGTGGCCGCGGCCCAGGCGGCGGGGGTGCATGAGCTGATCCTGCGCCTGCCCAAAGGCTACGACACCCTGCTGGGCGCCGGCGGACGCGGGCTGTCGGCGGGCCAGGCCCAGCGCGTGGCCCTGGCGCGCGCCCTGTACGGCGAGCCGCCGCTGCTGATCCTGGACGAGCCCAACTCGGCGCTCGATGCCGACGGCGAGGCGGCGCTGAACAGCGCGCTGCTGGCCGCCAAGGCGCGCAAGGCCGCGATCCTGATCGTCGCCCACCGCACCGGCATCCTCAACGTCGCCGACCGCCTGCTGGTGCTGCGCGAAGGCCAGATCGAGATGCTCGGCCCCCGGGTGGAGGTGGTCGCCAAGATGGCCGAGGCCGCCCAGGCCCAGGCCAAGGGGAGCGGCGCCAAGCCCGCTTCCGCCACGACCGCCCTGCAGGCCGCCAAGCCATGACCGACACGATGTTCCAAGCCTCGAGCGAAAAGCCGGGCGAAGCCCCCAACGTCCCGCCGCGCCTGTCGGACGATCCGGCCATGGCCATCCGCGTCGGCGCGGGGGTGGCGGGCCTGTTCTTCGTCGGCTTCCTGGGCTGGGCGGCCCTGGCGCCGCTGGACGCCGGCGCCTACGCCCACGGGGTGATCGCCGTGGCGGGCAACCGCCAGTCGGTCCAGAACCGCGAGGGCGGGGTGGTCACGGCCATCCGGGTGGTCGAGGGCCAGAGCGTGGTCAAGGGCCAGATCCTGGTCGAGCTGTCGGCTTCGGAGCTGCGGGCCAGCGAGCGGGGCATGACCGGCGAGGTCCTGACCCTGCTGGCCCAGCGCGCCCGCCTGGTCGCCGAGCGCGACAAGCAGGCCGGCTTCGCCGCCCCGCCCGAGTTCGCCAAGCTGGAGCCCGAGGACAGGCCGCTGGCCGAGGACGCCCTGCGCCTGCAACGCCAGCAGTTCCAAGCCCGCCGCAGTTCGCTGCAGACCCAGCGCGGCGTGCTCAACCAGCGGATCCTGCAACTGAGCCAGCAGACCAGCGGCGCCGAGCGTCAGCTGGACGCCAACCGCGAGCAGCAGAAGCTGATCGAGGAGGAGCTGGCGGGCGTGCAGGAGCTGGCCGCCAAGGGCTATGCGCCCAAGACCCGGGTGCTGGCCCTGCAGCGCAGCGCCGCCTCCCTGACCGGCGAGGACGGCGCCTATCGCGCCCAGATCGCCCGCTCGGGCGAGCAGATCGGCGAGACCCGGCTGCAGACCCTGTCGCTGGAGCGGCAGATGATGGAGGAGGTCTCGGGCCAGCTGCGCGACGTGCAGGTGCGGCTCGACGACCTGCAGCCCAAGGTGCTGGCCGCCCGCGAGCAACTGGCGCGCGCCACGGTCCGCGCCCCCTCGGGCGGCAAGGTGGTGGGGCTCAGCGTCTTCACGGTCGGCGGGGTGGTGGCACCCGGCCAGACCCTGATGGAGATCGTGCCCCAGGACCGCCGCCTGGTGATCCAGGCCAAGGTCTCGCCCAACGACGCCGACGACCTCAAGCCCGGCCAGAAGACCCAGATCCGCTTCACCTCGCTGCACGAGCGCGACCTGCCGCTGCTGAACGGCACCCTGACCGAGCTGTCGGCCGACAGCTTCACCGACGAGAAGACCGGCGCCCAGTACTTCCGGGCCGAAGTCGCCGCGCCGCCGCAGGAGCTGGAAAAGATCCGCAAGATCCGCGGCGCCCAGTCGGGCCTGCAGGCCGGCCTGCCGGTCGAGGTGCTGATCCCGCTGCGCAAGCGCTCGGCCCTGGCCTATCTGGTCGAGCCGCTGTTCCAGACCTTCTGGCGGATGGGACGGGAACACTAGGGTTTATCAGGAGCCTACACGTTGGCTGCTCCGGTCAACGACGCTGAAGCGGGAATAGCGGTCGGCTGTTCGGCGTCGTGGGCAGACGTTTACGGTGGATCGACGTTTAGGACCACTCGGACGCCACATCAGTTCTTACGGCCGCCATCCTGCAGCGCCTCCAGAGCCTTCTCCACGCCCAGCGAGCCTGAGACTTGGCTTGGCGGGTAGTCTTTGAAGGTGGAGAGGAACTGACCCATGATGACGGTGGCGGGCATCATGACCCACAGCTTTTCTCCCCACCATTGGCCGTATGACGTCGATTCGCTCTGATATCGCTCCCACGGATCGACGCGCAGATTGGTCACGATCGGCACGTTGGTGGAGTCTTCCTTTCCGCTGAACAGGTTGCCGACAATCGTCTTGAACGTGATCTTCCATTGGTCGTAGCGCAGGGCCATGAGATCGGCGTTGTCGCTGAAATAGAAGAACTCGCGGCGCGGACCTTCAGTGACCTCGCCTTCGAAGAACGGCTTGAAGTCGTAACCGTCGAGGTGGGTCCGGAAGGTCTTCTCGCCCGCTTGGTGTCCGGCGAGCAGCTTCTCCTTGATCTCCGTCTCGCCCGCCGCGGCGACCAAGGTCGGCAGCCAGTCTTCGGCCGACATGACGTCGTTGATGATGACACCGGGCTCGATGACGCCGGGCCACTTCGCCAGCATCGGCACGCGGAAGCCGCCTTCGTACACGGTACCTTTCTCGCCTCGAAACGGATGGTTGCCGCCGTCGGGCCAGCTGAAGATTTCCGCGCCGTTGTCGCTGGTGAACAGCACGATCGTGTTGTCCGCGATGCCCAGTTCGTCGAGCTTGGCGAGCAGTTCGCCAACAATCCAGTCCAGCTCGGCCATGGCGTCGGCGAACAGACCGTAGCCGGTCTTGCCGTCCCACTGTTTGGACAGGTGCGTCCAGGAGTGGCACCGGGTCGAGTTGTGCCAGAGGAAAAACGGCTGCCCCGCCCTGACGGAGCGGTCGATGAAGTCGCACGAGCGACGCACCAGATCGGCATCGATGTCTTCCATGCTGACCTTGGCGGCGGGGTCCATGCCCGGATGCGGCGGCAACGGACCGGCGTCGGTGATCTTCTGTTTGCCGACCCGTCCCCAGCGCGGATCGTCCGTGGGGTCGTCGACCTCGGTGGCGACACTGCTGACGATGTTGCGCGGGCCGAACTTCGTCAGGAATTCCGGGTTTTTGGGGTACTCCGGGTCGTACGGCTCTTCCATCGCATTGAGGTGGTAGAGGATCCCGTGGAACTCGTCGAAGCCGTGCACGGTGGGCAGGTATTCGTTGCGGTCGCCCAAGTGGTTCTTGCCGATCTGCGCCGTGGCGTAGCCGAGGGGCTTGAGCAGTTCGGCGATCGTCGGATCGGTGTCTTGCAAGCCCTGCTTTGCCGCTGGCAGGCCGACTTTTAGCAGCCCCGTGCGGAACGGCGTCTGCCCAGTGATGAACGCGGCGCGTCCCGCCGTGCAGGATTGTTGCCCGTAATAATCGGTGAAAAGCGCCCCCTCCTGGGCGAGCCGATCGATGTTCGGCGTGCTGCCGCCCATCATGCCGCGATGGTAGGCGCTGATGTTCCATATGCCCACGTCATCGGCCATGACCATGATGATGTTGGGCTTGGCTGAGGCGGCCATCGGACACTCCTGCTGATCGTGGCCAAACGGGCCCCGCACGAAGAGATTTAAGGCTCGCGACCCTGGGGTCGCCATCGGGGATTCCCCGCGCCAGACCGCAGGGACATTGCCTAAGGGCGCCGCTGGGACTGTCCGACTAGGGCCCAAGTTCGCCCTGGCGCCTTGTCGGCAGGCGGACCCTACGGATCGCCACCCGCCAGCGCTGTCATCGGCAAAATAAAAGGCGGGCCTCCCCCAAGGCCCGCCTTCAGTTTGAGTCCCCCTCGGGACGTGGGCGACGCTAATCGCGAAGACCCCCCCAGGCCTCGCGGTGCGTCGTTCTCCGAGCCGATGACTTCGCGTCCAAGCGTCGGTGAATACGGTCCCGGACGATTATTGATCACTGATCAGCGTTCGTCCGAAGGGACCGACACCAGTAAGGCTTTGCGCGGCGTAACCATTACATGCCGGTCCCATTTTCTTGATCGTTTGTCTCAAAGGAAAAAGCCGCCCTCGCGTGGTGCGACGAACGCCCGCATTGGGCGAATACAGTAAATGCGTGATTGTGCCTTGGGGGAGGCCACATGAGTGAACCTTTGAGTCCGCCTAGCGAGTCCGTGTTCCAGCTAGGGCGATCGAACTTCAGCACCCGGAGCGTCCCGCCCGAGGAGCGACACGATCATTATCGCCGAGAGGTGCTGGTCGCGCTGGACGCCCGCGACCCCGAGCCGGGCTTCTCGGCCAACATCACCTCGCTGCGCCTGGGCCCCCACGCCTTCTACGTGACCGAGACCGGCGGCCACACCATGTTCCGCACGCCGGAGATGATCGCCGCCGACGGCCATGACGCCTACATCGTCCAGTTCAACATCGCCGGATCGCACACCGGCGACTTCGACGGCGTGCCGTTCTCGGCCGGACCGGGCGAGGTCGGGATCTGCGACCTGTCGCGGCCGATGCTGCTGCACAGCACGGCGGTCAAGGTGCTGACCACCTTCCTGCCCCGCGCCGACGTCCAGGCCGTGGCGCCCGGCGTCGAGCTGCACGGCATGGTGCTGGACGGCAACCGCGCCGGCCTTCTGATCGAGCATTTGACGGCGGTTACCCGCTGGTTCCCGCAGCTTCTTCCCGAGACCCTGCCGGGCATCACCCGCGCCACCACCGAGCTGCTGGGCGCCTGTCTGGCGATGGAGGCCGGACGGGCCGACTTCGGCGTGCGCGAGTCGCCGGTGCTGCTGCGGGCCCGCGCCTATGTCGAGCACAACCTGCTGGAGCCCAGCCTGAACCCGGCCCGGATCAGCGAAGCCCTGGGCGTGTCGCGCTCCACCCTCTACCGATTGTTCGAGCCGCTGGGCGGGGTGACGGCCTATATCTGGGAGCGCCGCCTGCACCTGGCCCGCGCCGCCCTGCTGGACCCCAAGCGGGCCCGGCGGATCAGCGAGATCGCCTTCCAGTGCGGCTTCAGCAGCGAGGCCCACTTCAGCCGCAGCTTCCGCAAGGCCTTCAACATCCGCCCCAGCGACCTGCGTTCGCTGCAGCCCAGCCTGGTCGACGAACCCGACACCCCGTTCTCGCGATGGAGCGATACGGCGACGGGGGCTTAGGGCGCGCTAGCACCCTCTCCCCATGGGAGAGGGTTTCAGTAACGCTGCATCAAATCTGCACGGCAAACGCGTCGCTGGACCGGCTTTGTCTCGACCCCGCGCGGGCACTCAACGGGCTCCTTCGGTCGGAGCCCGCCATGCTGCTTTCCCGTCGCCCGCGCGATCTGTCCTTCACGCTCAAGGCCAGCGCCGCGCTGGCCCTGGCGATCGTCGCCGACCTGCTGTTCTGGGGGCATCGGATCGGCTGGACCCTGGGCGCCTTCGCGCTGCTGCTGACCCTGGCCGCGACCGCCCTGCATCCGCACGCCCGTCGTGACCTCAAGGCCGGCTGGGCGCTGGTCGCGGCGACGGTGCTGGCGATCCTCCTGGCCTGGGCGCCCAGCCTGCTGGGCTGGCTGCTGTTCTGGGCGATGCTGGGCCTGGCGGTCCTGCTGCCCCGGGCCGCGCGGTTCGACGACGCCTGGCGCTGGAGCCAGCGCCTGGTCGCCCAGGCCGTGGTCGGGATGTTCGGGCCGTGGCTCGATCTTCGCCGGGCGCGCAAGGCGGGCCGGACGACGACGCCGGGCTGGAACTGGCGGGGGATCGTGCCGCTGCTGGCCCTGCCGGTCGTGGGCGGGGCGGTGTTCCTGACCCTGTTCGCCGCCGCCAATCCCGTGATCGGCCAGGCCCTGTCGACCCTGCGATTGCCGGCCTTCAGCGGCGACCTGTTCTGGCGGGCGGTCTTCTGGGTGATGGTGCTGACCCTGGCCTGGAGCCTGCTGCGGCCGCGCCGCCGCCGCGCCCTGCCGACGGGCAAACCCCGGTCCCTGGGCGCCGTCGCGGGAGTCTCGATCGCCTCGGTGACCCTGTCGCTGATCGTCTTCAACGCCCTGTTCGCGCTGCAGAACGGCCTGGACGCGGTGATCCTGTGGGGCGGGGCGGGACCGCCGGCCGGCCTGACTCTGGCGGAGTACGCCCATCGCGGCGCCTATCCGCTGATCGCCACGGCGCTGCTGGCGGGCCTGTTCGTGCTGGTCGCCCTGGACCCGCGCATGCCCACCGCCAAGGTCCCGCTGGTCCGCGTGCTGGTGGTGCTGTGGGTGGGCCAGAACCTGTTCCTGGTGGCCTCCAGCATCCTGCGGACCGTCGACTACGTGCAGGTCTATTCCCTGACCCGCCTGCGGATCGCCGCCCTGGTCTGGATGGGGCTGGTCGGGCTGGGCCTGGTGCTGATCTGCTGGCGGATGCTGCGCGGCAGGAGCGGGGCCTGGCTGATCAACGCCAACGCCGCCGCGGCCCTGGCGGTGCTGGTCGCCGCCTGCGGGGTCGACCTGGGCGCGGTCGCCGCCGTTTGGAACGTCCGCCAAGCCCGCGAGCTCGGCGGCCAGGGGCCGGAGCTGGACGTCTGCTACCTGAACGAACTGGGTCCCTCGGCCCTGGTCTCGCTGGTCGAGGCCGAGCGCCGTTCGACCTCGCCGGAGCTGGCCGACCGCGTCGCCTGGGTGCGGGAGCGGGCCCTGATCGGCCTGCGGATCCGACAGGCCGACTGGCGCGCCTGGACGCCGCGCGGCGCCCTGCGGCTGGAGCGGGTCCGCGCCCTGAAGCGCGAACGCCCCCTGATCCACAGCGCCCGGGGCTATCCGCGACAGTGCGACGGCCGCCCCGTGATGCTCCCGGAGCCCGAACCGCCGCCCGAACCGTCGCCGTCCTATGAAGCGCCTGCGACAAGCCAGGACGTCTTGCCGTCGACCCCCGACCCGTTGACCAAAAGCCCGGAGCACTGAACATGAGGCCCATGCAGCGCACGATCCTGGTCGTCGACGACGATCCCCACATCCGCCAGCTCCTGGTGTTCGCCCTGGCCAAGGTCGGGCTGGAGACCCGCGAGGCGGCCGACGGCGAGGCGGCCCTGGCCTCCGTCGCCGAACGCGCGCCCGACCTGGTGGTGCTGGACATCAACATGCCGCGCCTGGACGGGCTGGAGGTCTGCCGCCGCCTGCGGGCCCAGGGAGACCTGCCGATCCTGTTCCTGTCCTCGCGCGACGACGAGATCGACCGGGTGCTGGGCATCGAGCTGGGCGCCGACGACTACGTGGTCAAGCCGTTCAGCCCGCGCGAGGTGGTGGCCCGGGTCCAGGCGATCCTGCGGCGCACGGGCGGCAAGAGCGCCGAGGCCGCACCCGCCGACGGCCTGATCGTCCGGGGCAAGCTGACCCTCGATCCCGAGGCCTGGAGCGCGGCGTGGGCGGGCGGCGAGGTGTCGCTGACCGTCACCGAGTTCACGATCCTGCGCACCCTGGCCGCGACCCCGACCAAGGTGTTCAGCCGCGACGCCATCATCGACCGCCTGCGCGGCCCGGGCTTCGCGGTGACCGACCGCACCATCGACAGCCACGTGCGCAACCTGCGCGCCAAGTTCGCCGGGGTGGGCGGGCACGACGTGATCGAGACGCGGGCCGGGATCGGCTACCGGCTCGGCGCTTGCGCGGGCGTCGCCGGATGAGCAGCTGGCTGCGGCGTTGGTGGCCGGCCCTGCGCCTGCGGACCATCCTGCTGACCGTGCTGCTGTTCGCCGCCGCCATGCCGGCCATCGGCGCGGTGTTCCTGCGCACCTACGAGAACACCCTGATCCGCCAGACCGAGGCCGAGTTGACGTCGCAGGGCGCCGCGCTCGCGTCGGCCGCCGCCAACCTGTGGCCCGGCGCGGTGCGCGACCTGACGCCGGCCGACCCCGACGCCCGCGACGACCCCGGCTACTACCGCCCCGAGTCCACCAGCGTCGACCTGCGCACCTCGCCGGTGCTGCCCGAACGCCCGGCGGCGATCCCCGGCCAGACCGCCGACCCCAAGGCCGAGACGGCGGCCGAGGTGCTGGAGCCGATCTTCGACCAGACCAGCCGCAGCACCCTGGCCTCGATCCTGATCGTCGACCGCCGAGGCGTGGTGGTGCGGGGCCTGGGGCAAGGTGGAAGCCTGGCGGCCCTGCCCGAGATCCAGGCGGCCCTGCACGGCCATTCGCGCACCGTCCTGCGCCGCAACGGGGCCTATCATCCGCGCTATTCGTTCGAGTGGCTCAGCCGCGCCTCGGCCGTGCGGCTGCACCATGCGCGGCCGGTGAGCGTCAACGGCCAGGTCGTGGGCGCCCTGCTGCTGTCGCGCTCGCCCCGGGCGCTGTTCCGCGGCGTCTACCAGGACCGGGGCAAGCTGCTGGTCGGGGCGGGGGCGACGATCCTGCTGCTGGTGCTGCTGTCGGGCCTGGTATCGCGCGGCGTGACCCGGCCGATCGAGGCGCTCAGCGCGGCCACCCGCAGCGTGGCCGCCGGCCAGGGCAGCGTGCCGGAGACCCCCGCCACCGCCGCCGTCGAGATCCGCCACCTCTACCAGGACTTCCGCGTGATGGCCGACGCCATCGCCGTGCGCTCGCGCTACCTGCGCGACTTCGCCTCGGCCGTCAGCCACGAGTTCAAGACCCCGCTGGCCGGGATCACCGGGGCGGTCGAGCTGCTGGACGACCATTTCGACACCATGACCCCGGACGAGCGCCGCCGGTTCCTGGGCAACATCTCGGCCGACAGCGCCCGGCTCTCGCAACTGGTCGGCCGGCTGATGGACCTGGCCCGGGCCGACATGGCCATGCCCCAGGCGGGCGTCGTGACCGACCTGGCCTCGACCGCGCGCCGCGTCGCCGACGCCCAGGGCGGCGGGCAGGGCGGCCGGGGACTGGACATCGTCCTGGACCTGCCCGCCGCCCTGCCGTCCGTCGCCGCGCCCGAGGCGACCATCGAGGCGGTCCTGACCGCCCTGGCCGAGAACAGCCGCCAGGCCGGGGCCACGAGGCTGCGGATCAGCGGCGCGGCGGTCGACGACGAGATCGTCCTGCGCATCGCCGACAACGGCCCCGGCGTCCCGACCGCCGACCGCGACCGCCTGTTCGAACCGTTCTTCACCAGCCGGCGGGAAACGGGCGGGACGGGGTTGGGGCTTTCCATCGCGCGGTCGCTGCTGGCGGCGAGTTCGGGGCGGATTTCGCTGGTCGAGGAGGAGGCGGGGGCGGTGTTCGAGGTGGGGGTGTTGAGCGGGTGAGGGCGGGGCTAGAGGGCTGCCTTCGACCCTGAGCGGACGGTCAGATTCCCTCTCTCATAGAGAGAGGGAGGGGCCCGCCGCCAAAGGCGGTGGGAGGGTGAGAGGTTACACCCTTACCGAACGAAGCGCGGTGAGGATGTCGTCGATGACCGCATCGGGATCGGCCAGGACCCGTTCGTTGGGAAATCTCAGGACCACATATCCGAACAGCTCCAGCGTCCGCGTGCGGTTCTCGTCGTAGTCCTCGCGCCCTTCGTGGGCCGCGCCGTCCAGCTCGACGATGAGCTTGCCCGCCTCGCAGACGAAGTCGGCGAAATAGCGGTCGATCGGAACTTGCCGCAGGAACCTGAACCCGCCCGCCCGGCGGTTGCGGACCAGCTTCCAGAGGGCCTTCTCGGCCAGGGTCTGGTTCTGGCGAAGGCGGCGGGCGTTGGCGGTCGCGTCCATGGCGACAGCTTGGGTTCGCCTCGGCGACCGCGCAATGGAAGGAATCGGGGTTTTCCGGCTGACGGTGAAACCTCTCACCCTCCCACCGCTTCGCGGCGGGCCCCTCCCTCTCTCTATGAGAGAGGGGCATCCACGGCCCGTCTTCCGTCCATCGCGGACCTTCAAAATCTCCGCCTGTCGAAACAGACCATCCGCCCCGGATGAGGCCGCGCCTTAAAGCCTTGGTGGAGCAGGCTCGCCATCAAGGTTTCAAGGCGCGGCCTCCCCGCCGCGGGCGGTCTTTCGACATCCCCGACGTCCGTCATCCTCGGACTTGTTCCGAGGACCCCTGTCTCCGCCGCGAAGGCCGTGGGGTGGCGGGCCGGCCCGCCGATGAACCGACGGCTCGGCTGAACGCGGGGTCCTCGGAACAAGTCCGAGGATGACGGTGTGAAATGGAACGGGACGGGATTCTCCTATTGGCTCAGCAGGCCCCACCCGACCCTGGCGCCGCCAGGGCCACCCTCCCCACAAGGGGGAGGGAAGGACCTACGGCCGCCGCCGCATCCCGCGTACCGCCCGCCGCGCCGTGATCACCCCGATCGTCGCGATCACCGCGCCGCCCAGGCGCCAGGTGTCGCCCGTCTGGGTGAAGGCGGCGGCGACGCCGGCGGCCACGAGGGCGGCGCCGAGCAGGATCTGGAGCAGGACGGGTCTGGTCATGCGGCACAGGTAGGGCGGGGGGCACGGTTGCGAAACCCCTCGCGGCTCACAACCGTCCGCGACGCCCGCCCTTCAGCTTGTCCAGCGCCCGCCGGGTGTGTTCGGCCTGCGCCGCCACGGGGGCGTCCACGGGCGGGGCGGCCGGCGTCGTGGCCATGATCATCGCGCTGACGTTCGCCACGCCCTGGGCGGCGTGCAGGCCGGCGGCGGCCGTTTCGGCCAGCTGCGGCTTGCCGCGCGGGGTCGGGACGATCAGGGCGACCTTGCGGGCCATGGCGGCCAGCTCGCCGACGGCCTTGGCCTTGTCGCGGGCCTGGCGGATCAGGACGGGATTGGTGGAGGCCTCGATGCTCGCCCAGGCCGCTTCGAGGGCGGCCATCAGCTTGAGCTGGAAGGTCAGGCACCGGGTGGGGATGTCGATGGTGGCTTGGGTCATGCCGCTAGTGTGCGGCCGTCCTGGAGGGTGAGGACGGGAAACGTGCGTTTTTGTGCAGGGGGTTGGATTTGCGAGGGTTTGTTTTGCGGGGTGCGGGGATAGACGCCCTCCGATCCCCTTTCAGCCGTCATCCCGGGCACAAGGCCCGGGATGACGGTGTGAAAAATGGACCGACAGGCTCGGTGTCCTGTGGATAACTTTTGGTGTCGTGACCGGCGATGGGGACACGCCCAAGGGCATGTCCCCGGTCCGGATCGGGGACATGCGCTTGTCGCGTGTCCCTAGTTTCAAGCGCCTACGACGTCCACCCGCCGCCCAGCGCCTTGTAGATCGCCACGACATTGGTGTTCACGCCGGTCTCGGCGACCGTCATCGAGTCCTCGGCCGCCAGCAGCGTGCGTTCGGCGTCCAGCAGCACCAGGAAGTCGATGCCGCCTTCCTTGTACTGGATCCGCGCCAGTTCGGCGGCGCGTCGCGAGGCGGCGGCCTGGTTTGTGAGGCTCACAAGCTGGGCCTGCTGCTGGCGGTAGGCGACCAGGGCGGTCTCCAGGTCCTCCAGGGCCCGCAGGACGGTCTGGTCGTAGACGGCCAGGCTGGCGTCGTTGCGGGCTTCGGCCGCCTTCAGGCGCTGGTGCGCGCCGCCCAGGTCCAGGGCGGGCCAGGTGACCGAGGGGGCCACCGACCAGGCCTGGCTGGCGGCGTTGCCGAAGCCCGACGAGGTGCCTGACAGGAAGCCGATGAAGCCCGTGACCCGGACGCGCGGGAAGAGGTCGGCCGTGGCCACCCCCACCTTGGCGGTCTGGGCGGCCAGGCGACGCTCGGCCGCCTGGACGTCGGGACGCCGGCGCAGCAGGTCGGCGGCGTCGCCGATCGGCAGGGCGGCGATCAGCGGCGTGACCTCGGCGGTCGTGGTCGCGACCAGGGCGGTGTCCAGTTCGCCCGGCCGCTTTCCGACCAGCACGCAGAGCCGGTAGTTGGCCCGCTTCTCGGCCGTGATCAGGGCGGGGATCACCGCCTCGGTGGCGTTCAGGCGGGCCTGGGCGCTGGCCACGTCGATCGGGTTGCCGGCGCCAGCGTCGTAGCGGACCTTGGTCAGCCGCAGGGTCTCGCGCTGGGTGTCGAGGTTGCGGTTGGCCACGGCCAGGCGGGCCTGGGCGCCGCGCAGTTCCAGGTAGTTGCGGGCCACCTCGGCGGCGATGGTCACCTGGGCGTCGCGCAGGTCGGCTTGCGCCGCGCCTGCCTCAGCCCGGGCCGACTCCACGCCCCGGCGAACGCGGCCGAACAGGTCGATCTCCCAGCCGGCGTCGAAGCCGGCCTGGTAGGTCTCGCTCTCGACCCGCTGGCCGTTCGAGCCAGGCTGCTGCTGGTCGCTCTTCTGATAGGCCCCGCTGGCGGTGACCCGCGGGATCTGGTCCAGGCGCGCGTCCTTGAACAGGGCCCGGGCCTCGTCCACCCGGGCGACCGCGATGCGGATGTCCAGGTTGCCCGACAGGCTCTGGGTGACCAGGCTGTCGAGCACCGGGTCGTTGAACGCCTTCCACCACTGGGCCTCGGGGTTGGCGGTGGAGAAGGCGCCGGCCGGGGCGTTCTGCAGCACCACCGGCGCTGAGACCGGGGTCTTGTAGTCCGGCCCCACGGCGCAGGCCGACAGCAGCAGCATGCTGGCGAACAGGCCGAGCTGGACCTTCAGGTTCCGCCAGCCCGGCTGGCGGATTTGAGAAGCAAACATCAGTGCGCCTCCACGGCGGTCGTCGTTTGTTTGGCCGCCTTCAGCGCCGCCCGGCGGGCGGTGTTGCGACGGATCACGAAGTAGAAGATCGGGGTCAGGATCAGGCCGAAGACCGTCACCCCCAGCATCCCCGAGAACACCGCCACGCCCATGGCGCGGCGCATCTCGGCGCCGGCCCCGTGGCTGACCACCAGGGGCGCCACGCCCATGATGAAGGCGATCGAGGTCATCAGGATCGGCCGCAGGCGCAGGCGACAGGCTTCCAGCACCGCTTGCAGCGGCGTGTCGCCATGCTCCTCCCGCTCCTTGGCGAATTCGACGATCAGGATGGCGTTCTTACAGGCTAGGCCCACCAACACGATCAGCCCGATCTGGGTGAAGATGTTGTTGTCGCCATGGGTCAGCAGCACGCCGGCCAGGGCCGACAGCAGGGTCATCGGCACGATCAGGATGACGACCAGCGGCAGGCTCCAGCTTTCGTACTGGGCGACCAGCACGAGGAAGGCCAGGAGCACGCAGAGCGGGAAGATGTAGATCGCCGTGTTGCCCGCCAGGATCTGCTGGTAGGTCAGCTCGGTCCACTCGTAGCCCATGCCGTTGGGCAGCTCCTTCTTGGCCAGGTCCTCCAGCGCCTTCTGGGCCTGGCCCGTAGAGTAGCCGGGGGCCGGGCCGCCGTTGATCTCGGCCGTGAGCACGCCGTTGTAGTGGCTCTCGCGGTCGGGGCCGGTGGCCTCCTTGAAGCTCACGAAGGCGCCCAGCGGGATCATCTGGCCGTCGGCGTTCCGCGTCTGCAGGCGCAGCATCTGCTCGGGCTGCATGCGGAATTTCTGGTCGGCCTGGACGTTGACCTCGTAGGTGCGGCCAAAGCGGTTGAAGTCGTTGACGTACAGCGAGCCCAGATAGACCTGCATGGTCTCGAAGAGGTCGGTCAGGCTGACGCCCGAGGCCCGCGCCTTCTCGCGATCGATGTTGGCCTCGATCTTCGGCACGCTGACCTGGTAGGTCGAGAACACGCCGACCAGGGCGGGGTCCTTGCGGGCCTTGTCGATCAGGTTCTGGGTCTGCTTGTTCAGCTCGTCCGGACCCAGGCCCGCGCGGTCGACGATCTGCATGCGGAAGCCGCCGATCGTGCCCAGCCCCTGCACCGAAGGCGGCGGGAAGACCGCGATCTGGGCGTCGGGGATGGCGCCGAACTTGGCGTTCAGCTGGCCGACGATGGCGTTGGCCGACAGGTCGTGGCCGGTGCGGTTCTTGAAGTCGTCCAGCGGGAAGAACACCGCGCCGGAGTTGGGGCTGTTGATGAAGCCGTTGGCCGACAGACCGGGGAAGGCGACCGAGTGCTTGATGCCCGGCACCTTCATGGCGATGTCGCCCATCTGGCGGATGACGGCCTCGGTGCGGTCCAGCGAGGCCGCGTCGGGCAGTTGCACGACGGCGACGACATAGGCCTTGTCCTGCTGCGGCACGAAGCCGCCCGGGGTCTTGGCGAAGGCGAAGACCGTCAGGGCCAGCAGGACGCCGTAGATGACCAGGCCCGCCGTCGACTTGCCCAGGGTGCGGCCGACATTGCGGACATAGCCGTCCGACGCCTTGGCGAACATGCGGTTGAACGGGTTGAACAACCAGCCCAGGGCCGCGTCGATCATCTTCTGGAAGCGGTCCTTGGGCGCGTCATGGCTCTTGAGGAGCACGGCGGCCAGGGCCGGCGACAGGGTCAGCGAGTTGAAGGCCGAGATCACCGTCGAGATGGCGATGGTCAGGGCGAACTGGCGGTAGAACTGGCCGGACAGGCCGCTGATGAAGGCGGTCGGGATGAACACCGCGCACAGCACCAGGGCCGTGGAGATGATCGGTCCGGTGACCTCGCTCATGGCCTTGCGCGTGGCCGCCGCGGGTTCAAGGCCGTTGGTTATGTTCCGCTCGACGTTCTCGACCACGACGATGGCGTCGTCGACGACGATGCCGATGGCCAGGACCAGGCCGAACAGGGTCAGGGCGTTGAGGCCGAAGCCCAGCATCAGCAGGACGGCGAAGGTGCCGATCAGCGAGACGGGCACGGCGATCAGCGGAATGATCGAGGCGCGCCAGCCCTGCAGGAAGATCACCACCACGATGACCACCAGGATGATGGCCTCGATCAGGGTGTGGATCACCGAGTTGATCGATTCCTGCACGAAGGCGGTGGTGTCGTAGATGATCTCGTAGTCGACGCCTTCCGGGAATTCCTTCTTCAGCTCCTTCATCGTCTTTTTGATGTCGGCGGCCATCGCCAGGGCGTTGGAGCCGGGGCGCTGGAAGATCGGCATGGCCACGGCCGACTTGTTGTCGAGCAGCGAGCGCAGGGCGTAGTTGTTGGCGCCCATCTCCACGCGGGCCACGTCGCCCAGGTGGGTCAGTTCGCCGTTCTCGCCCGAGCGGATGATGACGTTGCGGAACTGCTCTTCGTCGGTCAGGCGGCCGGGCGCGTTGACCGACAGCTGGAACTCGGCGCCCACATTGGTCGGCGGCGCGCCCAGTTGGCCGGCGGCGACCTGGACGTTCTGCTCGCGCAGCGACTTGACCACGTCGCCGGCCGTCATGTTCAGCGAGGCCAGCTTTTCCGGGTCCAGCCAGATCCGCATCGAATAGGCGCCGGCCCCGAAGATCTGCACGTCGCCCACGCCGTCGACGCGCTTGAGGCGGTCGCGGACGTTCAGCTGCGCGTAGTTGCTGAGGTACAGCATGTCGTAGCGGTTGTTGGGCGAGATCATGTGCACGACCAGGGTCAGGTCGGGCGAGGCCTTGTCGGTGGTCACGCCGATGCGCTGCACCTCCTGGGGCAGTTTCGGCAAGGCCTGGGCGACGCGGTTCTGCACCTGCACCTGGGCCTTATCGAGATCGGTCCCCAGCGCGAAGGTGACGGTCAGGATCATCGCGCCGTCGGAGGCCGACTGCGACGACTGGTAGATCATGCCCTCGACGCCGTTGATCGCCTGCTCCAGCGGAGCGGCGACGGTCTGGCCGATGACGGCGGGGTTGGCGCCCGGATAGGCGGCGCGCACGACCACGGTCGGCGGCACCACCTCGGGATATTCCGAGATCGGCAGGCGCGGCAGAGCCACCAACCCGGCGATGAAGATGACGATCGAGAGCACGGCGGCGAAGCGCGGTCTGCTCACGAAGAACTTGGAGAAATTCATGGGAGGCGCCTTTTGCGGGCGAGTATGGGGAGGAGGCAAAGGGGGAGCGTCAAGCGCCGTCGGGCGCTCGTTTTTCGCCCGCTCCGGACGGTCCGGAGCGGGCTTTTTGGGGTACGCTTAGTTCTGAGCGACGCTGTTGATCATCGCGACACGCTGCGGGCCGGTTTCGAACTGCGACAGGTCGGTCGACAGGTCGGTCTTGACGACCACCGGGCTGACGGTGTCGCCCGGCTTGACCTTCTGCAGGCCGCCGACGATCACCCGGTCGCCGGGCTTCAGGCCCGTGCGGATGATGCGCAGGTTGCCGGCCAGCGGGCCGATCTCGACCGGGCGGTACTCGGCCTTGTTGTTGGCGCCCACCACCACGACGTAGCGCTTGCCCAGGTCGGTGGCCACCGCGCGGTCGGGGGCCAGGGCCACCGTCGCGGACGTGTCGCTGACCATGCGGATGCGGGCGAACAGGCCAGGGGTGAACCGGCCGTCGGCGTTGGCGAAGATCGCCCGGCCGCTGATCGTGCCGCTCTTGGCGTCCATGGCGTTGTCGATGAACTTCAACTGGCCCTGGTGCGGATAACCGTCCTCGGTCATCAGGCCCATATAGACCGGGCTGGCCTTGCCGCGTTCGGCCGAGGCGTACTTCAGGAAGGTCTGCTCGTCGGCGTTGAAGGCGGCGTAGATCGGGGTGTCGCTGACCACGGTGGTCAGCAGGTTCGACGGGGTCACCAGGTTGCCTCGGGTGATCAGGGCCTTGGAGATCCGGCCGTCGATCGGCGAGACCACGCGGGTCCATTCCAGGTTCAGGCGGGCGGTCTGGTAGGCGGCGTCGGCGGCGCCGAGATTGGCCTGGGCGGCCTTTTCTTCAGCCGAGAGCCGGTCGAACTCGCTCTGGGCCAGGGCGTTCTGCTCGATCAGCCGGCGGCCGCGCTCGCGGTTGACGACGGCCAGGTTCAGCTGGGCCTTGGCGCGATCGACCTCAGCCGACGCGCGGTTGGCTTCGGCCTGGTAGGGGCGCGGATCGATCTGGAACAGCACCTGGCCCTTGCGGACCCGGGCGCCTTCCTCGAACCGGGCGCCGTCGATATAGCCGCTGACCCGCGGACGGATGTCGACGGTGTCGATGGCTTCGAGGCGGCCGGTGAAGTCATCCCACTGGCGCAGTTCCTTGAAGGACACGGCGGTGATGGTGACCTGGGCGGGGGGCGGGGCGGCTTCCTGCTTGGCCTGGGCGCTGCAGGCGGCCAGCACGGCCATGGCGGCCAGGCCGGCGAAAGACGTGAAAACGGGGCGGAGGGACATCGGAGGACCTGTCGGACGAATGAAGCGGGGGAGGAGACGCGGAGGTTTTTCTATTCCCAAACGGGGCGCCGGGATTTCTGGCGGGCCTTGGACGAAGAGGCCCAGTCCTGACCGGACGGGCCTTCGGCGCCTTGGCCGATCAGTTTGTGGAGGGAACGGACTGACCCGGCGATCCAGCGGGGAACGCTGGCGGGCGGGGCGGCGGGGTGTTGGCTCGCGCTCGGGGGCATGGCTCGCGCTCCGTTCTGGGGTTAATGATCAAATGTCGCAGTTGCTGTTGCTTGACGTGACGTCCATCTGTGACGATGTAGTCGTATGTGACGATACCGTTCGGTATCATCCACGCGGTGAGAGATACTGACCGGTAACTCTCACGTCAAGGTGAGGTGCTGTGAAAATGGCTGAGAGAAATTCTGGCGGGGGCAAGGTGGACGAGTTGGAGGCAGTCGCGTGCCCTCCGTTGTCCAAAAGACCGGCCCGTGACCGGATCTTCGAAACGGCCCGCGAGCTGTTCTATCAGCACGGCATCCGCGCGGTGGGCGTCGAGGCGATCGCCCACGAGGCCGACGCCACCAAGATGACGCTGTACCGCAACTTCCCGTCCAAGGACGAGCTGGTCGCCGAGGTGCTGCGCGAGCAGGAACGCGACTACTGGGCCTGGTGGGACGAGGTCGTCGGTTGCACCTGCGGCGACCCGCGCGTGCAGCTGGAAGCGATCTTCGACGCCTTCGAGACCAAGGCCTGCAATGCCGACGTCCACGGCTGCCCGCTGTCCAACGCCGCCATCGAACTGCACGAGGCCGACCACCCGGCCCAGAAGGTGTCGGTGGCCTACAAGCAGCAGCTGCATGCCCGGCTGGTCGAGCTGTGCCGCAAGGCCGGCGCGCCGGACGAGGACCTGGCCGACGGCCTGATGCTGCTGATGGAAGGCTCCTACACCGCCCGCGTCACCCTGGGCCCCAGCGGCCCGGTGCGGGCCGTGGCGCGCGCGGGCCGGTCGCTGATCAAGGCGCACCTGGACAAGCCGGACTGCTAGACGCGCCGCGCGAAACCCATCCCCCGACGGGTCCCGCGCGGCGCGCGCCGGCGCCGTCAAAGGGGAGGGAAAAGACGTCGCCTCCAAAAATCTATCAAATTGATAGGAATTGAGTCTCGGCAGATTTTCTGACCCGGCTCGCAGATCATCGAACGACCCGAGAAACTAAAAACGGGGCCAGGAGTTCTGGCTCGCGTCAGTTGCGTTCGGGTCATACCCATGTCGTCAAGTTGTGAAATTGCGAGCCTATAAGATGTGTCGATGTCATCCCCTCGTAGGGCGAATGCCGATCTGACCTCGATGTTTCGGGGCTGATCAGCGCCCGAATAGCCCCGCTCGTTCGCGCCCTTCCAAGGCTTTCCGGCCCGGCGCTCCCAAGTCCGATTTGCGTAAGGAGCTCTCCATGGCTCTGTTGATTTCCGTCACTCCGGCCGAGCAAGGCTGGTCCGTGCGCTCCGAGGCCCTCGAGGCCGAACTCACCTTCGAACGCGGCGGTCGCGCCGAAGCCGCCGCTCGCGACCTGGCCAACCGCCTGGCCGCCTCCGGCCGCGCCGCCGAGGTGCGGGTGTTCCTGCGCGACGGCGCCGAGGCGGGACGTTTCCTGCATCCCGCGCGGGCCTGGGCCAGCTAGCTGGCGCGGCCGGACGCCCCTACAGCCACCCGTTCCTCTTGAACCGCCAGTACAGATACCCGATCAGCCCCGCGACGCCGGCCATCACCATCGGATAGCCGAACGTCCATTTCAGCTCGGGCATGTGTTCGAAGTTCATGCCGTAGATCCCGGCCACCGCCGTCGGCACGGCCAGGATGGCGGCCCAGGCGGCCAGCTTGCGGGTGATGGCGCTCTGCCGTTGCTGTTCCAGCAGCGAGGCGGCTTCGAACACCGAGGTGATCACTTCGCGCAAGGCGTCGACCATGCCCTCGACCTTCTGCGTGTGGTCCAGCACGTCGCGGAAATAGGGGCGGACGTCGTCGTCCAGGCACGGGGTGTCCAGATGCTCCAGCCGCCCGCAGACCTCGGCCATGGGCGACAGCACCCGCTTGAAGCGGATCAGGTCGCGTCGCAGGTGGAACAGGCGCTTGACCTCGGCGTGGCTGAGGAAGGCCTCGAGCGTGCGGCGCTCGATGTCCAGCACCTCGTCCTCCAGCGCCTGGATGATCGGCAGGTAGCCGTCGACCACGAAGTCGAGCACGGCGTGCAGCACGTAGTCCGAGCCCTTGGCCAACAGGGTCGGCGAGGCCTCCAGCTGGGCGCGCAGCTCGGTATGGGCCCGGGCCGAGCCGTGGCGGACGGTGATCAGGTGGCCCTGGCCGACGAAGATCGCCGTCTCGCCATAAGCGATCTGGTTGTCGACCAGCTGGGCGGTGCGGGCCACCACGAACAGCTCGCGGCCATAGACCTCGACCTTGGGCCGCTGGTGGGCGTTGAGCGCGTCCTCGATCGCCAGGGGATGCAGCTTGAAGCGGGTCTGCAGCCGCGCCAGCTCGGCCGCGCTGGGCTCGTAAAGGCCAATCCAGACGAACTCGCCCGGCTTGGTGACAAGGGCGTCTTCGTGATCGAGGCTGACCTCGCGGTTCCTGACGCCGTCCTTGTAGATATAGGCCGCAACGACGCTCATCGGGATCCCGGACCGCTTGCCTGGTCCCGTAAAATGGGACGGCGAAGATTCCTTTTAGCCAACGCTTCGGCTTTCGTCCGGTTCATGTTTAGCCTCTCGCCAACGCCGCGAACGCCGTCCATGATGGTTGCGGTAACATGGTTCGATCGCCCGTAGCGGCGACGCCAAGGATTGCTTGGGGGAGATACGCATGGGAAGCGACGCCGCGAAACCGGTGAAGGGCGCCAAGGGCGGTCGCGCCGTTGGGCGCAAGGACGGCCTGGTGATCGGGGCCGCATCGGTCGGCACCGTCTTCGAGTGGTACGACTTCTACCTCTACGGTTCGCTGGCCACCTACATCACCAAGCACTTCTTTTCGGGAGTCAACGAGACCACCGGCTACATCTTCGCCCTGCTGGCCTTCGCCGCCGGCTTCGCGGTGCGGCCGTTCGGGGCCCTGGTGTTCGGCCGGCTGGGCGACCTGTGGGGTCGTAAGAACACCTTCCTGGTCACCATGCTGCTGATGGGCCTGTCGACCTTCGTGGTCGGCCTGCTGCCCAGCTACGCCAGCATCGGCATCGCCGCCCCCATCGCCCTGGTGGTCATGCGCCTGGTCCAGGGCCTGGCCCTGGGCGGCGAGTACGGCGGCGCGGCCACCTATGTGGCCGAGCACGCCCCGCCCGGACGGCGCGGCTTCTACACCAGCTTCATCCAGGTGACGGCCACCTTCGGTCTGTTCCTCAGCCTGGTGGTGATCCTGCTGACCCGCAACGCGGTGGGCGAGGACAGCTTCCAGGCCTTCGGCTGGCGCATCCCGTTCCTGATCTCGGTGCTGCTGCTGGGCGTGTCGCTGTGGATCCGCCTGCAACTGGCCGAAAGCCCGTCGTTCCAGAAGATGGTCGACGAGGGCAAGGGCAGCAAGAAGCCCCTGGCCGACTCGTTCGCCAAGTGGGGCAACCTGAAGATCGTGCTGCTCGCCTTGGTGGGCTTGACCGCTGGTCAAGCGGTGGTCTGGTACACCGGCCAGTTCTACGCCCTGTTCTTCCTGGAGAAGATGCTCAAGGTCGACGGCGGTACGACCAACCTGCTGGTCGCCGTCGCCCTGCTGATCGGCACGCCGTTCTTCGTGTTCTTCGGCTGGCTGTCGGACAAGATCGGCCGCAAGCCGATCATCATGCTGGGCTGCATCCTGGCGGCCCTGACCTATTTCCCGCTGTTCAAGACCCTGACGACGGCGGCCAACCCGCAGCTGGCCGCCGCCGTGGCCAGCGCGCCGGTGACCGTGGTGGCCGACCCGGCCGACTGCTCGTTCCAGTTCGATCCGGTGGGCAAGACGGTGTTCAACCGCTCGTGCGACCTGGCCAAGTCGTACCTGGCCAAGGCCGGCGTGACCTACGCCAACCAGGCCGCTCCGGCCGGCTCGGTGGCTCAGGTCAAGATCGGCGCGACGACCATCGCCTCGTTCCCGGGCCAGACCCTCGACAAGGCCGCCTTCAAGGACCGCAAGACGGCGTGGGAGAAGGAACTGGGCGCGGCGCTGAAGACCGCCGGCTATCCGGCCAAGGCCGACGACGCGCTGATCAACAAGCCCATGGTGGTGGCGATCCTGACGATCCTGGTGCTGTACGTGACCATGGTCTACGGCCCGATCGCCGCCATGCTGGTCGAGATGTTCCCGACCAACATCCGCTACACCTCGATGAGCCTGCCCTATCACATCGGCAACGGCTGGTTCGGGGGCTTCCTGCCGACCACGGCCTTCGCCATGGTCGCGGCCACGGGCAACATCTATTACGGCCTCTGGTACCCGATCGTGGTGGCCGCGGTGACCGCCGTGGTGGGCGTCCTGTTCCTGAAGGAAACCAAGGACGTCGACATCGAGGCCTAGGGGAGGCCTAGCTAAGCCTAGGCGGGCTGGCCGGGGCCTAGCGTCCCGGTCAGCAGGCCGTCGATACGGGCGCCCTGCGGGGTCTCGCGACGCGCGTCGAGATAGGCCGTCACCCGGTCCAGCATCTGTTCGGCCTGGGTCAGGCCGCCCAGCGCCCAGTCGATCTCGCTGACGGTCCGGTGGTCGCCGTGCAGGCGCTCGCGGGACGAGGCCAGGGCCTTCATGGCCACCGCGTGCAGGGCGGTCATGTCGCGGCAGGCCTCGGCGGCCATCCAGCCGACGGCGGCCATGCGACGGGCCCGACTCAGGGCCGCTTCGGCGTCGCGCTGACGATTCTCCGCCTCGCGCAATACGGCCTGCGCCCGACCCAGTTGGCGGGCTCCGCTTTCGGCGATCTGGCGCCTTTGCCGCTGTTCGCCGTCGCAAACGGCCTTCATGTCGCGCAGAGCTTGCGCCCAGTCATCCTGCTCTCGCGGGTTGCTTGGAGTCTCCGAGAGATTCCGTTTCCCGAAGATCGCCATTTCCTTCCAATTTTGACGAACCATAGAGTCCTCCGTGACCCTGTTTCGCCCTCATGTTTCTTCCGAATCTCTCGGTCTGCTATGCGGCAAGTGCCAATCGCACATCTGTTCCTTCTAATTTTGTGTATTAATGAATAATATTAAATTAACTATACACAAAACTTGGTTATCAAGCTGCGCCATTCGCAAATTTTGTAATTTTCTCTGCTGTTTCGATGCTTTCTAGTGGTTTCACCTTACTTACAACAAAGATGGTCCGTGCCATCCTCAAAGGGTGAATCGGGCGTGACGACAGGTGCGATCGCTTAAAGCTTATGGTGCAGACGCCATTGATCGCATGGTCTCCGCCAGGAGAGGTCCGATGGACAATGAAGGCATGCGGGGAACACACTCTCATTCTCGATCTTGGTCAACCGCTGACTGGCGGCAACCCGCGACGGCCAAGCCGAACGACAGCCTGAGCGACGACGGACTGGTCTCCGGAGGGCTGGACGAGCAGCGGTCGTTCGGCGCGCGCGCGGCGCCGGTGTCGCTGGGCCATGTGGTCCTGAGCGAGACCCGCGGCCCGCACGAGGTCTGGGCCCACACGGCCGGCCGCGACCTGGCGATCACCCAGCTGACGCCCGAGCCGTGCCGCGGCCACCTGCTGCGGGCCAGCCTGGGCGACATGGGCTTCGACGCCGGGGCGTTCGACGGCGACCTCCGCGTGCGCGGGGTCATGGCGCGCAAGGCCTTCAGCCTGGTTTCGGTGATGGAGCAGGAGGGCGTGCTCAACCAGTGGGGCCACCGGATCGAGGAGGGCGACGTCATCGCCATCCCGCCGGGCGGCGAGCTGGACGGGCGGTTCCAGGGCCACGTCGCCTACGCCGTCGTCACCGCGCCTTGGGGCCTGGTGATGCAGCGGGCCGAGGCGTTCGAATGGCTGGCCGACCCGTGCTTCTGGACCGAACCGGCGGTCTATTCGCCGCCGCCCGAGGCCCGGGCCGCCTGCAAGCGCGTGCTGCAGGGCTGCTCCAGCCTGCTGCGGGCCATGGGGGCGGGCGTTCCCAGCAGCACCGTCGCCTTCCTGCGCAACGAGCTGCTGGACGGCGTGCTGTCGGCCCTGGCCGAGGTCAAGGTCGAGGGCGCCCGCCGGCAGGGCGCGCTGAACGCCGCCCGGATCGTCCGGGGCGCGGAAGACTTCCTGGAAAGCGGCGGGGCCCGCCAGGCCGTGCAGATCGAGGATATCTGCTCGGCCCTGAACATCTCGCGCCGCACGCTGTACCGGGCCTTCCACGACCTGCTCGACGTCAGCCCCAAGGCCTATCTGCGGCTGAAGAACATGTCGGCGGCCCGGGCCCGGCTGCTGGACGCCGGCAATCGGCCGACCACGGTGACCCAGGTGGCGCTGGACCAGGGCTTCTGGGAGCTGGGGCGGTTCTCGGGCGCCTATCGGGCGATGTTCGGCGAGTCTCCGTCCGAAACCCTGCGCGGGGCCCAGGGGGCTGTTCAGAGCGCGGCTCAGGGCGACAGCCTTAGGCGTTGACAGCGACCGCCGACGCCGCCGACGCTTGAGGCGAGCGCGCCAGGCGCTCCCGTGCAGGGCGGCGTTGATGGCTTCGCGTTTCCTCCGTGCCCGTTTCGGCGTCTAGTTCGCCGGGCATGCGTAACCGACCGACCGCCGTGGTCCTGTACAACTGGCGCGGCCAGTGGCCGATGCGCCGCTGGGAGCATCAGCGGATCTTCGCCTGGAAGGCCTGTTTCCCCGGGCGGGTGAGCTTCCTGAACATCGGGTTTCCGTTCAATCCGGCCTGGATCACGGGGCTGGATCCCGACCTGGTGGTGGTCGACGCCACCGCCCTGACCGCGCGCTACACCCGCGTCGGCCTGGGCGGCCTGCGGCGGGCGATGGACGCGGTCCCGGCGCGCTCGCGGCGCGTGGCCGCGCCGCTCGACGAGTTCCTCGGCCTTCAGGACCTGCGCGATTTCCTGGTCGAGGCGCGGATCGACCTGCTGCTCACGGCGCTGGAGCCGGCGCTGTGGGACAGCGTCTATCCGGTCGCGCAGCGGCCGTTCGCCCTGAGGCGCTTCCTGACCAGCTATGTCGACGACGGGCTGGCGCGACGGACGTCCAGCGACCTGGCGCGGCGGTCGATCGCCGTCAGCTACCGGGCCTGGGAGACGCCGGCCTGGCTGGGCGAGATGGGCGTGCTCAAGCGCGAGGTCGGGCTGAGGGCGGCGGCCTGGGCCCAGGCGCGCGGCCATCGCGCCGACGTGGCGGTGGACGGCGAACGCAGGCTGGTCGGCGACGCCTGGCTCCGCCTGCTGGGCGCCAGCCGGGCGGTGGTCGGGGTCGAGGGCGGCTCGTCGCTGGTCGATCCGGCCGCCGCCCTGACGCCCCAGCCCGAGATCCGCGCCATGTCGCCCCGCCACCTCGAGGCCGTGGCGACCCGGACCTTCCAGGTGCTGGTGGAGGGCGACTACAGCGGCGTCCTCGAGGCCGGGACCCACTACCAGCCGGTCCGCCGCGACCTGTCCGACATCGAGGCGGCCCTCGATCTCAGCCGCGATCCGCAACGGGCCCAGGCGATGGTCGACCGGGCCCACGACGAGATCGTGGCGTCCGGCCGCTACAGTTGGCGCACGGCGGTGGCCGAGATCACCGATCAGGTGCTGGCGTGAAGCGGGGCCTGCCGCTGTTCCTGCGCCTGCGCGATTGCGCCGCGTGGGCGGTGATCATCGTGGAGGCGCGCCTGCTCAAGGCGCCCATGCTGCGACGGCGGCTGGGCGCCGTCGCGCGCCTGCCGTTCCTGCGGCGCTGGATCGGCGTGGACTAGGCCTTGTCCGGGATCATCGCCGCAGCAGGCGGCGCGCCAGGCCTTCGAGTCCGGCGCGGCGCACGGCCGCGCGCGCCAGCCGCCAGGCCAGGCCCGGGGGGCGCATCTCGTGCGGATTGTCGATGGCCATGAACGGGAAGGCCTTGCGAAATTTGGCGTCGATGCGGTCGGTGGTCACCGCGGCCGGCCGGCCGACGGCGGTCTCGGCGACCCGCTGGTCGAACACCTCGATCATCGCCCCGTAGCCATAGGCGGGATTGAGGGCGATCTCGGCATAGGCGTTGGTGATGATCTCGGCGACCCGCTCCGGATCGCGCAACACGGCCGCCACTTCGGCCATGTTGCCGTGGTCCTTGTCGAGCGGGACATAGTGCCGCCACGGCTCCAGCACGCCCGAATAGCGTCCCGGATAGGCGATGATCAGGGTGCGCAGGGCGATCGCCTCGAAGACCCGGGGCGAGATCTGGGCGATGTCGATCTGGTCTTCCCGCCCGGCGAAGAACCGGTCGCGCAGCATCTCGTACGAGGGCTTGCGGGCCAGGGCGGGGATCGGGTGCGGGCGCTCGATCAGCGCGGCGAAGCTTTCGGTGCGGGCAGCCACCGCGCCGTCGAAGTCGAAGACGCTGGCCCCGCTCTCGACCGCCAGCACGGCCTGGCAACTTCGGATGAACTTCACCCAGTCGCGGCCGTAGAGCCGGCTGCGTTCGGACCAGGCGATGTCGGTCGAGATGCCGAACCGCTTGGCGTCGCGCTTGAACAGCTTGCCGATCCGGATCTTCTCGCGGCCCTGCTCACCGTGCCAGGCCGGATAGGTGCGGCCGCGATAGCCGACCATGGTCTTGCGGGCCGCCAGCGGCACCGGCGGGTACTGGGTAAGCCATTGGGGCACGTAGCCGGTCAGCACCTGCTGGGTGCGCAGCTTGCCGGCCTTGCCGTAGACCTGCTCGGCCTCGGTCGGCCCCAGGCAGGTGAAGACCAGGTCCACGCCGCAGGCCTCCAGCGCGTCGAGGGTGGCGTTCACGAAGCGGTATTCGTCCTGGATGAACACCGCCTTGGCCCCGCGGAAGGCGGCCAGGGCGCGGCGCGACCGCGGGCCGACGAAGGCCTCGATCGCCAGGAACAGCGAATAGTGGATCACGACCGCGTCGAAGGTCTCCAGCTTCACGCCGTCGAAGATCTCGCCGGTCCGCGACAGCACCCGGACCTCGTGGCGCGAGTAGCGGGCGAAGGCGTTGATGTGGTCGCAGACCGTGGCGGCGTTGGCCGGATCGTAGTTGCAGGCCAGCAGGATGCGCAGCGGCCGCGCCTCGCCGTTCAGCGCGTTCTCGAGGGCTTGCTCGGGCGACACGTCGTGAGCGGGCAGAGGCGGCCGGGGACGGTCGCCCCGAGGCTGGTCATGCGTGTCCTTCATGGACGGGCTCCGGTCATGGCGCGCGGCGCGGCTAGCTCGCCTTCGAGAAAACGCGCGATCGTCTCGACGATCCGCTCGGCGGCGTCGCCGGCGCCGTAGTCGTCGATCTCACGCCGCGGTCGGTAGTCGTTCACGGTCCACAGCCGGTTCCACCCCGCGTCCACCGTCTCGCTCCATTCGGTGTCGTCGCGCAGGGTGACACAGGGCTTGCGATGAAAATAGGCCTCCTTCTGCAGGCCGCCGGAATCGGTGAGCACCAGGGCGCAGTGGGCCAGCAGCCGCTGCATGTCGATCGGCCCCACGGGCTCGATCACCGTCAGGCCGGCCAGGTCGACGCCGAACCGGGCCGCCGCCTCGCGGGTTCGCGGATGCAGGGGCAGGATCACGGGACCCCGGCCGACATGCTGGCGCAGATAGCCCACGGCGGCGGCCAGGCCGGCGGCGCTGTCCGTCGTGGCCGCGCGATGCAGGGTGGCGACGGCGTAGGCGCCGAGCGGCAGGTTCAGGCGGCACAGGACGCTGTCGGCGGGGCGGGGCAGGGCGGCCATGGCCAGGACCGCGTCCTGCATCACGTCGCCCACATGATGCACGCCCTCGACCAGGCCCTCGCGCGCCAGGTGGCCGACCGCGGCCCGCGTCGGGGCGAACAGCAGCCGGCTCAGATGGTCGACGACCACGCGGTTGGTCTCCTCGGGCATCGACCGGTCGAAGATCCGCAGCCCCGCCTCGACATGGGCCACCGGCACGCCGGACTTGGCGGCCGCCAGGGCGCCGGCCAAGGTCGAGTTGGTGTCGCCGTAGACGATCACCAGGTCGGGCGCATGGCGGGCGATGACCCCGTCGAGGGCGGCCAGCATCCGGCCGGTCATCTCGCCGTGCGAGCCCCCGTGGATCCCCAGGTTCTCGGCCGGTTCGGGCAGGTCCAGTTCGCGGAAGAAGCGGTCCGACAGGGTCGCGTCATGGTGCTGGCCGGTATGGACCATCACCTCGGTCAGGCCCAGCGTTCGGGCGATGGCGCGGCTGACGGGCATGGCCTTGACGAACTGCGGCCGGGCGCCGACCACGGTCAGCAGGCGCCCCATGACACGCGCTGTCACGCCGGCTGTCCCGAGTGCGCCAGGCGGGCCCGCACCCGCGCCGTCACGCGGTCCAGGCCCTCGTCCAGCGACACCTTCGGCGTCACGCCCAGCAGGTCGCGCATGCGGGTCAGGCTGGGCTGCTTGGCGGCGGTCATCCGGGCCGGCAGGTCGTGCAGGGTGACCAGCGACGGCGAGGCGTTCAGGCGAGTGCGCAAGCCCTCGGCCAGGGCCTCGATCGGCGTCACGTCCGGGTGGCCGATATTGATCACCGCGTGCTCCTCGACCCCGGCGGCGGCCTCGATGGCGCGCACGGCGTCGGAGATGTGCAGCCAGCCCCGGGCGCTGCCGCGATGCACCTGGATCGGCCGGCCGCGCGCCAGGTCGTGGGCGAAGCGGATCATCGCCGAGCGGTGGTCGCCGAAGTCCTCGTTCTCGTCATAGATCATGAACGGCCGCAGGGTGACCGCGCGCAGGCCGTGCTGGGCCACTTCGTAGTCGACCAGCTGCTCGCCCAGCAGCTTGGTCAGGCCGTAGCGGTTGTTGGGGCGGGGAACCGTCAGGGTCTCGTCCATCGGCCCGTCGGTTGGGCCGTAGACTTCCGAGGTCGAGAAATAGACCAGCTTGGCGTCGGCGGCCTGGGCCAGCAGCACCACGTTGTTCAGCCCGCCCAGATTGGTGGCGACCGCCAAGCTGGAGGCCTGCTCGCAGGTCACCCGGCTGACCACGGCGGCCAGGGCGAAGATCACGTCCGGCTTCCAGCGCAGGGTGGGCATCAGGTCGGCCGGCTGGTTGATGTCGACCTGCAGGTAGTCCTTGCGCCAGCCGGGCTTGATGTCGGCGCACAGCACCTCCCAGCCCTGGGCGCGCAGATGCGCCGCCAGGGGCTTGCCGATATTGCCTTCCGATCCGATGACCAGGGCCCGCTTCATCCGACGCTCGCTGACTGTTCTTCACTGATGTCTTCGCCGAAGCCCGACAGGTTGATCACCCGTCGCAGCCCGTCCGGTCGCTCGGCATAGCGGTCGCCGGTGCGGGGGCAGACCAGGTCCGGGCCCAACACCTCGCCGGCGTGGCTGACCCAGCCGACCCGGCGGGCCGGAACGCCGGCCATCAGCGCCAGGGGCGGGACGTCGTGGGTGACCACGGCGCCGGCGGCGATCAGGCACCAGGCGCCCAGGGTGTTGCCGCAGACGATGGTGGCGTTGGCCCCGATCGTCGCGCCGCGTCCCACGCGGGTGGGCCTGAACTCGGCCTTGCGGTCGATCTCGGCTCGGGGTGTCGTGACGTTGGTGAACACGCAGCTGGGACCGCAGAACACGCCGTCCTCCAGGACCACGCCGGCATAGAGGCTGACATTGTTCTGGATCTTGCAGCGGGCGCCGATGATCACGCCGGGGCCGATGGCGACGTTCTGGCCGATCACGCAGTCGCCGCCGATCAGGGCCCCGGCCGCCACGTGGCTGAACCGCCAGACCCGGGTGCCGGCGCCCAGCACCGCGCCCGGTTCGACCTCGGCCGAGGGGTGGGCCCAGGCCGGAGGACGGTCCGATGACGAGGCGGCGCTCATCTCAGGCCTTCACGATCTTGCCGGCCAGGGCGGGATCGACCCGGGCGGCGGCGTTGCGGGTGTCGATCACCAGCGGCGTCTCGCGGACCAGCCGCGCGTAGTCGAGCGCGTCGTGGTCCGTGACGATGATGGCGCAGTCGAAGCCGGCCAGCGCGTCGCGGCCGATGTCGATCGACTGCATCAGCGTGTCGCCGACCATCAGCTCCGGCGCCAGCGGGTCGTGGTAGCTGACCCGTGCGCCGCGGCTGCGCAGGATCTCGATGATGTCGCGGGCCGGGGTCTCGCGGGTGTCGTCGATGTTGCGCTTGTAGGCCACGCCGACGATCAGGATGTGGGCGCCGATCGGCGAGCACCCGCGCTTGGCCAGGGCCTCCAGCGTCTTGTCGACCACCCGCCCGGGCATGGCCTGCGAGATCTCGCCGGCCAGCTCGACCATCTTCAGCGTCGCCCCCTCGGCCTTGGCCCGCCAGGCCAGGTAGAAAGGATCCACCGGAATGCAGTGGCCGCCGACGCCGGGGCCGGGGAAGAACGGCATGTAGCCGAAGGGCTTGGTCTGGGCGGCGTGGATCACCTCCCAGATGTCGATGCCCAGGGCCTCGAAACTGACCTTCAGTTCGTTGACCAGGGCGATGTTGACGAACCGGAAGACATTCTCGGTCAGCTTGACCGCCTCGGCGGTGCGCGTGTCGCGGACCGGCACGGTCGCGGTGATGGCGTCGTAGAGCGCGCAGGCCACGTGGCGTTCGGCGTCGCTGTCGGCGCCGACGATCTTGGGGGTCGAGGCGGTGGTGAAGGCATGGTTGCCGGGGTCCTCGCGCTCGGGCGAATAGGCCAGGGCGAAGTCGCGGCCGGCCCGCAGGCCCGAACGCTCCAGGATCGGCTTGAGCACCTCGACGGTGGCCCCGGGGAAGGTGGTGGACTCCAGCACGATCAGCTGGCCCGGGCGCAGCACGGTCGCCAGGGTCTCGGCGGCCTCGACCACGTGGCTCAGGTCCGGGGCGTTGTGCGAGGTGATCGGGGTGGGCACGCAGATCAGCACCGCGTCGGCGCGGGCCAGGACGTCCGGCGCGCTGGTCGCGGCGAAGCCCCGCTGGCGCATGGCCGCCACGCGCGCGTCGGCGAAGTGGCTCAGATACGACGCGCCCCGGTTCAGGGTCGCCAGGCGGGTCTCGTCCAGGTCGAAGCCGATCACCCGGAAGCCCGCCGAGCAGAAGGCGTCCGACAGCGGCAGGCCGACATAGCCCATGCCGACGACGCCGACGACGGCTTCGCGTTGCAGGATTCTCCGGGCCAGGATTTGAAAGTTCGACGTTAAGTTGTCGTCTGTGTGCAATGGAAACGTCGGAACGTGGACGTTCATCGGCCCCTCGCGCGGCAAGCGTTCTTATTGGAGGTCAATGCGCCCCTCGACATGGCGAGATCGTACGCGTTGAAAGCCTTCGGGAAAAGGTGTTTGTCTCGGGTATATTTACCGAGCTCTGAACGGTATTCACCCTAGTCTTGTCATGCAAGAGTGTCTTTACTTGATGTGGTGAAGTCTTAGAACGATGTTATGCGAGTTGTCGCAAGATAATCCCCATCGCTGACTAGGTCCGAAGCTGATCGAGGCAATGGTTCAATTGGTATTGAACCTGCTCAAGCACCCGCTGTACGCGAAAGCCTTCATCGATACCCGTCAAAGGAGCGTTCCTGGTCTGGCAACACTCGACGAAGTGGCGGATTTCTCTGGTCAGGGGCGGCTCGGCAAGCAGATCGACGAAGCGGGGCTCGCCTCCAGCGGCGACCGGCCCGGCGGCGGTCAGGCTGACGGCCTGGTCGCGCCGCATCAGCTTTTCCGGCCAGGGGCGGACGTCGTCGAACACCAGGGCCCCGGTCTCGCCGACCACCACCAGCTTCTGCTCCTTGAACGGGCTGAGCCAGCCGGCGGCGACGTGAGCGTGGACACCGCCGGCAAAGCCGAGATCGGCGTGGACCTCGTCGGCGACGCCCGGCGTGACGAAGGCCCGGCCGGTCGCCGCCACGCTGACCGGCGCGGCGTCGGCCAGGGCCAGGATCATCGAGACGTCGTGGGGCGAGAGGCTGAGAAAGGCGTTCTCGTGCGTGCGCACCCGGCCCAGGCTCAGCCGCGAGGCGGTGATGTAGCGCAGCGCCCCGATCTCGCCGCGCGCGACGATCGCCGCCAGGGCCTCGAACGCCGGGTGGTGGCGCAGAAGGTGGCCGATCATGAACACCCGGTCCGACCGCGCGACGTGGGCGGCCAGTACCTCGGCCTCGGCCAGGTCGGAGGCCAGGGGCTTCTCGACGAAGACGTCCTTGCCGTGGTCCAGGGCCAGGTGGCAGAGCGCGGCGTGGGCCGGGGCGGGGGCGGCGATGATCAGCGCGTCCAGTCGGGCGTCGTCCAGGGCCTGGGCCAGGGAGACTGCGGGGACGTTCCAGGCCGCGGCCTCTCGCCCGGCGGCCGCGGCGTCGGTGTCGATCACCGCGCCCAGCACGTTCAGCTCGGCGCAGGTCCGGATCAGGTTCCGGCCCCAGGCGCCGCAGCCGACCACGGCGATCCGGGTCAAGCCGCGTCCCCTGGAGTCGAAGGCGGGGCGGGCCAGCGCAGGGTCAGGTGGGTGTCGTTCGCCTCCGTCATGACGAAGCCCTGCCGATGATACAGTCGCTGGGCCGCGAGGTTGTCGCGGGCCACCTGCAGGATCAGCGGCGCGCCGGCGGCGGCCGCCTCGTCGATCAGCGCGCGCAGGATCGCCCCGCCGATCCCCTGGCCACGCCGTTCGGGGATCAGCGCGATGTCGATCAGGTGCATGGCGCCCGCGCGCCGGTCGGTGGCCAGCCGCCCGACCGGCGCGGCGTCGACGGTGACGATCTCGAGCCGGGCCTGGGGATAGGCCGCGCGATAGCCCTGGGTCTGGGCTTGGAACTGCTGCTCCATGATCCTGGTCAGCATGTCGGCGGGCAGGGGGATCTGGTCCCAGCCCGGACCGCGCGAGGCGCGGAACAGCGCCAGGCGGAAGGGCGCGTCGGCCTCGACCTCTGGGCGCAACGCGAAGCGGACAGGCGCCTCCCCCAGGCTTGCGTCTTCAGGGCGCGATGCGACAGGGTCTTCCCGTCCAGGTGGCGAGGTCGTCATAATGGCCACGCTTCGATTCTGACCCGAGGGATTCCATGGCCGCCGAGTTCGTCGCCCTGACCGCCGACACCTTCGCCCCGCACCTGGGGACGTCGTTCCGCGTCGAGGGCGGCCATCATGTCCTGTCGCTGAGGGAGGTCGAGCGGCTCGCGAGCCAGCCGGGTCACGGAGATCCGGCTTTCGAGCCGTTCGTCCTGATCTTCAGCGGTCCCCCCGGCGATGTGCTCGCCGAGGGCATGCATACGATCGCGCGCGAGGACGGAACCGCCTACGACCTGTACCTGATCCCGGTCCACACGCCCGCGCGAGAGCGGCAGGACTACCAGGCCGTGTTCAACTGAAGCCACGCCGCGAACCCAGAGCCTAGTTCCGCGACGGGAAGATCCCCGACAGCGCGATGCAGATGTTCAGCGTCAGGAACGGCTGGCGGTTCTCGTGCGGTTGGCTGGCGCCCGCGTTTCCCATCGCCTGGGGGGCCAGGGGCGCCACGGGCGTCGTCGCGGTGCTGTAGGTGTTGAACGGCGGAGCATCGCCCGAGCTGGCGCTGCTGCCGTTCTGGCCGAAGCTGTAGCCCGCCTGGGCGGCGGACAGGTTGGAGCCGCCCGCCGCGGTGGAGTCGACCTTCATGACGTGCATGTGCTGGGGGATTTCGGTCAGCAGCAGCGTGTGGCTGTACTCGCCGGCGATCGCGCCCAGGGGATAGGTCGTGGACATATGGCCTGGAACCATCGTCTGCAGGTTCGGCAACTGGAAGGTCGACACGCCGTTGCCGCCGTAGGTGGTGCCCAGCAACGAGAACAGCGCCTGGTTCTGTTGGATCGACAGTGTCTGACCGTTGCACACCGCCCAATATTTGGGGGGATAGTTGAAGGCCATGATCCGCACTTCGCCGATATATTGCATCGTCATGAGTCTTGCTCCTCGTGTTCTTCGCGGCGGATCAGTTGCGAGCCGGGAAGGCGCCCTGCAGGGCGATGCAGTAGTTCAGGAACAGCGTCGGCATGACGTTGTTGTGGGGCTGGCTGCCGCCGGCGGCGGTCATGGTCTGGACCGGCAGCTGCGTAACCGGTGCCTGGACGTTGGCGTAGACCAGGCCCTGGGTGCTGCCTTGAAGGTTGCCGATGAAGGCCTTGGCCGGCTGGTTGTTGGCCGAGGCCGTGACGGTTCCGGGGGCGGTGGTCACCATCGGCGAGTGGCTGTGCGTCGCCATCTCTGGGTCCAGGATGGTCACGCTGGTCGAGCCGCCCATCTCCCCCAGGTCATAGACGCTGAGGCCGGGCCCGGGCTGGTTGCGCCCGACGTGCAGCGGGATGTTGCCCATCAGATTGGGCAGGCCGAAGTTGGAGGTGCCGTTGCCGCCGAACGTGGTGCCGAGCAGCGAGAACAGCGCGGTGTTCTGCTGGATCGCCATGATCTGGCCGTTGCACAAGGCCCATCCGCGCGGCGCGAAGCCGAATCCGAACATGCGGATTTCCGCCAGGAATTGATCACTCATGTTTTTGAGTCTCCAAAAGGTCGTCGGGCGGACGGGCCTCAGTTCTGGGGCGGAAAGATGCCGGCGATCGCGAGGATGAAATTGACGCCCAGATAGGGCTGCCGGTTCTCGTGAGGCTGGTTGCCGCCGGCCAGCGAGGTCGAATTGGCCGTCAAGGCGACCTGCTCGTTCGCCGAGTTGTAGGGCGTGTAGGCGAAGATCTTCTGGCCGGCCGGGCCCTGGTCGGAAATCATCGTCGCCGTGGTCGGAACGCCCACCGCGCCCGCCGCCGAGACCGCGAAGGTCGGATGGGTGTGCGACGGCAGCTGGCTGGAAGTCAGGGTGACGGTCTCGCTTCCGGCCATCTGGCCGATCACGTAGGTCTGGCCGCTCCTCGAGCCCTGGTGGGTCGGAACGCGGCCGCGCAGGTCGGGCACGCCGAACGTGTTTTGCCCATCGCCGCCGTAGGTGGTGCCCAGCAGCACGTACAACGTGTCGTTCTCGGCGATCGACAGCAGTTGGCCGTCGCACATCACCCATCCCCTGGGCGCGAAGTTGCCCCCGAACATGCGGATTTCGCCAAGATAAGGCTCGGTCATTGTTGTCTCCCTCGCTCCCAGAAGTCTTCGAAGCCCAAGCTTGAAGTCGCGACCAGGCAAACTAAACCTTAGGTCGCGCTCGCGTCTTAACCTTGATCAAGAATAGGCGCCCCCGCCCCGCGATTGACTCTCTCGTATCTCACTATCCTGAGCTGCACAACAGGTAGGCGAACGATGTTCGCTGATCTGCGTATGTTGACTTGTGCGCCTTGGGACTCCTCGTTAAGGTTGCGTTCAGCGTTTGACTAGAGCGAGGGGGGAGTAAAGGGGGCGGTCGCGAACCAAGGCGTTCGCACGCGCGGATTTCCGCCCCCATTGTGAGCTGCACGTGTGTGCGCCCGCATTCCCCTCTTCATTGATTTCATACGGGGCGGGCGCCCCGGGGCACTGCGTGCGCGTCGGCTGGCGTGCCGCCTTGCCGAGGCAAGGGGTTGAATTCATGCCGTTTTCCGGGCAACTGTGGTACCTGACCGAGGGCGGCGACGCCGAAACCCGTCTGGTGCGGATCAACGACGACGGCACCACCAGCACCATCGTCAACGACAACGGCGGGGCGGGCACGGGCGATGACGATTTCATCAGCTCGTTCACCGCCGACGTCGGTGTCGACACCGCGGCCGGCTTCTATTTCGCGATCACCAACGCCCCGGCGCCGCAGAACGACACCGCCTATCTGGTGCGGGGGACCATCGGGGGCGGGGCGGCCCCGGTCATCGTGGTCGACTTCGCCGACGGCCTGATCGTCAACACCATCGAAGTCGATGCGATCAACCATAAGATTTATGTCGGCGTCCAGGACGGCCTCGGAACGAACGGCGCCATCACCGGCATCAAGGTCTACACCTACGACCCTTCGACGGGCGCGGTCACCGACACCGGCTTCCTGACCACGGCCAACACCGACAACCGGGCGGACGCGGGCGGCAGCAAGATTCTCGACCCGTTCGACTTCGCCATCGACTATTCGATCAACCGGATGTTCTACACCGAGGCGGTCGACGGTCTGACGTCGGGGCTGTTCCGCATCGATCTGTCCAGCCCGAACGTCGCCACCAACATGCTCACCGTCGCCCAGTTCCCGGTGGACCTGAGCAACGGCCAGATCATGGACGTCGAGGTCGATGAGACCACCGACCTGGTCTATTTCACGACCCGCTCGCGCAGTCCGTCGCCCAACGTCAACTACGACGCCAACGACAACGCGCTCTGGTACGTCAGCGAGAACGCGACGGGCGCCACCGCCACCAAGGTGACGCTGACCGGCCTGCCCGCCAACGTCTACTACGGCGGCGACATGGCGTTCGATCAGAGCACGCGCCAGATCTATCTCGAGAGCTCCGAGGCCAGTCCCGGCGCCGCCGACAACAGGATCTACGTCTTCCAGCTGGACGGCGCCGGCACCACCGCCTCGCTGATCCGCACGATCAATCCGGGCCTCACCGTCAACGGCGCGGTCACAGAGGGCATGACCTTCGTCGACCTGGCGGCCCTGAGCGTCAGCGGCACGGCCACGACCCCGACCGAACAGGGGGCCACGGTCACCCTGCTGACCGGCGCGCCGACGATCACCGACACCGACGGCGGCTACCTGACCGGCGCCACGGTTCAGATCACCGGCGGCACGTTCTTGTCCAACGAGAACAGCACGGCCGACGACCATCTCGGCTACAGCGCCAGCAAGCAGATTTCGGGCACGATCGCCGGCACCAGCATCACGATCAGCTGGAACGCGGCGAGCGAAACCCTGACGCTGAGCGGCTACGACACCTTCGCCCACTATCAGACCGCGATGGCCGGGCTGGTCTACTGGGCGACGGGCGACAACCCGACGAACTACGGCGCCAACACCTCGCGCACGCTTACCTGGACGATCAACGACGGCACGCAGGGCGTGCTGGCCGGGTCGGTCAACAGCACCACGAGCACGCTCAACCTCTCGGCGGTCAATGACGCGCCGGTCAACGGCACGGTCTCGAGCGCCACCGGCAACGAAAACGCCGATATCGCCGTCACCGGCCTGCAGGTCAGCGACGTCGACGCCAATCCGGCCTCGGCGACGATGACGGTCACCCTGAGCGTGACCAAGGGCATACTGACCCTGCGGACCAACGTCGCGAGCGGCCTGACGGCGGGCAACATCACCGGCAATGGCACCGGCTCGGTGACCGTCACGGGCACGATCAACGCAATCAACACCACCCTGGCGGCCAGCAACGGCCTGCTGTTCCACGGCAACACCAACGTCAGCGGCACCGACACCCTGACCGTCGTCACCAGCGACGGCGGGGCCACCGGCGCCGGCGGCGCGCAGAGCGACACCGACGGCTACACCATCACCATCATCGGCGTGAACGACGCGCCGGTCGTGGCCGGCGACGGCACCGAGGTCCTGGGCGCGACCAACGAGGAGGTGGCCAACGCGGCCCTGACCAACACGGTCTCGACCCTGTTCAGCGGCCAGTACAGCGACCCCGACACCGACACCTTCGCCGGCGTGGCGGTGACCGCCAACGGCTCCTCCGCCGGTACGGGCCAGTGGCAGTACTATAACGGCTCGACCTGGGTGAACATCGGCGCGGCCTCGACCGCCGCGGCGGTGACGCTCTCCGCCACGGCGCCGATCCGGTTCCTGCCGGCGACGGACTTCAACGGTCCGGCGCCAAGCCTGACGGTCAGGCTGGTCGACGCCTCGAGCGGCGCCCTGACCAACGGCGCGGTCGTCAACACCACCACCAGCGGCGGATCGACCCAGTACAGCACCGGCACGGTGGTGCTCAGCCACACCGTCACCGCGGTCAACGACGCCCCGACCATCACGGGCGGTTCGGCCGTCAGCCTGGCGACCGTCGGCGAGGACTCCGCCCCCGGCGCCGGCGAGACGGTGTCTTCGCTGTTCACCAGCCACTTCTCCGACGCCAAGGACCAGGTGTCCGGCGGTTCGTCGGCCAACACCCTGGCCGGCGTGGCGGTGACGGGCAACTCGGCGACCGCCGCCCAGGGCGTCTACCAGTACTTCGACGCCGGGGCCTGGCACGACCTGCCGGCCGTCTCGGCCTCGAGCGCCTTCGTGCTGGACGCCAGCACCCTGGTGCGCTTCGTGCCGGCGGCCGACTATTCCGGCACGCCGCCGACGCTGGTCGTCTCGATGATCGACAACTCGGCCGGCGCGGTGACCACGGGGGCGACCTCGGACCTCACCACGACCGGCGGCAGCACGCCCTACAGCGCCGCCCTGACGCTGGGCATAACGGTCACGGCGACCAACGACGCGCCGGTCGCCAGCGGTTCGGCCACCCTGGCGTCGGTCGCCGAAGACACCGCCGCGCCCGCGGGCGCCAGCGTCTCGAGCCTGTTCACGTCGCACTTCACCGATCCCGACAGCGACGGCCTGGCGGGCGTGGCGATCACCGGCAACGCGGCCTCTACGCAGGGCGTCTGGCAGTACTTCAACGGCGCCTGGACCACGATCGGCTCGCCCAGCGAGGGCTCGGCCCTGGTGCTGGCGGCGGGGACCCTGGTCCGCTTCCTTCCGGCCGCCAATTTCGAGGGTTCGGTTCCGGCCCTGACGGCCTATCTGATCGACAATTCCGGCGGCGCGGTCACGACCGGAGCCACCCTGGACGTCAGCGTCAACGGCGGTCAGACCCGGTTCAGCGACGCCAGCCTCAGCCTGAGCACCAGCATCACGGCCGCGAACGACGCGCCCGTGGTCCCGGCCAGCGCCACCACGGTCGGCGCCACCGAACAGACGGCGGCGGTCCTGCTGGGCACGCTGACGGTCTCCGACATCGAGCTCGACGCCCGCAACGGCGGCATCGGTGACTATGCCGGCGCCACCTTCACGGTGCAGCGCGCCTCGCCCAACGCCGCCGACACCTTCTCCTTCGGCGGGGGCAGCGGGTTCACGATCAGCGGCGCCAACCTGCAGATCGGCGGGTTGACCTTCGCCACCTTCACCAGCACGGGCGGCGTGCTGACGATCACCTTCACCAGTTCGGGCGACTCGGCGACCACGGCGCTGGTCAACGACGTCATCCACAATATCCGGTACACCAACACCAGCGACGCGCCGCCCAGCTCGGTGTCGCTGAACTACAGCCTCAACGACGGCGGCGGCCAGGGAACCGGCGGCGCCCTGGCGAACGGCGGCTCGGTGACGGTCAACATCACCGCGGTCAACGACGCCCACACCGGCGGGGCCAGCATCACCGGCACGGCGGCCGAGGACCAGGTTCTGACGGCGGTCTCGACCCTGGTCGACGTCGACGGCCTGGGCACGCTGCACTACCAGTGGCAGCACGACGTCGGCGGCGGCTACGTCAATGTCGGCGCCGACCAGGCGACCTACACCCTGACCGACGCCGATGTCGGCGGCGTGGTCCGCACGGTCATCTACTACACCGACGCCGGCGGCACGGTGGAATCGGCGACCAGCGCGGCGACCGCGGCGATCGCGGCCGTCAACGACGCCCCGACCGGCGCCGCGTCGATCACCGGCACGGCCACCGAGAACCAGGTCCTGACGGCGGACACCTCCACCCTGGCGGACGCCGACGGCCTGGGCACGCTGCACTACGACTGGCAGCGCAACACCGGTTCGGGCTTCGTCAGCACCGGCGAGGCCGACCAGGCGACCTATACCCTGGGCGACGTCGACGTGGGCGGTCTGGTCCGGGTGGTGGTCAGCTACACCGACGGCCAGGGCTTCGCCAACAGCGTCACCAGCGCCGCCACCGCGGCCATCGCCGCGGTCAACGACCCGCACACCGGCGGCGCCAGCGTCACCGGCACGGCGACCGAGGACCAGGTGCTGACCGCGGTGTCGACCCTGGCCGACGTCGACGGCCTGGGCACGCTGCACTACACGTGGCAGCACGACGTGGGCTCGGGCTTCGTCAATGTCGGGGCCGACCAGTCGACCTACACCCTGAGCGACGCCGACGTCGGCGGCATCGTCCGGGTGGTGATCAGCTACACCGACGGCCAGGGCTTCTCCGAGTCGGCGACCAGCGCCTCTACGGCGAGCATCACCCAAGTCAATGACGTCCCCACGGGCGGCGTCTCGATCACCGGCACCAAGACCGAAAACCAGGTGCTGACGGCCAACACCGGGTCCCTGGTGGACGCCGACGGCCTGGGCACGCTGCACTATCAGTGGCAGCGCGACACCGGCAGCGGCTTCGTCAATGTCGGAACCGACCAGGCGACCTACACCCTGGGCGACGCCGACGTCGGCGGCACGATCCGCGTGGTGGTCAGCTACACCGACGGCCAGGGCACGGCCGAGGCGCTGACCAGCGCCGCCACCACGGCGATCGCCGGGGTCAACGATCCGCACACGGGCGGGGCCAGCATCACCGGCACGGCGACCGAGGATCAGGTCCTGACGGCGGTCTCGACCCTGGCCGACATCGACGGCCTGGGCACGCTGCACTATCAGTGGCAGCACGACGTCGGCGGCGGCTACGTCAATGTCGGGACCGACCAGGCGACCTACACGCTCGGCGACTCCGACGTCGGCGGCATCGTCCGGGTGGTGATCAGCTACACCGACGGCCAGGGCTTCGCCGAGTCGGCGACCAGCGCCTCCACCGCGGCCATCGCCAACATCAACGATCCGCACACTGGCGGCGCCGGCATCACCGGCACGGCGGCCGAGGACCAGGTCCTGACCGCGGTCTCGACCCTGGCCGATAACGACGGCCTGGGCACGCTGCACTACCAGTGGCAGCACGACGTCGGCGGCGGCTA
Source organism: Caulobacter sp. 05L422 (assembly GCF_056397765.1). Lineage (NCBI taxonomy): Bacteria > Pseudomonadati > Pseudomonadota > Alphaproteobacteria > Caulobacterales > Caulobacteraceae > Caulobacter > Caulobacter sp. 05L422. The sequence goes on along the minus strand of NZ_JBFTOB010000002.1, from coordinate 246,046 downwards.
CGTCAATGTCGGGACCGACCAGGCGACCTACACCCTGGGCGACGGGGACATCGGCGGCGTGGTCCGCGTGGTCATCAGCTACACCGACGACCAGGGCACGGCGGAATCGGCGACCAGCGCGTCCACCGCCGCGATCTCGGCGACCAATGACGCCCCGACCGGCGGCGCGTCGATCACCGGCACGCCGACCGAGAACCAGGTGCTGACGGCCAACACCGCCACCCTGGCGGACTCCGACGGCCTGGGCACGCTGCACTATGACTGGCAGCGCAACACCGGTTCGGGCTTCGTCAGCACCGGCGCGGCCGACCAGGCGACCTACACCCTGGGCGACGCCGATGTCGGCGGGATCGTGCGGGTGGTGGTCAGCTACACCGACGGCCAGGGCTTCGCCAACAGCGTCACCAGCGCGGCCAGCGCGGCCATCGCCGGAGTCAACGACGCCCACACCGGCGGCGCCGGCATCACCGGCACGGCGACCGAGGACCAGGTCCTCACCGCCACCTCGACCCTGGCCGACATCGACGGCCTGGGCACGCTGCACTACCAGTGGCAGCACGACGTCGGCGGCGGCTACGTCAATGTCGGGACCGACCAGGCGACCTACACCCTGAGCGACTCCGACGTGGGCGGCATCGTCCGGGTGGTGATCAGCTACACCGACGGCCAGGGCTTCTCCGAGTCGGCGACCAGCGCCTCCACCGCGAGCATCTCCAACGTCAACGACGCCCCGACGGGCGGCGTCTCGATCACGGGCACCAAGACCGAGAACCAGGTCCTGACCGCCAACACCGCGCCCCTGGCCGACGCCGACGGCCTGGGCACGCTGCACTACCAGTGGCAGCGCAACACCGGCTCCGGCTTCGTCAACGTCGGAACCGATCAGGCGACCTACACCCTGGGCGACGCCGACGTCGGCGGCACGATCCGGGTCGTGGTCGCCTATGTCGACCAGCAGGGCACGGCCGAAGCGGTCACCAGCGCGGCGACCACGGCCATCGCCGGGGTCAACGATCCCCACACCGGCGGCGCGTCGATCACCGGCACGGCGACCGAAGACCAGGTCCTCACCGCCACCTCGACCCTGGCCGACATCGACGGCTTGGGCACGCTGCACTACCAGTGGCAGCACGACGTCGGTTCGGGCTACGTCAATGTCGGGACCGACCAGGCGACCTACACCCTGAGCGACTCCGACGTGGGCGGCATCGTTCGGGTGGTGATCAGCTACACCGACGGCCAGGGCTTCTCCGAGTCGGCGACCAGCGCCTCCACCGCGAGCATCGCCAACGTCAACGACGCCCCGACGGGCGGCGTCTCAATCACGGGCACGACGACCGAGAACCAGGTCCTGACCGCCAGCACGGTGTCACTGGTCGACGTCGACGGCCTGGGCACGCTGCACTACCAGTGGCAGCGCAACACCGGCGCCGGCTTCGTCAATGTCGGAACCGACCAGGCGACCTACACCCTGGGCGACGCCGACGTGGCCGGCACGGTTCGCGTGGTGGTGTCCTATGTCGACCAGCAGGGCACGGCCGAAGCGGTCACCAGCGCGGCGACCACGGCCATCGCCGGGGTCAACGACCCGCACACCGGCGGCGCGTCGATCACCGGCACGGCGACCGAGGACCAGGTCCTGACGGCCGTTTCGACCATGACCGACGCCGACGGCCTGGGGACGCTGCACTACCACTGGCAACGCGATCTCGGCGGCGGCTTCGTCAACATCGTCGGCGCCACCCAGTCGACCTACACCTTGGGCGATGCCGACGTTCCAGGCCAGATCCGCGTGGCGATCACCTATACCGACGGGCAAGGCTTCGCCGAAACCGCGGTCAGTGTCCCGACGGCGCAGATCGCCAACGTCAACGATCCGCACACAGGCGGGGTATCGATCAGCGGCGCGTCGAACGTGGGCCAGGTCCTGACCGTGGTTTCGACCCTGGCCGACATCGATGGGCTGGGAGTCCTGTACTACCAGTGGCAGCGCGATACAGGTTCGGGCTTCGTCGACATCATCGGCGCGGATCAATCCACCTACACGCTCACCAGCGCCGAGCTCGGCGCGGTCGTCCGGGTGGTGACCACCTATTCGGACGACTACGGCACGGCCGAAACCGCGACCAGCGCCAACACCTCGACGGTCCTTCCCGCCAATGGTCCGCACACCGGGGCGGTGACGATCACCGGCACGGTGACCGAGGACCAGGTCCTGACCGCCAACACCTCGGCCCTGGCCGATCCGGCTGGCCTGGGCACGCTGCACTACCAGTGGCAGCGCAACAGCGGCAGCGGCTTCGTCAACGTCGGAACCGACCAGGCGACCTACACCCTGGGCGACGCCGACGTGGGCGCCATGATCCGCGTGACCGTCAGCTTCACCGACGGCCAGGGCGTGCTCGAAAGCGAAACCAGCGGCGCGACCGCCGCCGTGGCCAACGTCAACGACCTGCCGACCGGCACGGTGACGATCGCCGGCACGGTCGCCGAAGACCAGGTCCTGACCGCCAACGTCTCGCCCCTGGCCGACGCCGATGGCCTGGGTCCGTTGCACTACCAGTGGCAGCGCAACGCCGGCAGCGGCTTCGTCAATGTCGGAACCGACCAGGCGACCTACACCCTGGGCGACACCGACGTCAGCGCGACCATCCGCGTGGTCGTCAGCTACACCGACCTGCGCAGCACGGCGGAAAGCAAGACCAGCGCCGCCACCGCGGCGGTCGCCAACGTCAACGATGCGCCCACCGCCGCCAACGACGCCAAGTCGGTGACCCAGCGCCTGACCACCACCGTGGACTCGGTCCGCACCAACGACGGCGACATCGACAACGCGCTGGGCACGCTGACGGTGACCAACGTCGCCTTCAACACCACCCACGTCGACCAGGCCGTCGTGGCCGGCGGCACGGTGGTGAACGGCGCCTACGGCAAGCTGACGATCAATCCGGACGGCACGTACACCTACAAGGCCGACTACGAAGGCCTTGTCGTCGGCCAGGTGGTGACCGACAAGTTCGACTACACGATCAAGGATCCTTCCGGCGCCTCGGCGACGGCCCAGCTGACGGTTACCGTCACCGGCTCGGAGACCGGCGACGCCAACGCCAACATCCTGATCGGCAACGCCTCGGCCAATAACCTGACGGGCAAGGGCGGGGCCGACACCATCACAGGCGGCGGCGGAGCGGATCTGTTCGCCTATGAGGCCATCGGCGACAGCACGATGGTCGCCTTCGACACGATCACCGACTTCACCCACGGCTCGGACACGCTGCGGCTGACGCCTTTGATCACCGGCTCGACCACGCTGACCCTGAGCACGGACGGGACCGACAAGATCCTGTACATCGACCAGAACGGCGACGGCACGGCGGACGGCCAGATCAAGCTGCTGGGTCAAGGCCTGCAGGTCGGCGACATCGTCACCGGCGTGGCCAATTTCGGCTTCACTCTCAACGGTTCGTCATTCGGCGAGGTTTTGACGGGCGGTTCGGGCGCCGACGGCATCAACGGCGCCGGCGGTAACGACACCATCCGCGGCGGCGGCGGCGGCGATTTCCTGATCGGCGGCTCGGGCGCGGACACCTTCGTCTACGACGACGGCGACTCGCCCATCCTGCACTGGGACGTGATCGCCGACTTCCAGACCGGCCAGGACAAGCTGGACCTCTCGGCGGCCGACGACGGCATCGTCATCCTGGCGCGGTTCGGCGCCAGCACGTTCATCTATTTCGGCGCCCTCGGAAACTCGAGCGTCATCCAGGTCTTCGGCGACATCAGGACCTCGGACCTGATCGTCAGCAACGGCGTCAAGTTCTCGATGTTCGGCGACGACGGAAGCCATGGCGGCAGCGGCGTCAGCAGCGACAGCCTGGCGGGCGGCACCGGGGACGACGTCCTGGTCGGCGGCACGACCGACTCCACCCTGACCGGCGGCGACGGCGCCGACATCATGTACGGCGGCGCCGCGCATGACACCTTCCGGTACGACTCCATCTCGAACTCGAACTTCAGCGCCTACGACAGCGTCATCGACTTCACCTCGAACCAGGACAAGATCGACATCTCGGCGATCGACGGCGGCAAGGTCACCATCGCGCACTATGCTGGGACGACCTTCATCTACTCGGCGCCCGACGCCGGCGGGAACTTCCAGTCGGTGATCACCGTCTCGGGCACCTCGCTGAAGGCCACCGACGTGATCGCCAGCGGCGGCGCCACCCAGTCCTTCGTGATGGTCGGCGACGGCACTGGCGCCAACATCGCCGACACCCTGGTCGCCGGCGCGGGCAACGACATCCTGTACGGCATGGACGGGAACGACACCCTGACCGGGGCCGGCGGGGCCGACTTCATGCTGGGCGGCGCGGGCGCGGACAGCTTCGTCTACACCGCTCCGGCCGACAGCTCGCCGTTCGCCCAGGACCTGATCTTCGACTTCAGCGGCGCCGAGGCCGACAAGCTGGACCTGACCGGCATCGACGCCAATTCGGGCACGGGCGCCAACGACGCCTTCTCGGTGGTGACCAGCTTCTCCAGCGTGGCGGGCCAGCTGATCATCGCCGCCCCGGACGCCTCGGGCTACTACCACGTCTCGGGCGACGTGAACGGCGACGGGGTGGCCGACTTCGTGATCGCCCTGAAGGTCACCGGCACGCTCGCCGCGTCGGACATCCTGCTGTAGCGACTTCGCGGCCAGATCAATCTTGAGTGTTGATCTGGCCGCATCGCAACCTAAGATGATGTCCGGCCGGGTCGAGTCGTCCCGGTTGCGCCGGCCGCCCCTCGACGGGCGTTCGCCGGAATAGCTCGGAGGACGCCGTGACCCGCACCCTCAGCGCCAGCGCTCAGGCGCCGCGCGATCCCGCGCTCAAGAACACCGACAGGACGGCCTTGCGGCTGATCGCCCAGGCGGCGGTCGACGTCGAGCTGTTCACGATCCCGCTCTACATGACCAGCCTCTATTCGATCCAGGGCATGCACGCGATCACGGGGCAGGGGAACGCCTTCTACAAGGGCCGGCTGTGGCCCGGCTCCAAGACCTCGGCCAACCCGGTCACCGCCAACGAGCAGGCCTTCAACCTGGTGTTCTCGGTGTTCATCCAGGAGATGCTGCACCTGCAGATGGCCGCCAACATGGCCACGGTGCTGGGCGTCAGCCCCAGCTTCACCGACACCGCCCTGCAGGACGATCGCCACGGCTGGACCTGCTACGGCCCGGCCAAGAGCATCATCCCCAACATCATCGACCTGAAGGACACGATCCACCACGAGGACGTGCCGGTGAATGTCGGGCCGCTGTCCGACACCCTGCTGCGGCTGTTCATCGCCATCGAGCAGCCCGAGGCCGACGCCCGCGCCAACATCAAGCCGGGCAAGGAGAAGGACTACTTCCCCGCCGCGCCGTTCGCCGACTGGACGACCGATGATCCCCTGCCGCCGTTCGGCACCATCGGCTGGATGTACCAGTGCTACTACGACTATCTGAGCCTGACCTACAGCGACGGCACGACGCTGTGGGACGAGATGTTCACGGCCAGCGCCGTGCAGAACGACCTGTTCAACAACTTCTCCTCGCCCGGCCACCCGATGCGCGAGTTCATGGGCTTCGAGACCACGATCGCCACCACCGACCAGGCCATCGCCTTCGAGCAGATGATCTCGATGATGGACGCCATCACCGACCAGGGCGAGGGCAGCGAGATCCAGCGGCGGCCCCAGCTGTTGCAGGCGGTCAAGCCCAAGTACCAGCCGTCGAACACCGCCCTGCGCGCCGACTATCCCAGCTATGACGACACAGGAACCCAGATCCCATCGGCCGACGCCGTGGCGCGGTCGGACAACGATCCGATGGACCACTACGAGCGGTTCAAGAAGGTGGCGGACCTGCTGCCCCAGGTCGTCACCTGGCCGATGTGGCTGGAGGCAAACAAGGCCTGGACGGCCCAGGAACTGCAGGGACCGGACTACGATCCCACCAACCCGCTGAAGCTGCCGACCCCCGACGAGCTGGCGGCGGCGCTGAACGCCCTGAACGAACCCGCCGCCCGGGCCGAGAGCCACACGCTGCTGAGCCAGGCGGTGATCGGCGCGATCGCCGGGGTGACCACGGTGCTCAACGACTACTGGAGCCCGCCGGCCACTGGGCCGGTGCTGTTCCCGTTCCCGTCGATGGCGGGGTCGGGCGACCGGATGTCGATCGCCTGGGCGGTGCTGGGGATGACGCCCGACCTGTCGATCGGCCTGGACCCGGCCACGCCGAACAAGCTGTACCACTCGTGCCAGGCGCTGGACTTGGACGGGACGGGCGACAACACCTGCGCCGCGGTCGAGATCTTCCACACCTGCCGCGGGTCCAACAACTGCCACGCCCAGGGCGGCTGCGGCTTTGTCCAGCCGATCGGCGGCGGCGGCAACTGCGGCTCGGCGGTGGTGGTGCGCGGCGGGGCCGGCGCCCCTGTCGGCGGCGGCTGCGGCCTGCCGCCCCAGAAGCTGTACTCGGCCCCCAGCGACAACAAGTGCGGCGGGTTCGGCGGCTGCGCGGTGCCGATCTCGGCCTCGCAGGTGTTCCCCGCCTTCGGCCAGATGCAGCTCTATGATTTCGAGAAGGGCAGCGAGGGCAACGACGGCTGGCAGTCCGTGGCGTTCGGCGAACCGATGACCTACGACCGCGGCGAGAAGGTGCACGACGTGGCCTATCGCGCCTACCAGTTGGTGATGGCCAACCGGGGCAAGACGGTTCCGGCCGATCCTCCGGCCCCGGACAACCTGCGCCTCGTCTTCCCGCCGTCGACTTAATGGCCCGTTCCCGACCAACCCCGCGTCTCGGCCTGCCCAACCTGGGCGACGGGGTGGGGCTGCGCGAGCCGCATTTCCCGCACCTGATGTCGACCGCCCCCGCCGACTGGGGCGTCGACTGGTTCGAGGTGATCAGCGAGAACTTCCTCGACCACGCCGGCTACGCCGCCCATGTGCTCGAGGTGGTGGCCGCCCATCGGCCCGTGGTGATGCACGGGGTGTCGCTGTCGATCGGCGGCGCCGACCCGCTGGACTCAGGTTATCTGGACAAGCTGGCGGCCCTGGCCGACCGCATCAAGCCGGCCTGGATCTCGGACCACCTGTGCTGGACCGGGGTGGCGGGGATCAACACCCACGACCTCTTGCCCCTGCCGTTGACCGAGGCGGCCCTGGCCCATGTGGTCGACCGGGTGAAGGCCGTGCAGGACCGCCTGGGCCGGCCGCTGATCCTGGAGAATCCCAGCAGCTACCTGGAATTCCACGTCTCGCAGATGCCCGAATGGGAGTTCCTGGCCCGCCTGGCCGAGGCGGCGGACTGCGGTCTGCTGCTGGACGTCAACAACGTCCATGTCAGCGCCTTCAACCACGGCTTCGACCCGACGGCCTATATCGCCGCCATCCCGGCCGAACGGATCGTGCAGACCCACCTGGCCGGGCCCAGCGACTTCGGCACGCACCTGATGGACACCCACGACGCTCCGGTGCCGGACGCGGTCTGGCCGCTCTACGCCGAGGTCCAGGCGCGGACCGGCGGGGTCTCGACCCTGCTGGAATGGGATGCCAACATCCCTGCCTGGGCCGACCTGCTGGCCGAGCTGGCCAAGGCGGGCGCGGCGCGGAACGGCTGGCTGCCCGCCGGAGAACCGGAGCCGGCGCGGGCCCATGGCTGATCCCCATCTGACTGGCCTGCAGCACTGGATGCAGGGCGCGATCCTGGGCCGGGCCGCGCCGCCGGGCCTGGACGCGGTCATCGTCAGCGACGAGCGCCTGACCGCCGCCCAGCGCCTGACGCTCTACGCGCGCGGCTACCGCGCCCGCCTGATGGAATGCCTGGCCGCCGAGTTCCCCTGCCTGCGGGCCCTGGCCGGCGAGCAGGTGTTCGAGCTGTTCGCGGCCGGCTACATCGCCGCGCGGCCCTCGACCGACGCCAGCCTCTACGGCCTGGGCGCGGGTTTCGCGGACTATCTGGAGGCCACGCGGCCGCCCGGCGACGACGGGCCCGCCGCGCTGTCGGCCCTGCCGGCCGACTTCGCGCGACTGGACCGGGCGCGGGCCGAGGCGCAGCGCGCGGCTGGCGTGGAGCGCCTGGCCGGACCAGCCCCCGGCGCCGACCTGCTGCTGACGCCCGGCGCGCGGCTGCGTCGTCCCGACAGCGTGCGGCTGCTGACCCTGGGCTTCGATCCGGGACCGGTGCTGGCCGCCGTCGACGAGGGCGGCCCGATCGACCCGCCGCCGCCATGCCCCACTCCGGTCGCGGTGGCGCGCAGCCGCTGGCGGGTCGCCGTCCACGTCTTGCCGGCTTGGCGTCACGCCTGGCTGGAAGCTCTCGGAGAAGACGGCGCCGACGTCCACGCCGCCGCCGCCCGCGCCGCCCAGGCCAGCGGCCGCCAGACCGGCGCGGTGATCGCCGACCTGGTCCTGTGGCTGCCGGTGGCGGCTGCCAACGGGTTGGTTGCGGTCTAGGGTTTCAGCCCCAGCAGCTTGGCGGCGTTGTCATGCAGGACCAGCCGTTCCTCGTCGGCCGTCAGGCCCAGGGCGCGGACGGCGGCGATCGCCGTCGCGGGGGTGTCGACCGGCCAGTCCGACCCCATCAGCACATGGTCCATGCCGTGTTGGCGCAAGGTCCAGACGAACTCCGGCTGCACCGGCGAGCCGGCATAGGCCGTGCCGATGGCCGAGATGTCGAGCCAGACATTGCCGCCCATGCCCAGCTTCTTCAGCGTAGCCAGGGTCAGGGTGTCACGAAACTGGGTGAAGCCCATGTGGGCGAAGATGAAGTCCGTCTTGGGCTGTTGCAGCGACAGCATCAGCAGCTTGCCCAGTTCGTTGGCGTCCAGCGGGTTGAAGCTGTCGAACAGCACGGCCATGCCCAACTCGCCGCACTTGGCCGTCACCCTGGCCACGGCCGGGTCGGCGACGTCGAACCGCTGGGTGTTGGGATGCAGCTTGATCACCTTCACGCCCAGCTTGGCCAGGCGATCCAACTCCGCCAGGGCCGCGTCGCCGTCGGCGGGATGCACCGAGGCGATGGCGTAGAAGTGTTGGGGATCGGCCTTGGCCGCCGCGATCGCCGCATCGTTCAGGGCGCGAGTGGCGGCCATGTCGCCCGGGCGGGCGATGACGATCAGCGCGCTCTTCTCGACCCCGGCCGCCTGGTCGAGGGCGCGCAAGGCCGCCGTGCCGAGCGGATGGGCCGGCGACAGGCCGTTGCCGTCGTTGGTGCGCAGGTGGGCGTGGGTGTCGATGATCGGGCCGGTATAGTGCTCGGCGGCCAACGCGGGTGTAAGGCTCGCGCCTAGCAACAGCGCCGACAGCGCCGCGAGTCCGATCTTGCCCATTCCATGCCCTTGCTTGTCGCGAACGTTGTTCGGTGAAGCTTCGGATATAGGTACGGTCTAGTCGAACACCACCGTCTTGGCGCCGGCGATCAGCACGCGGTGTTCGACGTGCCAGGTCACGGCGCGGGCCAGCACGGTGCACTCCACGTCGCGGCCCAGGGTCACCAGGTCTTCGGGGGTGTGGCTGTGGTCCACGCGGTGCACGCCCTGCTCGATGATCGGGCCCTCGTCGAGGTCGGTCGTGACGTAGTGGGCCGTGGCGCCGATGATCTTCACGCCGCGCTCGAAGGCCTGGTGATAGGGCTTGGCGCCCTTGAAGCTGGGCAGGAACGAGTGGTGGATGTTGATGCACCGCCCCGACAGCCGCGCGCAGAGGGCCGGCGACAGGATCTGCATGTAGCGGGCGAGAACCACCAGATCGACGCCCAGGTCGTCGACCAGCTTGAGGAAGGCTTCCTCCTGCTCGGCCTTGTTGGCCTTGGTGGTCGGCAGGTGGAAATAGGGCAGGCCGCTCCACTCGGTGAACGAGCGCATGTCCTCGTGGTTGGACACCACCCCGACGATCTCGACCGGCAGCAGGCCGGCGCGCCAGCGGTGCAGCAGGTCGAACAGGCAGTGGCCGAATTTGGAGACGGCGATCAGCACCTTGGGCTTGGCGCCCGCGTCGTGCAGGGCCCAGGTCATGCCGAAGCGCTTGGCGATCAGCTCGAAGCCCCGGCGCAGGTCGTCGACGCCCGGCATGGCGCCGTCGGGGCGGAACACCGTGCGCATGTAGAACTGGTCGGCCAGGCCGTCGTTGAAGTGGCTGCTCTCGACGATCGAGGCGTCGTTGTCGGCCAGGAAGCCGGACACGGCGGCGACCACGCCCTTACGGTCGGGGCATTGCAGGATCAGGATGTAGCGTTCGGCGGAGGTCTTGGCGTCCATGGCAGGGGTCGTAGTCGACCTGGGGCATGGGACCAAGACGCATTGTTCTGAAAGGGCTTTCACAAAAGGAAGACGGGCCGCGATCACCGACATGATCGCGGCCCGGGCTCAAGCCGACCGAAGGGGATAGCGCCGGCTCGAGAACCTCTAGAACTTCACCGCCAGCGAGACACTGTAGTTGCGGTCGGGCTGGGTGTAGGCGTCCTTGACGACGGAGTTGTCGGCCAGGCCGCGCACGTCGCTCCACCAGGCGTAGGTCTGACCGGTGATGTTGAAGACGCCGCCGCGCAGGGTGACGTTGTCGGTGACGTTCCAGAAGGCCGTCAGGTCGAACACCGTGAACTCCTTCGGCATCCAGCAGTAGTCCGAACCGGTCTGGGTCAGCGGCGGCAGGGGCGCGGGGCGGGTGATCGTCACGCTGCAGCTGACGCCCGAGCGACCGGCCGACTGCTTGGCCGAGTGCACGGCGCTGAGCGCGCCGCCGAACCGGCCGGCCGGATCGCGGTACGACACGCCGGCCACCAGCTTGACCGGGTCGATCGTGACCAGCGGGGCCTTCCTGCCGTTGTTCTCCGAATTGCCCCGGGCGTAGGACGCCGCGCCCTGCAGGGTGAAGCCCCTGCCCAGCTCGGTGACGAACCGGGCCTCGGCGCCGCTGATCTCGGCCTTGGACTGGTTGATGTACTGGTAGACCGCCGGGTCGGCGGGGGTGAACGTGCCGCGCACCTGCACCTGCTCGATGAAGTCGTCGTACTTGCCGGTGAAGCCGGTGACGCTGGCGTTCCAGGTCGGGCGGTTCAGGCGGAAGCCCAGCTCGAAGGTCTCGCTGGTCTCCGGCTTCAGGTCGGGGTTGGAGATCGACATGTAGTTCGAGACCAGGTTGGCGAAGCCGTTGTTGACCTGGGACGGGGAGGGGGCCTTGAAGCCGGCGGCGGCGTTGGCGAACACCGTCACCAGGTCGGTGGCCTTCCACACCACGCCCAGCTTGGGCGAGACGTGGCTGTCGCTCTGGCTGGCGGGGACGTTGGCGGTGAACAGGGCGTCCTTATTGGGCTCCAGCTTGTAGTAGTCGAAGCGCACGGCCGGATAGAAGGTCACCGGTCCGAAGGCGACCTCGTCCTGCGCATAGGCGCCGGCCAGGGTGTAGTCGGTGGTCGGGAAGGCGCGGGTGGGGAACACCTCGCCGGCCGGCGGGACGGTGCCGTCGCGCACGCCCTCCTGGCGGGTGATCGAGGCGTCGCCGCCCCAGACGAACTTGTTGGTCACGCCGCCGATGACAGCATCGCTGTGGAGCTCGAGAGCCGCGCCCCAGACCTCGTTGTCGAAGGTGGCGTCGCGGGTGCGGTCGACGGCGGTGTTGCGGTCCTCGGCCGAGTACTGCCGGGTGGTGCTGCTCTGGTAGTAGACCGTGGTCTGGGCCGACTGGATCAGGCCCTGGCCGCCGTTGAAGCGGTGGTCGAGGCTGACGCGGTCGCGCTTCATCTTGTCGAAGGCGGTCAGGCCCAGCACGCTGGTCGCGGCGAGCGGCGGCTTGGCGATGGCGCTCAGCACGTTCCAGTTGGTGTCGCTGTCCAGGTGGTCATAGGTCAGGCGGAAGCGGTTCTGGGCGTTCAGGCTGTAGACCACCCGGGCCAGCACGGCGTTGGACTGGTTGTCCTCGGGGTTGGCGGTGGTGCGGTCGGTGTTGGCCGCGTCGTTGGTCCCGGCCGTCTTCTGGCCCTCGCCGTCGCGGCGCGTATAGGCGACCAGGCCCTCCCAGTTCCCCGACTGGCCGGCGGCGGTCAGGCTTTCGGTCCAGCTCTCGTCGGACGAGGCATAGCCGACGCGGCCGCGCAGGCTGAAGGCCTTGCCCGAAGTCAGCAGGTCGGACGGATCCTTGGTGAAGTAGTTGACCGAACCGGCCAGGCCGTCGCTGCCATAGAGGGCCGAGGCCGGGCCGCGCACGATCTCGACGGACTTCAGGGTGTCCAGGTCCACATAGTCGCCGCGACCCATGTTCTGGGCCCCGAAGGCGTAGCCGTCCGGCACGCGCACGCCGTCCACCATGATCAGCACGCGGTTGCCTTCCAGGCCGCGGATGTTGAAGCCGGAATTGCCGTCGCGGCCGGTCGAGGCGCCGGCGGCGGTGAAGCGGGTGGGGGCGCGGCGCACCGAGACGCCGGGCTCGAAGCGCACCAGGTCCTTGATGTCCTTGACCAGCCCGTCCTCGATGTCCTGGTCGGAGATGACGCTGGCGGTGACCGGGGCGTCCTGCAGCTTCTTCTCCGAGCGGGTGGCGGTGACCGTCACCTTGTCGAGCTCGACGGCGGCGTCAGCGCTGGGCGCCGCGTCGGCCGCGCCCGAAGCCGCGAACGCCGCCTGGGCGCAGAGCAGGGCGGTGGCGGAAGCGGCCGCGAAGCAGGTGAGCTTGGCGAGCTTGGAGCGAGACATCGAAGACCCCCGGGTCTGGTTCTATAGATGCGAACCATTCGCATCTCGTTGGGGTCGAGCTACGGCCATCGAACGGCTCGGTCAAGCTAAATGAGATTGATTCTTAGAATCACTAGCAATAAGGCTTTCGGCGACGCTTCCTCACATCCGGAGATTCCGCCCATGCGCCGTTCGCTATCCTTCGCCGCCTTCGCGATCGGCGCGGCCCTCGCCGGGACCCTGGCCGGCGCGGCCCAGGCCCACTCGCCCTACCTGCTGCCCAGCACCTTCGACGTCACCGACCGCAAGCTGGTGACCGTGCAGGGCTCGTTCACCGAAAGCTTCTTCAGCCCCGAGGTGGTGATGAAGTCCGACGCCTGGGCGGTGGTCGGGCCGGACGGCGCGCGCACGCCGCTGACCGCCGTCAACCTGCGCGAGCTGGCCCTGGTCGAGGTGACCACCGACAAGCCCGGCACCTATCGCGTCACCACCGGCCAGCGCACCGGCCGCACCGCCAAGGCCGTGCTGGTCAAGGGCGAGTGGGAGTTCCTGGAGGATCCCAGCAAGGCCCCGGCCGGAACCACCCCGGTCGACATGCAGAGCCTGACCCTGGCCGACGTCTACGTCACGCGCGGCGCGCCCAACGCCGCGGCCCTGGCGCCCATCGGCAAGGGCCTGGAGTTCGTGCCCGTCACCCATCCCAGCAGCATCTTCACCGGCCAGGACGCCAAGTTCGTGGTGCTGTTCGACGGCAAGCCGGTGAAGGGCCAGGCCATCACCCTGCACGCCGGCGACGACCGCTACGCCGACGCCAAGACCCCGCCGGTCGACCTGGTCAGCGACGACCAGGGCCGGTTCACGGTCAAGGTCGCCCGCTCGGGCGTCTACCAGATCCAGGCCCGCCACCGCGTGGCCCCGACGGCCGCCGATCCGGTCGGCCACTCCTACACCTACGCCCTGACCTTCGAATCCCTGCGCTGAGAAAGACCAGCTCGATGAACACCAAGATCGCCCTCCTGGCCGCCGCCGCCCTCTGCGTCGCCGCCCCGGCCTTCGCCGCCTCGCACGCCCGCGACACCTTCATCAAGGAGCAGGACGTCAACGGCGACGGCTCGGTCAGCAAGGAAGAGTTCAAGGCCCGCCGCGACAAGCAGTTCGCCGGCATCGACGCCGACAAGAACGGCGCCCTGTCGCACGACGAATATGTCGGCGAGTTCACCGCCCGCCTGACCAAGCGCCTGGCCGCCTCGACCGACACGGCCGAGAAGAAGGAAGAGGAACGCGTGCGCCAGACCCGTCAGGCCGAGGTCCGCTTCGGCGTGCTCGACACTGACAAGAGCGGCGGCATCACTCCGGCCGAGTTCGAATATTCCGGCTGGCGGATGTTCGTCACCCACGACACCAACAAGGACGGCGCGGTCACCGCGGCCGATCCGGTGGCCGAGGATACGAACTGATCGAGACCTAGGGCTGGGGACAGGCGCATGCGCCTGTCCCCAATCAATGGCAACTGAAAGGTTGCTCTTTTCCCTGATCGGAGTCATGAATGAGCAACCAGGAGGTTGCCATCATGACCGACCGCACCGAGAAAACCATCGACCTGAACGCGCCCGTCGAGCGCGTCTGGCGCGCCGTCAGCGACCACAAGGAATTCGGGACCTGGTTCAAGGTCGACCTGGAGGCCCCGTTCGTCGTCGGCCAGGAGGCGCGGGGCCAGATCACCCATCCGGGCTACGAGCACGTGACGTGGAAGGCCAAGGTGACGGCCATCGAGCCGCCCAAGCGCCTGGCCTTCACCTGGCATCCCTATGGCGTCGACCCCGACGTCGACTACGACAAGGAAGAGCCGACCCTGGTCGAGTTCCTGCTTGCACCGAACGGCGCCGGCACGCGGCTGACGGTCATCGAGTCCGGCTTCGACAAGGTCCCCGCCCATCGCCGCGAGGAGGCCTTCCGGATGAACGACGGGGGGTGGACGCAGCAGGTCCAGAACATCAAGGCCCATGTTGAATCCTAGCGCGCCGGATCCCGCGCCGATCTTCGCCGCCTTGGGCGACCGCACGCGCCTGGCGTTGCTCAGCAAGCTGGGCGACGGCCAGGCGCGGTCGATCGCGGCCCTGTCGACCGACACCGCCCTGACCCGCCAGGCGATCACCAAACACCTGCATGTGCTGCAGGACGCCGGCCTGGTGGCCAGCCTCAGGGTCGGCCGCGAGAGCCGTTTCGCCGCGCGGCGGGAAACGATCGACGAGGCCCGCGCCTATCTCGACGGCGTCTCGCGCCAGTGGGACGACACGCTGGGCCGACTGAAGGCGTTCGTGGAGAGCGACACCCCTTAAGCTGTCATCCCGGACAAGCGCGTAGCGCGCCGATCCGGGACCGACGCGTGAACGCGGCGCTTCCGGCGGTCCCGGGTCTTCGCTTCGCTACGCCCGGGATGACAGGATTGGGGTTCAGACCCCCGCCTTCACCGGCGGCTCCGCATACGAAGCCGACGCCGTGATCACCTCGTCGGGCACGGCCAACATCTGCAGATAGGCCTTCTTCGGATAGGCCATGTGCGGCTTGTCCTCGGCATAGGCCGGCTGCGGCACGGGGCTGGGGCCGTCGTAAGGGGCGGGGGCCTTGAAGCGCGCGGCTTCCTCGGGACTGATCCCGGCCTTGGCCAGCACGGCGGGATCGACCCAGCGGGCGGCGTCGAGCGGCTCGCCCGGCGCGGCGACCTCCAGGGTCATCTGGTCGGGGCCGGCGAAATAGATCGAGCGGCACATGCCGTGGTCGATCGGACCCAGCACGTTGATCCCATGGCTGCGGATGCGGTCGCGCATGGCCAGCAGTTGTTCCTCGGTGTCGGCCCGGAAGGCCAGGTGCTGCAGCGTGCCCGGCGCGCTGGGCAGGGCCCCGTTGCCGGCGTGGGTGACGCCCAGCTGCACGGGGATCTTGTCGACGTCCGGCAACTGCACGATCGAGAAGTAGCTGTGGTCGTTCATCCGCAGGAAGGCGTGCAGCCCGCCCGGCACGCCGTGCATGTCGAACAGCGCCACCAGCGGACAGCCCATCACCTCGCTGAAGAAGGCGATGTGCTTCTTGATGTCGCCGGCCATGAAGGCCAGGTGGTGGATGCCCGTCGGATGCTGCGCCATGGCGGCGGCCCTCGTGCGATGGGTTTGGGGCGCTTGACTTCCCCGGGGACAATTTCCTGTCCTTGAGCCTTCAGATAACGAGGTTACGTAAGGGGCGGCAAGTGACCAGTGGTTCGATGCGCGTCGTTCGCGAGCCTTACGGCTACGCCTATGCCGAACGCTCCCGCCTGAAGGAGACCTATGGCGGGCCCGACGGCCAGGTGTTCGTCGAGTGCATGCGCATCCGGCCGGAAACGGGCGAGCATGGGGCGGGCGACTCCGACACCGTGATCCTGTTCAGCCACCCGATCGGCGGCGGCTCGTTCCTGCCGCTGGTCACGGCCCTGGCCCGGGCCGGGCGGCACGTCGTCTATTGCAACACGCGGTATCGCGGCAACGATACGGCGCTGATCCTGGAGAAGTGCGTGCTGGACCTGGGGGCCTGCGTCGCCGACCTGAAGACCCGGTTCGGATACAAGAAGGTCGTGCTGGGCGGCTGGTCGGGCGGCGGTTCGCTGTCGCTGTTCTACCAGGAGCAGGCCGAGCAGCCGACGATCACCCACACCCCGGCCGGCGATCCGGTCGATCTGGTCGGGGCGGGGCTGCAGCCGGCCGACGGGGTGATGCTGCTGGCCGCCCACATCAGCCGCTCGGTGACCCTGACCGAATGGCTGGACCCCTCGATCCTGGACGAGGACCGGCCCTTCGACCGCGACCCCGCCCTGGACATCTACGCCCCCAACTGCCCTCACCAGCCGCCGTATGACGCGGCGTTCGTCACCGTGTTCCGCCACGCCCAGCTGGCCCGCAACCGCCGCATCACCGCCCGGGTCCGCGAGACCCTGACGGCGCTGAAGGCCCGCGATCCGGACATGGAGCGGCCGTTCGTGGTCTACGGCACCATGTGCGACGTGCGCTGGACCGACCCGAGCCAGGACCCGTCCGACCGCCGGCCGCACACCTGCTATCTGGGCGATCCGCGCATCGCCAACGACGGGCCGGTGGGGCTGGCGCGGTTCACGACGCTGCGCTCGTGGCTGTCGCAATGGAGCCATGACGAGAGCCGGGCGAACGGGGTGTTGAACGCGGCCAACATCACATGCCCGGCCCTGGTGATCAGCAACACCGCCGACCTGGCCTGCACCCCCAGCCACGCCCGCCGCCTGTTCGACGCCCTGGGCTGCGCCGACAAGCGCTATGTCGAGATCAAGGACGCCGACCACTACTACATCGAGCGGCCGGACCTGCTGTCTCGGGCGGTGGCGGCGGTGCAGGGGTGGCTGGAGGAGCGGGGCTTCTAGTCCTGGACCGCCAGCACGCGGACGCCGCGCGCCCGGCCTTCGGGATCGGTCCAGTGGAAGGCCTCGCCGGCGGTCAGGCCGATCAGGGCTGCGCCCACGGGGCTGAGCACCGAGATGCGGTTGTCGTCGATGCTGGCGTCGCGCGGCAGGCTGACGTGGACGATGCGGGTCTGGTCGTTGGACAGGTCCTGGAACGCGACCCGCGAGCCGATGCGCACGAACGGGCGCGGCGCCTCGCCGGGCTCGACGATCACGGCGCGGGCCATCTCGTCAGCCAGCACGCGGCCGCCCGGCGCGCGGCCGGCGGCGGCGTCGGCCAGGTTGGAGAGGATCTCGAAGTCGGCCTCGGTCACATAGACCGCGGGCAGGGCTTGGGATTGGGTTTGAGTGGAAAACATAGTCGTAGTGTCTTTCTGGATTTGTCTTGAGCCCTGGCCGGCGCTTTCTGAGCGCGGGACCGTGTGAGGGCTCGGCGAACGCAGCGCATGCGGCGCAAGCGTTTCATGAAGACCGTAAGCTTCGGGAACGAAGCCGCGGCCCTGCTCAGGATCATGCGTGGCCTTAAGGCGACGCTGGCCGTCTCTTACGGCCGATCTGAAAAGGGCATGGCGGGGATTTTCCGTCTGGCTCCAAGCCCTTGGCGCTAAGCGCGAGCTTTGGAGACTGGAAGCCTGTGGTCAGGCGTCCGGCGCGATCTCGCCGCGCTCGGTGATCGTTAAGTAGGGACGCGGCGTCCCGATGTCAAATTCAAGGAAGAGCGGCGGCGGTGAGGGCTTCGACCAGCGTGTTGGCGCGGATGGCGTGCTCGCTGCGCAGCAGGTCCGTCGAGGCGGTCGGCACGGAGGCTTGTGCGGACGACAGGCGTTCCAGGGCGCGCTCCAGCTTGGGCGCCGCATCCGCCTCGCGCAGGTCCACGCCGTAGCCGCGACGCAGGGCCTGCAGTCCATGGCTTGTCGTTTGGGTGGCCGAGGCTCCGGCGGCCGCGGCCTTCAGGTCCGGCAGGTCGCGCAGCATCGCGCAGACCCCGTTCCGGTCCAGCGCCGCGAAGGGGTCGGCGGGGGCGCCGCGCGGCCCCTTGGGGACCAGGCGCAGCACGGTCTGCGCGAACTGGCGCTCCAGCCCCATCATGCTCGCGGCCGCCGATATCCGGGCCAGTTCGCCCGTTTCGGGCAGAATCTGGCGGCCGGCGCCCAGGCTGAGCAGGCCGATCGGACCGGCTTGGATCGCCGACAGTCCTTGAAGCATGCGTTCAGGGAGGAATTGGAGCGGCGAGGTTCCCGGCGGCCCCGCGCCTCGCAGGCCTTCCAGAAGCCTTAGGCCTTCCGCCGCCCCGGCGTGGCGGTCCAGCCCGCGCAGCAGGTCCGGCGGCGCGCCGGGGCGGGTCAGCCCGCGTAGAAGGTCGCCGGCTCTCAGGCGCTCGACATAGGCCGCCAGGGTCGCGCCGGCGCCCGGCGCGAAGATGTTGATCCTGTGCTGCTCGAACACGCTGGTCGCGCTCATCAGGTTCAACGCCGGCAGGGCGGCGACGGGATCGACGGGCGGCCGGCGGGCCGCCATGTTGCGCAGGGCGTCGATGCGGGCGCGCAACGGGGCGAGCGGATCTCCCAGGCCCGGGCCTGGTCCGCCGCGCGGCAGGGTGAACAACCGGCCGGCCTTCCGCGTGGTGGCCAGCATGGCCGCGAGCGAGGCGGGCAGGGCCAGGGCGTTGAGGGCGACGGCGCCGCCCAGCAGCCGCGCCAGTCCGCCCGCGTTCAATTGTGAAGGCAGCCGCAGGAGGTCCGCGGCGCTCAGCCTGGCGTCGGCGCTTTGAAGATGAGCCCGGCCGACGGCGCCCAGCTGTCCCAGGCGCTCCAGGCAGGGGCCATGGGATCCGGCGTCCAGCGGAATGGACGTGCTCGCGCTCAAGCTGCCGCCCTCCCTTGCTAGCGCCCGGGTTGGAGCTTAGCCCCGGATGGCGGCGTTCGCGAGGGGCCTGCGAGCGGGAGGGTCTCGGTCACCAGCTCGCCGTCGTCGTCCAGCGTGTACCGGAGGCGCGCGGCGCCGTCGTCCGCGTCGGTCCAGAAGGCCTGGATCGGGCCGAAGAACCGCGCCAGCTGCTCGCGCGAGCAGGTGGGCAGGAAGGTGTTCAGCACGCTGGGATCGTAGAAACGGAAGTACATCTGCCGGCCGTCCTCCAGGGCGACCATGAGGAACTTCCGCAGGTGATGGCGGACCTCTTCGATCGGAAGCGGGCAGGCGAGATAGGTCCCGTAATGGGGCGGCGAGTTTTGAGAGCCAGCGGCCTCTTGCATGCCATCGACGTTCACGAGATACGGCGCGGCGCCAGCCAAAGCAATAGCGGCCTCACCTTGGTAGAGTGAAAGTGCGAAATCTGATTGGATCGATACAATGTCCCCCTTCTCCGAGGCATCGAATATATTGTAGATTATCAAGAAATTCTTCCGATCATGTTGTTCAGGAAGTTGGTTGTTTCCACATCATCGAATATTTCAGAAGCTTTCTTCATGAGATTTAGATAATCGCAAAACGAAGCATCGTCGAAAAAGAATTCCGGATATGCGAGCTCGTAGCCTTCCGGATCTACAAATGCTCGAAAAGAAGCCGTTGCTGGCCAGCTATCATAGCCAGTCGCATCTTCAGGTCTCCGTCGCTCGAGAAGCCATCCGGGATCTCCCTCAAGACCTCCGACATTGCCATGTGAATCTAGAAGTTGGCTTAGATCGTCAAATCGGCGATCGGAAATAATAGAGGATAGCGCTAGCTTGAGCGCCGCATCTTCGTCGATCTGCGATCGGAATCCGTCAAAGGCTTCGTCGAGATATTTCATGATTATGGTACCGGATGGGCGTTATCGATGATTGGTGCGCCTGTAATTTTATCTGGTCTAATGTATACTCTCATAGTTACGCCATCTTGCTTTATATCGAATATATCGCGATTTGGATTTTTTATCTGTTGCTTAAAGGCGGTTTCCCCGGCTTTTTGGGCTCTATCCAGCATGCGCTGGTCGCTGTGGATGTTTGGATCGTAAACAGTCTTTCGGCCAACGACTTCCTTACCGCGTTCGTTAGTGTAGCGATACTTCAGCTCAGAAATCCCATGAGTGGATGTTGGCTCGATCGTATGGGTGGCGCCTTTCTCGCGCAGTGCCGCTATGGCGTTTTCCTGATTGTGAGTGCCGTGCAATTTCCCGGCCTTGAAGCCATCCGGTCCGGCAAGGTGCTTTGGAAGGTCGCGTTTATAAGCGAGTCCGGTGACCGCCCGCCTGGCCCTGTTCGCAAAGATTCCGCCCATCCCCGCCGTGACCGCGCCGATCGCGGCGCCGATGCCGGACGCCTTCAGGAGGTCCAGAACGCTGACGCCGTGGCCGTGCAGGGCCGCGTCGGCGCAGGCTTCGATGGCGCTGGAGACGCCGCCGACCAGCGCTCCGGCGGCCATCACGGCGGCGGCGCCGGTCCCGATCGCGGCGGCCAGCGGCGCCAGGAGGACGCCGACGCCGGCGCCGACCAGGCCGACGGCCCCGCCGATCGCCGCCTCCTTGCCGATCTTGCTCCAGTCCAGCGGCGCGTTGGGGTTGGCCTTGTGCTGCCGGTAGGCTTCGACGCCGCCGCCGATCACCGCCCCCACGCCCGCCGCCCCGGCCAGCAGCACTGGCAGGAACTCGCCCGTCGGGTCCACGCGGTTCAGCGCGTCGCCGTCGCCGTAGATGTAGGGGTTCCAGCTGCCGCCCGCATAGCCCAGCGGGTCGGGCGACAGGAAGCGGCCCAGGCCCGGGTCGTAATAGCGGGCCAGGTTGTAGTGCAGGCCGGTTTCCGGATCGGCGTACTGGCCCATCAGGCGGAAGGGCTGGGGGGCCGTGTCGATCTCGAGGCGCGGGCGGCCGAAGGCGGAATAGTCGGTCCGCCAGACCGCGACGCCCTGGGCGTCGGTGGCCGCCAGCGCCTCCCAGCGTCGACCGTGATGGATGTAGACGTCGCGCCCGTCGATCCGTCGCGCCAGGTGGACGCCCAGGTCGGGCGCGGGCAGGTATTCGCACACCTCGTCGTCCCGCCCCGGCCGCGTCGTCACCTCCGACAGCAGCAGGGTGGCGGCCCAGCGATAGCGGGTGGCCGAGACCGGCGTCCCGTCCCGGGCGGTCACCGTCTTGCCCGTCCGCCGTCCGATCGGGTCGTAGTCGTAGCGGACATGGTGGTCCGGCGTGACCACCTCGACCAGGCGGGAGGCGGCGTCGTGGCGCAGTGTGGCGGGGCCGACCGACAGTTCGCACCGTGTGACGCAGCCGTTGTCGTCATGCTCGATCGTCTCGCGCCCGCGGCTCCGGATCTGTTCGGCCAGATCGTACTGGCGCGCCGACCCGTCCGCCTGGGCGGCGTTCCCGTGGTCGTCCAGGTCGTAAGCTTCGCGTAGATCGGGCTGGTCGCTATCGACGCGCAGCAGCCGGCCGTTGGGGTCGTAGGCGAACCGGCGCGTCGCGCGGCCGGCCGCGCGTTCCTCGGCCACGCGGTCGCGGGCGTCGTAGGTCCAGCTCCGTCGGACCAGGTCCTGCTCCGACGGCGTGGTCACGGCCAGGCCGGCGACCAGTCCCAGGTTGTTGCTGGTCCGCTCGACGGCGACGCCGTTGGGGTAATCGATCCGCGTCAGCGCGCCGGCCGGTGAATGGGAGAGGCGGCAGGTTCGCCCCCGGGGGTCGCGGACCTCGATCAGGCGGCCGTCGGCGTCACGCTGGAAGGCGATGCGCGTCGCGCCGGCGACGATGGCGGTCAGGCCGCCGACGGCGTCGCGCTCGTAGGTCACGCGCTCGCCGTCCAGGTCTTCGGCCAGCAGGCGCCCCTCGGCGTCGTACTCCAGTCGCAGCGTCGCCTGGGGCGTGGCCGCCGCCGCGAGGCGTCCGTTCGTGAAGCCCAGGCGCGTCCAGGTCCCGTCGGGAAATTCGTGGACGATCTCGTCGTTGGTCTGGCTGGCCCGCACGCGCCGCTGTTCGCGCCCGCCGCGCGTGACGATCATCGCGCCGTCGGCGGTGTCGTCGCGAAAGCCGAGGTCCGGCCGGCCGGGTTCGCGTACGGCCTCCAGTTCGCAATCCTGATCGTAGATGAAGCTGGTCTGGCGGCCGGCGCCCAGGTCGAAGAGGGCCGGCCAGCCGAAGTCCGTGTATTCGTATCGGCGCTGGTGTCCGGCGAAGTCGGTCACGCGCTCGACCCGTCCCTGGTCGTCGTGCTGGAAGCCGAAGACGGCACCGTCCGGATAGCGCATGGCCGAGAGCCGGCCGGCGGCGTCGTACTCGAACCCCAGGCGGCTGCCGTCCGGGCGGCGCAGGCCCGACAGCCGCGGGCCGTCATGCTCGAAGGTCACCCGGTCGCCGGCCGGATCTTCCAGCGTTTTCAGGCGGCCCTCGGCGTCATGGCCGAATGTGTGGGTTCGTCCCGTCGGCGAGGCGACGGTCGTCTGATCGTCGGCGAAGCGGACGATGCTGGTCTGGCCGGCGGCGTTCGTCAGGGACAGGGTGTCGCCGTCAGGCGAGAGGTTGGCCTTCAGGTCCTGTCCAGAGAGCTGGTTGGCCAGTTGGCGTCGTGCGCGCAAGGCGGCGGCCGCGCCCAGCGCTCGCAACTGATCCTGGCTGAGGACGAGCAGGCTCATGCGCTATGGCCCGCAGATTTCGCAGAGCGCAGCCTTCCGGAGCGCCGCGCGGGCCAGGGCGGACAGTTGCCGATCGAAGGGCTGGGCGTTGGAGCCGCCATTGGTGACGGCGGTGACCAGGCCGGGCGCGGAACCGTCGGTCAGCGCCTGCAGCGTATCCAGCAGCGGGACCAGGGAATCGACGAAGATGTCGCGCGCACGCCCCGTCACGACCATCACGCACCGCGTACAGGGCTTGAGGCCGGGGCCGATCTGGGGGCAACCGATGATCGGCGCCTTCAGAAGGTCGAAGTCGGTGACGACCGGGCTGCCCATGATGTGGAGCGACCGCAGCGGCGGCGGAACCAGCAGGACCTGGCCGCCGTGCGTGCATTTCAGGATGGCGCGGTGATTGAGGTAGCTGAGCATCGGGCGTCTAGGGGACGATCGCCGCGGTCGTTCCCCGGCCGCTCGGGCTTTCTGGGCCGCCGATATAAAGGCCGACCTGGCAGGCGCCGCTGGCGAGGTCGTTCGGTGTGCACGGGAAGGACGCGGTGATCTTCTCGACGTCTTCGTCCCTGAAGCTCGCGGCTCCGGATGTCTTGTAGTCCCAGCAGCAGATCCAGTTGCTGGTCACCTTGGTCCCGCGCCCGTTCACCACGATGAAGGCCCTGAAGCGTTTGGCCTGGATGATCGCCTTGGCGGGGTCGCTGGTCTCCGCCGAGGGATTGATGGTCAGGCGCAGGTTGCTGAACTGGATCTCGTTGCCGCGTACGGTCATGGTCGCGCTGAAGGCGCGAACCAGGGCGTCGCTCTCCCCGCGAACTTGGACCGGGCGCGTTCCGGCGATGATCTCGGCGGCGCGTTGCAAGCCCGTGTCCACCGGCGGCGGAGTCGTGCTGGCGGTGGAAAGTTGCGCCGCGCGCTCGGTCGCGGCTTGCGCCTGGGCTTCCGCGTCCGCGAGGCGGGAAGCCGTCTCGGCCCTCTCCGCGGCGACCTGGGTCTCGAGCTCGGCCTTTGCCGAAGCCGCCTTCTCCGCCGTTTCGCGGACGCCGGCGACCTGTGCGCGGAGCGCGTCGCGCTCCGTCGTCAACTGGATCCTCTGGACCTCGTCGTGGGCGTTCTGCGACGTGAGTTGCTGCTGGAGGTCCGCGACGCGCGCGAACAGGTAGATGATCGTCAGCGCGGCCGCGGCGGTGATGATGCGCCATGTCCATCGACCCTTGAGCAGGATCAGCGTCTCGCCGATGATCTCCCCCAGGCTGCGGCGCCGAAGGTGCAGCAGGTTGGTGAACTTGTCGGCGTCCTGTGGGCGTTCGCGGAAATCCAGCGCCAAGCCCCGGACGACATTGTGTGAAAGCCGCCGGCTGATCGTGGACTTCACTTGGTGCGGGGCCCGCAGGGGATCGGCCTGCCGCCGGTCCACCGCGTCCTTGCGAACCAGCGCATCGACGGGGTTCTCCCCCGTCAGGGTGAAATACAGGGTCGCCGCGCAGCCGTAGACGTCGACCCAGGGGCCGTCGCTGCGTTCGACGGGGACGTGCTGCTCGGGCGGCGCATAGCCCGGTGTCAGGACGACCGAAAGCTTGCGCTTTTCGTTGATGGCCTCGGTGCGCGCGGCGCCGAAATCGATCAGCAGCGGTGTGGCGTCGGCTCGCAGCAGCACGTTTTCGGGTTTCACGTCGCGGTGCGTCCAGCGCCGCCCGTCCACCTTGGTCGAATGCACATGGCGCAGGCCGTCCAAGATGCTGATGATGACCCGGGTGGCGGCGTCGGGCTGCAGGGCGCCGTGCGTGTCGACATAGTCGGCCAGCGTCATCGCCTCGTAATAGGGCATCACGAGATAGGCCGTGTCATTGGCCTCGAAGAAGGCGAGGACCTCGACGATGTTGGGGTGCTTGAACTGCTTGAGGGCTTCCGATTCCTGGAGGAAGCGCTTGAGCCCATGGTCGAAATAGGGGCGGGATTCCTTGGAGTCCGGACGCACCAGCGTGCTGTTGGCGATCCGGCCGGCCAACTGCCGCGGCATGTATTCCTTGATCGCCACCCGCTCGTTGCCGTCCACCGTCCGGGCGAGATAGGTGAAGGCGAAGGCGCCGGTTCCCAGCACCCGGCCGAGGATGTAGCTGAGCTTGCCGTCGGGCGAGCTCAACAGGGTTCCGGGCGGCAGCATGCTGGCCGAGCTTTCGACCTCCGCGCCGTAGCCGCACCCGCAGGCTTCGCTGTCCTTTGGCGGCGCTTCAAAGCATCCCGGACATTCCGCTTTCAACGCCGCAGCCATTCGCCGTTCCTTGGGCTTGGGTTTGAATTTTGGATTTTAATGTACTGTGTTATTGCAGTTTTCGAATTTAGTTCTTCTGAATATTGATTCGTCTTTACTTTTACAATAATTTACGATTTACTTCGTGCATCTCTTTTTCTTGGGCCTTTTATTTTTGTCCCAATTGTTTCCTCCTGCTAGTCTGCATTCATTCTCATTTTTGGCGACTTCGCGGTCTTCCTTGCTGTCTCCATTTCCGACCTCGGGGGAGGCCTGCGCGGGGGGGAGAGGCGCGGGGGCGGGAGACGGCGCGGCGGGCGCGGATGGGGCCGGCGCACTTCTCGCCTGCTCCACGCCCGGTGGCTGTTTAGGCTCCGTGGCGGACGACCCTTCGCCGCGTGTCTGCAGGACCGCGGCGGAACTGGCGGTCGCTTTGGTCGTGCTTTGGTCGGCCTTCTGCGCCCGGGGCGTGGACTTGGACGTGGTTCCACCCGTACTTTTCGGTTCGGTCTCAACCACTTCGGCGGGGTCAGCTATGGGCTGGTCAGGCCTTTCCTCAATCCAGATGGACTTCTCGTGCTTCCGTAGCTCGTCTGCATAGGTTGTGGGGCAATGCGAGAAGATTAAGCCAGTTGCTGCGTTGTCGTAATTTTTTGCCTTCACCAGAAGGCTGCGACATATGTCGTTCACTGTTTTACTGTATTCGGATTTTGAGGGCTTATTTGTTCTGTCCTTGAAGTGCGATATTTTCACCAAGTTCTGACTTTTTACTGCTGTTTTCCAGTGCGAGTACTCGATCGTATCGACGATGCTATTGAAATAGACCAACGTGCCCAGCCCGATCGCCAAAATCAGAGCGACGGCGCTCACCATGGCGACGTCGCGCGGCGACCAGTTGTGCGACTTGGCGCGGGTGTCCCGCCACCAGCCGGGTTCGCGCGGAAGCTTGAGGTCGCGATTGATCACCTGGACCGCGACGGCCGTGTAGTTGTCGCTGCGCTCGTCGATGCGGTCGAAGATGCGCCGTTCCAGGAGCGCCAGCCACGACTCGGCGCTCGTGGCCTTGGCGTGATCGATCTCCATTTCGACGGGACCCGCCGTGTCGCCTGAGCGCAGCTTTTCCCAGAATCCGTCGACGCACAGCATGAAGGCGTCGTGACGAAAGAGCCGATGGGGCCCCGAGATGTCGGCTTTGAGCTGCTTGGACCCGATGGCCTTCAGCAGGACGCCGTTGGGCGCGGCGTGGTCGCGGGTCTGGGTCGCGACGCCGCCCAGGCGCAGCAGGTAGAGCCGTGAATCGCCGACGTGGCCCCACACAGCCCGCCGTCCGTCGCTGATGAGGACCACCAGGGTGGTGCCGATGTCCCTGAGTTCGGGCCCTTCGGCCTGCTTGGCGAGGACGGCGGCGTTCGCCATGTCGAAGAGTTCGGTCAGGGCCTTGGCGTCGAGGCGGGGCTTGTCCCGGAAACCGTTCAAGACGGTTTCGACGGCCAACTCCGAGGCGACCTGGGAATTGGCGTGGCCGCCCAGGCCGTCGGCGAGCACCCAGCAGGTCAGGCCCTTGGCTTCCGCGCTGGCCCACCAATCCATGTTGACCGTACGTCCCCCGTCGCGTGAGAGGCCGGCGGTGTCGA
The DNA here is from genome assembly GCF_056397765.1 of Caulobacter sp. 05L422. Lineage (NCBI taxonomy): Bacteria > Pseudomonadati > Pseudomonadota > Alphaproteobacteria > Caulobacterales > Caulobacteraceae > Caulobacter > Caulobacter sp. 05L422. The sequence goes on along the minus strand of NZ_JBFTOB010000002.1, from coordinate 219,421 downwards.
ACATCTGCGTCATCCGAGCGCTCTCCCGATCGACAGGATCTTTCGCGAGGTCTCGGTCGCCGGACGCATGGCCACGACGGTGATGTTGTCCTGGTTTTCCAGATGCTGGTTCAAGGCCAGCTGGATCAGATGCTGGCACCCCGCGCCCAGGTCCTGCCGGATTCCATCGGCGAGCTCGGCTTCGTCCAGCGAGCCATAGAGGCCGTCGCTCGCGAGCAGCACGCAGTCGCCCGGCCTCAGCCAGAACGGCCTGCGGTTGCCGTCGATCCGCAGGGACTCCGTCGGCAGGCCGATAAAGCTGGTGAGTTCCGCCGGCTCGACCTCTCGCTCGGTCTGGGGTTTGGCGCCCAGCTTGTGGTCTTCGCCGAAGGCGTGATCGATCGTGAGGCGGAACGCCAGGCCATCGCGCAGCAGGTAGGCGCGGCTGTCGCCGGTGGACACCCAGTACAGTTCGTAGCGCGAATCCGCGAAGTTGCGGCAAATGACGGCGGCCACGACCGTGGCGCCGCATCCGCGTGTCGCGCCGCTGGTCTGGGCGAACTGGAGAACGCCGGCGTTCGCCGCCTTCAGGGCGCGGCGCAGCGCTGTCTGGACGGTTTCCTCCGGCGACTTGAGGCGATAGCTGTCGCGGAAGGCCGCGACCGTGGTCCTGGCGGCGCCCGCCCCGTTGCTCATGCCGCCGATGCCGTCGGACAGCACCGCCAGGGTGCCGCGATGCTCGGTTTCGGGCGAGTCGGGATCGTCGCGGCCGGCGGCGTCCTGCTGCTCGTCCCTCGATCCGCAATGCTGCTTGATGGCCAGGTCGACCTTGTGCATCAGGCCTGCTCCGCTGGGATGATGATCAGGCGCATCGGGATGCTGCCGACCTGCAGTTGCTCGTTGCTGGGGATCCGCCGCGAGCCGATCAACTGGCTGCCGGCCACTTGCATGGGCATGTCCGGCGACAGGTTCGTCACGACCACGTGGCCGCCTTCCCACGTGAATTCGCATTGTTCCCCGGCGACGTGCGGATCGCCCCGGATCACGATCTGGCAGCTCTCGTCCCGACCGAGCACGACGCGGTCGCCCAGGGCCGCTTCATGGGGACTGCTGCGCTTGCCGATCTCGTACAGCTCCAGCCTGGCGTTGATCGGCGGCCCGCCTGCGGGGGGCGAAACCATCGGGGCCGGTTCGCTCCAGGTGTCGGGCCGAACGGACACCGGTCGCTTCTTGGGCCACAGCAGCCAGGTCGCCAGGCCGCCCAGCACGAGCAGGACGACGGCCCCGACGGCGATCCAGACCCAGAGGGGCAGGGGCGGCGGCGGCGGCGGTCGCGGCGGCGCTTCCATGGTGACGTCGTGCAGGGGGCTCTGTTGGGCCTGCGGCTCGACGCCCGCCATCACCTGATAGGGATAGGTCTCGCTGACGACGCAAGCGGGGCATTCGGCGTCCAGCACCAGGACGTGCTTGATCGTGGCCTGGATTTCGTCGATCGCCGCCTGGGCGTCGTTGCCGGTCAGTCGCACGCACTGCCCGCCCGTGCCGGTGGCCAGGGCGATCAGGAAGTTCGAACAGGCGCGGCGGCGCGTGTCGCCGGCGTCGATCGCGAAGAGCTGCACGCCGGTCTTTCCCAGCGTGGCGCGGACGCTGTCCTCATTGAGGCCGGAGGTCGGCTCGTCGTCGCGGCCGTCGCTGACGGCGATGATCACGCGTCGCGCGGGCAGATCCTTGCCGCGCCTGAAGGCCAGGTCGGCGGCCTTGTTCACCGCGTCGAAGAAGGCCGTGTGGCCGTCGGATGAGGTCACCTGGACGGCGCTGGCCAGCGCGCTCTTGTCGTTGGTGAACTCCTGCTTGACCTTGACCTCGTCGCCAAAGGCGATCACGGCGACACGATCGGCGTCGCCCAGCGTGTCGATCCAGTGCTTCAGCGCCGACTGAACCTGCGGCGAGCCGCTGATAGCTGAGGCCGATGCGTCGAGCATGAGGATATAGGCAACGCCGTCGGCGTCGTTCATCGGGCGAAGCCCGGTGACCTTGGTCGGCTTGGGCCCCCGCGCCTGCACCGCGTCCGGCGACAGGTCCGTCATCAGCTTGCCCGACCCGTCCGATATGTCGACGAAGAAGGTCATCGTCGGGGCGGCGGTCACGACCTGCTGGATCACGACGCGCTGGGGCGACGACTGGACGGACGAAGACTGGGCGGGCGACGGCTGGGGCAGCGACGACTGGGAGGGCGGCGCGGACGGAGCCGCCGGTGGCAGGGCCGATTTGGCCTCCTGCGCGAACGCAGCGGTCGAGAGGGTCAGCGATAGCAGCAGGAGCGGGGCGAGCAGCTTCACGTCAGGCGCCCTCTTCCTTGTTCTTGGTCCACCAGAACTGGCCGTCGCAAAGGGGGACGAACGTGAACTCGGATTCCCCGAGCCCGATGCGGTCGTGGTGGCTCAGCTCCATCGGATGCATCACGACGTCACCGTTGAGATGGACCAGGCCCGGCTGGGTGCCGGGGCGGATGTAGAAGCGGTTGCTCTTGGGGTCGTAGACGACGAAGGCGTGCTCGCGGCCGTGGATCGTCTCGTCGGCCGCGACGCTGATGTGCTGGTCGGGGTCGCGCCCGATCGCGTTGTTGCCCCAGTGGATGCGGAAGTCCTGCCCCAGGGCGGGGCCGTCATGGGCCACGAGCCAGCCGACCACCGGATTGGGCCGGGTCCGGGGCGCGGTCGACCCCGCGGAGGGAGGATCGCCGAGGCCGGGATAATAGGCCTTGGTGACGGTGCGCTCGCGCTTGGGCCGCGCGCCGCCGGCCGGGGCGTCGCCCGATCGCTCCACGCCGCTGGCCCTGCCGACGCCGCCGGCATCGGGCGCGCGTGGACTGCTCGGCTTCTGCCTCAGGTGATCGGGGTTGATCCCTTCAATCGGGCATTCCGGACAGAATGTGTTTTCCTGGTCGTCGAATGAGTGTCCGTTGGAGCATTTCTTGAGCATTTGCAATCCCCATGAAGGTTTGTTGGAGTTCAAATGTTTGTAGATATGTATATAATTGATATTATCAAAGCGACGGCGAGCGACGACAATATTAAATATCTGTAACTATCGAAGAAGTTCTTATTTTCTTTCTTTTTTATCGATCCGACGTTTTGCGGCGTGGCTTGTTGAGTCGTTATGGCGGCGCGGAACTCCTCCATGGACTGTTGCCGCGTCTCGGCGCGTAGCGACAGGGCGCGCAGAAGGCCGGCTTCGGCGGTCTTCGGAATTTTCACGCCTTGGGCGCTGGGGGGCTTGAGGACGAAGCCGTCCCCTCTGGCCACGGGCGTGGGGACCTCGTCTCCGACGCAGATGCAATAGAGGGTCGCGGCCAGGCTATAGATGTCGCTGTAGGGGCCTTGGACGCCGCCGGATGTGACCTCGGGCGCGGAAAAGCCGGCCTTTTCCAGCCGCGTGAGCCGAAGGGCGTCGCGCGAGCGGGCGGCGCCGAAATCGAGCAGCACCACGTTCGGCTTCGTCGTGATGTAGATGTTGCAGGGACTCACGTCCCGGTGCGTCAGCCCGCGGCGGTGCGTGTACCGAAGCGCATCCATGACCGGGCTAAGCATTCGAACCGCGAGTTCGAAATCGATCTTGCCGCCCTGGCCCTCGATATACTCCTCGAGCGTCATGCCTTCGACGAAGGGCATCACGAAATAGGCGGTGTTGTTGGCTTCGAAAAAGGCAATGACCTTTACGACGGCCGCGTGCTCCATCTGCATGAGCAGCTTGGCTTCGCGGCGGAACTGTTCGAGGCCGTGCTGGTAGTAGTCGCCGTATTTCCCCGCGCCGGGAATGATCGTGTCGCTGGACCGTGAGCGGCCGCAGAGTTCTCGTGGGAAATACTCCTTGATCGCGACCGGGGCGCCGTTGGTCAGATCCAGGCTTCTGTAGGTCACGCCGAAGCCGCCGGGCCGCCCCAGGATCAAGCCGACAAAGAACCGTTCGTTCAGGATCACGCCGGGCGGCAACTGGTTCACCGTCTGCTCGGCATCACCGTCGAAGGCGCAGGCGTCGTCCCGGCACCGCGACCCATCCCAGCAGGATTGCAGGCAGCGGGGGCAGATCGTGTCCGGGTCGATCTGGGCTCTCATGGCGTCCCCCGGGAGAAGACGTGCGAGAAGTCGACCAGCAACTGCAGAAGGCCGCGGTCGGCGGGACGATCAAATCGGGGATCCAACGGCGCGGCGCTGACGAAATAGGCGTTCGTCAGGCCGCCGCCGCCGCGATGGGCCGACAGGCGTTCCCACAGGGGCCGGGTTTGCCCCAGCACCCAGGCCCGGGTCGGCGCGATTTCGCCGCCGGCTGGACCCTGGGCGCCGAGATTGACGTAGGAAAGCTTGACGACGCCGGAGTTGCGGACGCGGACCAGCGTTTCCCAGGCGATGTCCTTTTCGAGCTGGGGCATGAGCACGGCGTGCTCGCGCTTGACGATGCGCAGGTGGTCGGGCGGCGTCACCACGCCGTACTCGTCGGCCTTGGTGTAGGCGATCGCGATCCTGCCGCCTTGGTCGAGCGCCTGGTCGATGGCGGCGCGCAGCGGTTCGAGTTGCGCCGGACCCGCGTCGATCGTGGCGGGGTCGATGGCCAGGATGGTGAGATCCGCGCCGCGCGCGCCGTTCGCCGGGAGGGGAATTTCCTGGATGTGGAACGGGCGTGACCGGCCGGATGGCGGCGTCAGCGCGCCGGTGACACGAAGGCCTCCGCCGCTCTCGGCGGGCTGGCCGTCGATGACGACGCCGCAGGCCTGCGCCGCGGTGGCCATGTCTCGACAGAGCCTGTGCAGCAGGGCGCTTTTGCCGCCGCCTTCCGGCCCGATGAGCGTGATGGCGATCGGATCGCCGAGCGCGCCGGCGTCCGCAGGCGGAGGTCCGTTCTGACGGAACGGGAGCGGGGCGGCGTCCCATGGCGCGGCGTCCAGGGCCCGGGCCTGGAGGGGCGCTCCGCCGGCCGACAGGACGCGATTGAGATAGTCGAAGGCGCGATTGTTCTGCGCGCCGATCGCGCTTCGTGCTCCCGAGGAGAGCCGCCCCTCCGCCATGCGCCGGAAATACGGCGCGACGGAATCCTTCGGCGAAGGCTGCAGCGTCTTCACCGAACCGGCCACCTGGGCCAGGGCGTGGAAGGCGATGGGCCCGGCCTGCCTTTCGCGGGCCTCGCCGGCGTAGAGGGTCGACAGCACGGCGCTGGCCTTGGCGGTCGCGGTCGCGCCGGGGACGCCGTTGAATGCGTTGAGCAGGGAATTGGGCGCCACCGCGATCGCCGAGGCCTCGATGCAGGCGGCGGTCAGGAGGATGACCGACTGGACCCAAACGGACTGGCCGACGGACGCGTCCAGTCCGTTGGCCGTCTGGGTCAGGGCGGCGAACAGCGCCTCCGCTGTCGCGTTCTCGATCCGCGTGTCCTGCAGCCCGGCCATCTGAGCCCGCCAATCCTGCAGGGCCTCCAGCGGCGCGTGGTAGTTGATCCGATGGGCCGCCAGAGCGCCGATCAGGCGGCCGACCGAGTCCGAGGAAGGCGTGGGGGAGGGCTGAGCGGGCTCTCGCGCCGGCCGGGGCGAGGTGCGTACGGCGACGGGCAGCAGGTCCGCCAGGGCCCTGGGCAGATCGGCGCCAGTCAGGTCGGAACAGTCCAGCGGTCGCAACGCCGCGGCGAAATCGGGCGCGGGCAGACCGCCCCGGCGGTCATCCAGCCATTTGATGAATGCCAGCCGGCGCGCCAGGGCGGGAATGGGCAAGGCAGGCCATTCGAAGCCGACGCGCAACAGTTCCTGCGCCATCAGGCTTTCGCCCGAAGCGCCCAGGACTTGCGCGGCCAGGGCGTCCAGCCGCTCCCGAAAGGGTTCGATCCAGGTCTTCCAGGCTTCACTGGTGTTGCGCGGCTCCAGTGCGCCCAGGCAGCGCACGAAAGGCGGGTCGACCAGTTCGAGCTGGTCCGCGCATCGATAGCGCCCCAGATAGAGACTGTGCGGTCGCGCCTCCGCCGGATCCTTTCTCCGCAACGGCCTGATCCGAGCCTTGCCCGTGGCGAACGCGGCGGACAGCTGCAGTTTTTCAGGCAGGGGCCGCTCGGGTGTCCCGTCGGGCTTTAGCGGCGCATCCCCGTGCGAAGTCGCTTCGACCCCGTCGTCGGCGGTGGTCGCGCGGGCGTTGACGTCCACCCAGATGTCGATCTCGGCTTGTCTCAGGGCTTCGACGGTCTGGTTGTCGAACCCTCCCAGTCGGGTGCTGAGCGCGGCCTCCACGACGACGGGATCACCTGCGGGCGTGACGCCCTTCAGCCGCCCGGCGGTGATCGCCAGATGGTCCGCGGCCCAGGTCATCTGCAAGCTGTGGGGCCAGCTCAGCATGCTGACGCCGCTAGCATCCTCCTCGGCCAGATTGCCGCGCGCCAGCAGGTATTGTTCCAGCCCCAGCAGGTCGTTGGCGCCGAGTTCGTGTTGCGGATGCCAGGCCGGCCACCTCCGATCACCTAGCATTTGGATCTCCAGGACATGATCGGTTCAAGCCACCAGATAGCCGGCGTCGAGGCGTGATCGCTCGCCGCCGTCGAGGACCAGCGTCTGGGCTTCGAAAGCCGTGCCCAGCGGATAGACCAGGCGCCAGTGCAGCATCTGATCGGCGTCGGGCGCGCCTCGGAAGCGGATGCGCGCCGGCGCCTGGCCCACCAGGGTGTGCGAGAAAGCCCTGGCCCATTGCTCGACGTCGCCGAGCAGCGCCCGCCGGATCTCCGGTGTCTCCGGCGGCGGCGTCGAAAGGTCCGGCGGGCCGAACGCCTTCCAGTGGACGTCCCTGTAGGCATGCCTCCAAGCCGGGCTCGCCTCGCTCCACGGCTGACGCCAGAAGCGAGCCAGATAGAGCTCCAGCGCCCGGTCGTTGTTGTACTGCGCGCCGACATTGGTGGGCTGCAGGACGTTGGCGTAGAGGTGGCGCCCGGCCATCTCGTCCTCGAGCGCCACCTGATCGCGCACGCGCTCAAGAACCGCCCAGCCCCAGGGCTGGTTGACCAGTCCTGGCGCCACCGTCGGTTCCGGCAGCCGCCAGTCCACCGGAGACTCGACCGCCTGGATGGGGTGGTCGGGAAACAGGGTCTCGAGATCGCGCCGCACCTGCACGGCCAGTTCGTTCGCCCATGGGGGCGGCGGCGGCGACTCGCCCCGAAGGAAGGCGGCGCGTACGGCCGCCATCGGGGAGGGGGAGATGCAGAGGTCGAGCGCCAGCCCGGTCCTGCGGTCCGCGCCCGCCGTCACGCGGACCGCACCGCCTTCCATCAGGATGTCGCGCAACAGCGGGTCGTCGACCATCCGGCCCAGGCTGATGGCCGTCGGTTCGGTCTCGGACGGGGCGACGCCGGCGAGCGTTCCCCGCACCGCGAGCCGGCACGACTGCTCCTCGTCCGAGAAATAGGTGGTCGGCCCCTCGTCCGGATAGGCCTCGCGATTAGGGCGGCGGCGAAAGGGATGTCGCCGGCCGCGGACGGGCGGGAGCATCCAGAGCCTGCCGTCGGATTCCAGGCCGTCCTCGATCCCGGCTGCGTCGTCCTCCTCGATCTCCACACGGATCGGATCGAGAATCAGAAGCGAGGCGCCCGGTTCGTCCAGATTGGCGATCTGCGTCTCAAGGAGGGATCTTGCGATGCTGGAGCCGGCGCGGGTGATGCGCACCAGTCTGCGGGCATAGGGGTCGCCGCCTGGCGCCAGGGTGTCGCCCTCCCAGGTGACCAGATATCGGCGCGTGTCGTGTTTCAGCTGGCCCAGGCCGAGCTTGCGCAACTGCTCGATCGGCGCGAACGAGATCGCCAGGACGCCCCGGTCGTCGGCCGCCTTCAGCAGCCGACCCAGTTCCTGGAAGAACGCGTCTCGCCTTTCGGTTCGCAGCGCCCATCGGCCGTCGTGCAGATCGAGCGACGCCGTCGGGCGGGGGTCGAACTTGACGTTGTCGGAGAGGCTGAAGGTCTCGCGCAGCCCGCCTTCCAGGCCCTCCCGGATCGGCTCGGGGCCGGGGATCAGCCAGCTTTGCCAGGTGCGGGCCATCAACTGCGCCCCGTATAGACGATGCCGTCGCGCAGGGTCAGGTCGGCGCCGTTGGCCTTCACCTGCAGGGGGCGGGCGCTGGTCAGGTCGGTCTGCTGCTTGACCTTCACCGCCAGCTTGGAGTCGATGGTGGTGTCGCCCACCTTCACGACGTGGATGTCGGCGTACTGGGCCTTGTGCTCGGCTTCGAGATAGGTGGACGGCGACGGATATTCGGCGGCCTGGGAGCGCACGTTTCCCGCCAGGATGACGGAATTGTCGAAGCGACCCGTCCAGTTGAGCAGCACCTCGGTGCCCGTCTCGGGAACCATGTGCAGGCCGCGCTGGCCGTTCTTTCCGGAATAGGGCGTCCCCAGCCGGACATCGACGACGTCGTTGTTGGCCTCGAAACCCGGCAGCTGCACTTTCAGCCAAGGGCCGTCACGGGACGTTTCCTGGACGACGCCCAGCCCGGTCCAGGGGCGCAGCCGTCCCGGCGCCTCGGGGCCGGCGATCCGCGCCTCGGGCGGCAGGGCGTAGGCGCGGCTGTCGCAAGAGAGCGCGCCCTGGCTGATCGAGAGTCGATCCTCGATCCGGTAGATCATGCCGCCGTCCGCGTTGAAGCACGGCAGGTCCTGCGTTCTCCAGGTCTTCCACCGCGCCGCGTCGAGGAGGCGCTGGGGGTGATGATCGACCACGCACGGGTATTCGCCGGTCGGAAAGGCGGTGACGCGTTCGCCCCTCAGGAGCCGCCCGAACGTGGTCTCGCCCACGCCGTCCTCGGTGTCGCCCTCCGCGTAGGAGACGGTGCGCTTGGGGATCGAATTCCAGGCCTCGTAGGCCTTCTTCAGGCCGGGCGTGATCACCCAGCGCCCCTCGGTGGCCTGGCTGACGCCGCCGACCAGGGTCAGGGGCACCCAATTGGCCTCGTTCCGGGTCAGCCACCGGGCTTCGTCGAAGATGTGGTGCAGGAAAATCCAATCCGACACGCCGTCCTGGATGATCGAGGCGTGGGCGCCGTCCGGCAGGGTGACGCGCGCCAGATCCGTCTGCAGGGCGCTGACGGGCGTGGCCACATGCTCGAAGCGACTGATCAGCTCATCGAGATTGGTGACCTTGTGCACGCGTCGCCGGGGGACGAAGGGATCCGGCCGGGGATCCGGCTGGGTGCCGTTGGCAACGATGTCCAGGCTATGGGCGGCGCGGATCGGATTGGCTTCGGCCCGAACCTCGGCGCTCGTAGGCCGGGCGGCCGATACGATCGTGACCGCCGGCCCCAGCGGTTCGGTCGCTCCCCCGTCGTTCACCCACCCCGGCGTCGCCTTGCAGGGGCCTCCCGCCAGGGCGCGACGGACCTGTTGGACGAGCGCCCTCTCGCGCTGGCCCAGGCTCTCCGGCGGCAGGTGGACCCGGAACGTCCAGGTCACGGGGCACGCCAGCGCGCGGGTGAGCAGGATGTCGCTCACCGGCAGCACGCCGCCTGATTCCAGGGTGAGGCAGAGCTCCATGTCGCTGCTATTTCACGGAGAGGTCCGCGTAGATGCCGCCGCCCTTGAACAGGATGGTGGCGGTCTCCACGGTTCCGGGCACGGCTTCCTGCCCTCTGAATTGCCTGACGATATTGTGTTCGAGCAATTCGTTCGCGAGGGGCTCCGGCGCGCGCAGCCGTTCGATCGACAGCGGACGCGCGCTGGTTTGCTGGATGATGTCCTCGAACGAAACAGACGGCTCCAGCAGCAACGAGCCGTAGGATTCATCGACATAGATGGCCGCGACGTTCTCGTGGTTCACCGCCAGGTCGCCTTGCGAGAACTTCACCTGGAAGGCGGCGAGTTGTTCCTCGCTGGACGCGATTCCGCGGCAGAGCTCCACGACCTTGGCCAGGAAGGAGTCGGGCAGGCAGCCCAGGTTCGAAAACCGCACGATGGTGGAGCTGCCGGCGGCGACATAGGCCTTGAAGCCCAGCAGATGCCGGCTTGGGCCCAGTCCGGCCATGTAGTCGGCTCCCAGGCCGCCGGGCTCCAGCGGCGTGGACTTGCGGCCGTCGATCGTGATGGGCGAGGCGCCGCCCCGGTCCGTGTCGTCGGGATCGTAGGAGAACTCGAAGTACCGCGTCCGCTCGCGACGCGTGGCCCCCATGTGGGCGCGCTTCAATTCTATGTTCTTGAATTCGTAGCTGCGATCGACATCCGAGATCTGGAGCGTGCCCTTCACGGGCTGGATGATGTTGTCGCCCTTCTCGCTGACCTTGACGTCCTGCGTGAAAGCCTTGTTCGCCTGCCTGCGTTCGTCGATGTAGACATGGAAATTCGTGCCGAACCCCTCGCCGGGCGTCAGCCGGCAGGCGATGCGGTAGCCTTCGATGTTTTCGAAACTCATTCCGTTGAAGGTGGCTTTGAGCGCCATCGTCTCTACTCCCCCTAGCTGGCGAATTGCGCCACCTGGCCCGTCAGATCGGGCAGGTCGGCTTTGCGGATCGCGTGACGGAACCATTTCACGTCGTCGATGGTGACCGATTGCGTCTCGGACTCGGCGCCGCGCTTGAGGAGAACGACCAGTTCGCCGTCCTGCATCGAGAGCGAGAAATCCCGGTATTCGCCAATCAGCGCCGGATCCAGCGGAGCGCCCGTCTTGTGGCGGTTGGCGGCGATCCCCGCCTGTTCGCGGCCGGTGAAGAACGGGTAGAAGGATTCCGCCGTCGGGCGCGTGGTGGCCTTGTTGTTCACGGCCGAGGCCAGCACGCTCAGCAGGATGTAGAGATAGAAGTCGACCGCGAAGGCGTGGCTCCTGTCCCTTCCATCGCCCCAGATGACGATGTCCAGGGTCTTGCGCATCTGGCCGACCCCGGCGCCGATGACCTGGAAGCGGCCTTCGCCCGTCGGGATGACGGCGCGGTTGTCGATCTTCTGCTCGGGCTTGCAGAGGAAATGGGCGGCGAACAGATAGCCAGCGGGCAGATAGGTGGGGAACGAGTCGCCCTTCGGATTGAGATCCGGCGAGGGGCCCACGATGAGCACGGGCGCCGGAACGGGACCGCCGTCGGATCCGGACCCGGCCGCGGCGCTCGCCAGGGCCATGCCATCGGCCTCCCAATTGGAGCTCTGCGGGCCGGTCGATAGGCAGATCGGCGGCAGGACCAGTCGCCGATTGCCGTTCTCCAGCGGCAGCTGCTTGAGGGAATCGAGCCAGGCTTCCTTGTAGCCCTTGCGCCCATCGCTCCCGTCGCCGGAACCGAACGCGCTGTCGGTCATGTAGATCAGGCCGGGACAGGCGGTGACGTCGTGTTCCTCGTCCTTCTTCACGAAGGCGCTTTGCAGCCGCAACTTGGCGTCCGCTCCGTCGACGTTGTCGTTGCGCAGCCAGTTTAGGAACTCGCCGGCGGTCGCGTTGACGACGACGACCTCGGCCTGGGAGTCGTGCTGGACGATGTCCATCAGATATTTCACGCCGCGCAGTTCCGACATGAAGCTGACGGTGCTGCGCAGGCTGTCGTCGCCCTGATAGGCCAGGGTCTCGCGCAGCTCCGTCACGCCCAGCTTGCGCCGCTCGACCTTCTCGAGGACGTCGTTGTCGAAATAGCGCGTGAGGGAGATGTCGCGGATGAACTTGCGCGGATCGGGGTTCTCCGGATCCATGTTCTGCACGGCGTCCAGCAGCATCGCGTAGAGATTGCTGCAGGCCTTGCCCAGGCCCAGGGTCTCCTTGTTGTTGAGCAACACATTGGCCAGCGTCATCCGCTGCACCTGGCCGACGAACTCGGTCTTGCCCTGGTTGTGGGTGTAGCGTTCGTAGATGATCCGCAGGATGTGGTGGAAGCTGCGGATCGCGTCGTCCGCCATCTCGGTCAGGTCGTCGTTGCCCTTCACCATTTCGCGCAAACTGGCGAGTTGGTCTTCCGTCAGGGCGCTGGTGGGTTCACGGGCGGTCGCGCGGACGCTTTCCAGGAAGTCGGCGACGACAGAGTCCGTCCTGTTCGTCAGCGCGTTCTCCTCGCGGAGCGGTTTGACTTCGGAGGGGGCGGCGCTCTCGGGGGGCGGGGTTTGGGAGGTCTTGGCCTCTCCGCCCGCGCCGCCGCCGCCTGCGGGCGCCCGGCTTGCCGACGGGGCTCGCCCGATTTCCGCTCCTTGGGTTTTGGCGCTGGCGGCGCCCACCGTTTCCACGACTTTTTCCACGGCGTTTTCAGCCTTGATCGTCTCCTTTGCGACCTTCACCGCCAGGTTCGCCACCGAGTCCGAGATCTTATGGCTGGCGGGCGTATTGGTGGTGACGATGACGGTCTCGTCGGAATAGGGCGCGATGTTGCTGATGCTGCGGCCCTGGCCCCGCTCGGCGGTGGTGTTGTCGATCACGGTCATCGCGCGACCGATCATCTCCTGAGCTTCGATGATCCGGTCGGCCATGTCCGGATTGGAGATGCGCTCGATGAACAGGCGCACCAGGTCCTTCTGCATGTGCGCGGCGTTTCGGATGGTGCGCGAGTTCTTGTCGATGTTGCTCAGATATTTGGGCAGGTACTCCTCGCCGAGCTCGCGGATGGCGGCCTGCGAGGCGTCGTCGAGCGCGACCGCGACGAGGTAGGCGGCCTGCACCTCGCGTCGCACCATCATGCGCAGATCGAACTCGTCGAAGATCGGCGTCTGGTTCAGCACCGGCATCAGGATGTCCACGATGACGGACTTCTGCGCCTGGATGAACGGCCGCTTGTCGCCCGCGCCGGCCATGGCGCGCAGCACTTCGAGACGTTCGGCGTTGCTGCGCAGGGCCGTCGCGACCTCGCGCAGTTCCGGCGAGAGCGCCGCCAGCAGGTCGTCGACGCGACGGTCTTCGGCGAGCACCGCCAGGATGACCTTTTCGAAGTTGTCGGACAGCTCCTTGCGGAAGCGGTGCCGCTCCTCCTCGGTCGCGCGCTGGATGGGCGCGGCCACCAGGCTGCTCTCGATCTTGCCGCTGATCAGTTCGGCGACGACCTGATCCTTTTCGGTGTCGGTCTTCTTCGCCCGGACGGGTTCGAGCTGGTAGTGGGCGTTGAACACCCATTCCAGCACCATCGAGATCAGCACCTTGCTGCGGACGATCTGGTTGAGCGAGTTGTAGGCGTCGCGCGCCTTGGCGAAGTCCTTCAGGAGGTCCTTCTTGGCGGCGAGGAGGTCCTTGGTCTTCTGGAAGACGGTCGCGCCGCCCGTTATCCGCATCTCGTACTGGTCGGCGCTGCCGACGAGCACGTTGCGGAAGGTCGTGACGATGCGAAGAAGGCTGCTGCGGGCGCGCGCGTTCGTGCGCAGGTCCGACCAGACCTCGTCGTTCAGGTCCAGGCGCCCGGCGAGAAGATCCTCGCCCGACTCCGGCACGGTGAGGAAATCGGTGTTGAGGTCTGGCGAATAGAGGAAGTCGATCAGTTCCTCGATGAAGCCGCCCGGCAGGGCGCCGCCCGACGCATAGGCGGGCAGGTCGTTGGACATCTTCGCCGCGCCCAGGAGTTCGCTGAAGACTTCCACGAGCTCCGGCGTTCGCGGCTGGAACTGGCAGAGGACGTCGAGGTTGCGGCGGATCTGCTTGTATATCGATCGCCCCTTGTCCGGATCGCTGGACGCCAGCAGGTCGGCCTCGAGCCCATCCGCGTCCGGCTGGAAGGCCCGCTGCGTCGAGTTGGCGGCGGCCCGGCGGAAGAAGTAGTTCCAGGTGTCGATGACCACCGTGCCCTGCTCGGCGCCGGCGTTGGACGGCATCACCTGCTTGACCATCGGAATGCGCCGATGGGTCACCTCTTCGGCGATCGCGGGCTGCAGGGCGCGGACGAAGTTGTCGAAGCTCAGGCCGTACTTCTTGTTGAACAGGCCGATATAGTCCTTGCTCAACTGGCTTTGAGGTCGATTTGTGAACAGGTAGGATTGAACCTCGCTATCCGGGTCGACGGGGTCTTTATTGAAGCGCCCGACCACGAATATGCGATGCTTTATGCGGGAAAGCGTATTGATGTCGATTTCGTGTTGATTAAGAAAAGTCTTGAATTCTTCAGCCATTTTGATTTCCGATCCCAATCAACACTGACTACGCTTGATGCAAGGGTGAGGTCCCGCCGCCCAAGGCGTGGACGGTCAGCCAGGCGAGCAGGCTTCGTTCCAGCCGGCGGGCGGACGGCGCGCCGTCGCGGCCCGTGGCATGGGCGAGAATGGACGCGCGGGTTTCGGGCTCGCCGAGCGCGCTGGGCAGGGGGCGGCTGGCGCCCTTGCCGCGCTCCTCGATCATGCGGGCCAGAATGCCGTCGAGAGCGGCCTGGTCGAGCGCGTTGAACACGACGACCCGGTCGATCCGGTCCACCAGCGGCTGGGTCCAGATGCCGCCTTGGGCGACCAGCAGCGCGCGAACCCCTTCGTCGTCGGGGCCGCCCAGCATCGCCAGGAGCTCGCTGACCTGAAGGTCGTTGAGCTCGGCGACATATTGCGCGGCGCCCGCCAGGTCCACGTGCCGGTCAAGCTTCAGCTCGGCCAGGCCGGGGATTTCGAACCCGGCGTGCAGACGCACCATCAGGGTCGCGGCCGCCACGTCGCGCTGCGTGAAGGCGTTTGACGTCATGGCGAAGGCGCACTGCGAAAAGTCGATCGAGCGGCCCTGGGAGTCGTCGGCCTTGCCGTCCAGAATACTGATCAGCGGATTGGCCAGGGCGGCGTGCGCCTTCTCGAACTCGTCCAGCACGACGATGGAGTAGGGCCGCATCATCACCTTGCTGAAGATCGTCGGGGTCTGGCCGAAGCCGATGTAGCCGGGCGCCGAGCCCATGAACTTGTTGAGCGCGTCTTCCTTGGCGTACTCGGCCATGTTGCAGACGATCAGGGATCCGCGGTCGCGCATGACCTCCTCGGCCAGGGAGAGCGCCAGTTCGGTCTTGCCGACGCCCGGCGGCCCCACGAACAGGAACCGGCCGCGCGGCCGACGCTGATCGACGAAGCCGGCTCCGTAGAGCGCCAGGTGCTGGGTCACCGCGCTCACCGCCGAATCCTGTCCGCGCACGCGCGCCTTCAGTCGCTGGTCGAGGTTGTGGAAATAGTCCGCGCGGTCCTGGTCCAGGTCGTTGACGGGTATGCCGGTCACCGTGCTGAAGCGACGCCGCACATCCGCGCCCGAAATGATCCGCGACGGCGGGGGATCCAGGTCTTCGGCGTCCACCCTCGACAGGCGCCAAACCACCTCCCCGATGGTCTCGCCCAGAAGAGCGATGGCCTTGCGGGGCAGCTTGTCGGTTCTCTGGTAGATCGACGTCACCTTCACGGCGGTGCGGATGGCGTCTTCGCTGAGTTGCACCTCCATGCGCCGGGCCTTGTCGCCCAGCAGGCGCGACATGGAGTTGCGGAGGATCTCGCAGGCGTCGTCCTCCGACGGCTCCTGGATCAGGATCTTGCGGAAGCGGCTGTTCATCGCGTCGTCGCTGGCGATGAATCGCGCATACTCGCGATCGGTGGTGGCCCCGATGCAGCGGAACCGCTCTTCCGCCATGGGCACCTTGAAGGCCGTGGCGATCGACCGGGACGCGGTGTCGTCGGTGTCGAGAAGTTTGTGCACCTCTTCGAAGAACGGCACGACATTGGGGTTGCGCGCGAAGAACGCGAGCATGGAGGTCACGCGTTCCTCGAGGTCGCCGCGCGCGCCCGCGCCCTTCATCATGTCGGCCGCTTCGATCCGCACGATGGTCCAGTCGTCCATGTCGGGCGGGATCAGGGGCCGTGTGCGATGCGCGATGTGCCAGGCCAGGCCCGCGACGAGCGCTGACTTTCCAACGCCCGGTTCGCCGACCACGACCGCGGAGGACCGCATCGAGTTGAGCAGGACGACCAGATTCTCGAGCTCGCGATCCTGCCCGATGACGGGGCAGGTCGGCCAGAAGCCCGCCCGCGCCATCGCGGTCATGTCTGAGCCGAGTCCGTCGGCGCCGAGACCCGGCGAGCGGAAGGTGAAGTCCTGTCGTTTCACCATGTCGCTGGCGGCGGGCAGGAACATTTCGGCCGTCACGCCCGCCGATCGCAGCAGTTCGCGCGATCGGTCGGACTCGCTGTCCATGGGCGGATCGACGGCGACGCAGGCGCCCAGGAACAACAGGGGCGTGACCTTGGGCGCGCCGAGCGTCTTGGCCATTTCCTTCGAGGGACGCGCGAGCGCTTCGAGGTCGAAGCCGATGCGGCCGGCGTCGGCCGGCTCCGAGGGCAGCTTGCGGATCTGCTCGGCGATCGCGGCCCGAGCCCGAGTGCGCACTTCCGGCGGCAGCTTGCCGCGGATCGACTCTTCCTCAAGCAGTTCATCGAGCAGATGCGCCAGGCAGGTCCGCGTCGGCGTGGCCTTGGCGCCGGCGTGCGCGGCCGCGAAGGCCCCCAGGAGGGCCTTGCTGGCGTCGTTCTCCAAAAACAGCTCAAGGTACATTGAAAGTGCTCGGCAGCCGAAATGCGCTAGTGGGCTCGCGCCAGATCGCGCCGGCGAGGAGCGGCCGAAAGGCGCGCAACCTCGCCGTCACGCCCAAGGCGCGCGGACCAAATCTTGAAAAAAAGCAAACCCCCGTACGCGCTGCGAACTCGGGCATTGACGCCGAAGCGCAAATGCCAGGTAGTGTTCGCAGGAAACACAAGCCAACATTGTCCGGTAGTTGTATCTTGGTCAATAGCAACGTTCGGTGAACTTTGGTTCTTGAGTCTTCTCCGCGACGAATGCTCTCGCGGAAAGCGTCGTTGGGGCCGCGCGGCGTGACCTGGTGGCGCGACGCCGAGTTCGATCTCGACGATGAAATGCTCCCGCCGTGAACCTTTGCGGGGCAGGATTGGCGGCGCAAAATCTCCGGCCGGAAAACCACCGGCGATTTGGAGGGGCGCTGGACTTGCCGCCGAACGGTCGCCGCCCGACTACTGCGGGACGCGGGGCAGATCGCTTAGGGCGTGAAGATTACGGTGGCCAGGACGGGCAAGCTGGTTCTGACCGGCGTCAAGGCCTGCTCATGGCGCGCAGCCGCCGCGCTCGGCGGCGCAAGTTCGCTGCCGTACGACGACCCAAGTCATCCCGCCGATCCACCTTGCCGCGCCTTCCGGCCTACCTGATCCGCACGGAACGCGCATCTCGCGGTCAGATCTGAAAATAGGACCGAAAATGGGACCCGCGAAATGGCGGGGAAATATTGTTGAATATAATCAACGCGATGTGCGGAGCGATGGCGGTGAGAGAGGGATTCGAACCCTCGATAGAGTTTCCCCTATACACGCGTTCCAGGCGTGCGCCTTCAACCACTCGGCCACCTCACCATGCGCACCAGATGCGGAAGGCGGTTGAAGCCCCCGACGCAGGAAGGGGCGCAATATACTCAGGAAGGTTGCGGTAGCAAGCGGCCATACGAGGTGAAACGAGATCGCGTACACCTTAGTATCGATGGTTCTGTTTCGATCCTGAGATCCCGTCATGGCTTCCGCCCCCAAAACCCTCGAAATGCCGACCGTCGACACCGCTCTGCCGGGGCGCGCGGCGGCGATCCCGACGGCCAAGGCTCACTTCGTCAACGGCCATCCGCTGAAGGGTCCCTATCCCGACGGGATGGAGGTGGCGGTGCTGGCCATGGGCTGTTTTTGGGGCGTGGAGCGGGTGTTCTGGAAGGTCCCGGGCGTCTATGTCACCGCCGTCGGCTACGCGGCCGGGATCACCCCCAACCCGACCTACGAGGAGGTCTGCACCGGTCGTACGGGCCACACCGAGGTGGTGCAGATCGTGTTCGACCCGCGCGTGGTCACCTACGAGACCCTGCTCAAGACCTTCTGGGAGAGCCACGACCCGACCCAGGGCATGCGCCAGGGCGGCGACATCGGCACCCAGTACCGCTCGGGGATCTATGTGACCTCCGACAGCCAGGCCGCCGCCGCGGTGGCTTCGAAGGAGGCCTATCAGCAGGCCCTGGACGCCCAGGGGCTGGGGACCATCACCACCGAGATCGGCGCGGCCGGTCCGTTCTTCTTCGCCGAGGACTATCACCAGCAGTACCTGGCCAAGAACCCCGAGGGCTATTGCGGCATCGGCGGCACGGGCGTGGTCTGTCCGATCGGCGTGGGGGTGCGGGCATGACCCCCGAGGCCTTCGACGCCGCCGCCCTGGCCTTGCCGGGCGCGACCATGACGATCCAGTGGGGCGACGACCACGTCTACAAGGTGGGCGGCAAGATGTTCGCCGTGCTGGGCGGGGCCGTGGGCGCGAGCGGCTTTTCGCTGAAGGCCTCGGACGTGGCGTTCGAGGTGCTGAGCGAGACGGGCCGGGCCATCCCGGCGCCCTATCTGGCGCGCGCCAAGTGGCTGCACTTCGCCGACCTGGCCGCCGAGGACGCGGACGAGGTGGCCGACTGGCTGAAGACGGCCCACGGCCTGATCGCCGCCAAGCTGACCAGGAAGGCGCGGGCCGAAATCGGGCTCTAAACCTGCTCGCTGTCCTTGCCAGCCAGGTGAGGACCGATCACCACCGGCTGGCGTTCGAGGATCTGGCGCACCTTGCGCACGGCGGCCGAGGCCGGGCTGCGGCGCTGGCGCCAGAGCAGCAGGATCATCGCCCCGCCGGTCGCCACCGCGAAGGCGATGGGGCCCAGCAGCCAGGCCGCCGCCGCCAGGGCGAAATAGTAGCCGCGCACGCCGGCGTTGAACGCCGACAGGGCCGGATTGAGGATCGCGCCGGCCGCCTCGGCATACTCTTCCAGCACCGCGCGCGGGGCCCACATCGGCGTCGCGCCGATGGCGGCCAGGCAGTAGTTCATCTGGCGGATCGCCCAGATGAAGTCGAGCAGGCCGCGGGCCAGGGCGATCAGCACGACGCCCAGCTTGATCTGGAACACCAGGGCCGAGGCCGGGGCCAGGACGGCGATGCCCTCGATGGTCTTCAGCGCGCTGTCGCCGCCGAACAGCACCCCGGCCGCCGCGGCGATCAGGATCAGGTTGGACGAAGCGAAGAACGAGGCCGAGTTGATCGCGTGGCCCAGCAACTGGCCGTCCAGCAGGGCGATCTCGCGCACCGCCATCTCGGCCATCCAGCGGCGGCGGATCACCGTCATGTCGGTGTTGATGACGTTCTTCTCGTGGCCCAGCCGCTTGAGCATCGGCTCGTAGAACAGCCAGCAGAACAGGAAGAAGGCCAGGACCAGCAGATCGATGATCGGCATGGCCAGGAACTGCTTGGACAGGGCGTGCGAGAGCGTGGAGGACATGGAGCGAACTTAAGGCCGTAACGAGAGTCGGTGAAAGGGGTGTCGCGGGAGCGGTATCAGTCCTCGAGGATCAGGCTGTGCTTGCCCGTGTCCCTCAGCAGCAGCGAGACCGTCAGGCCCACGGCCATGATCGCCGACACATAGAGGTAGAAGCCGCTCTCCATGCCCTCGTGCTTGAACCACAGGGCGACGTATTCGGCGGTGCCGCCGAACGCGGCGTTGCCGATGGCGTAGGGCAGGGCCACGCCCAGGGCCCGCACATGGGTGGGAAACAGCTCGGCCTTCACCACGGCGCTGATCGAGGTGTAGCCCGACTGCACGAACAGGGCCGCGAAGATCAGGCCGAAGGCGACGGCGGGGCTGGCGGCCTTGGCGGTCAGGCTGAACACCGGCCAGGCGATCAGGGCGCCCACCCCGAAGGCGAAGACCAGCATGGTCTTGCGGCCGACCTTGTCCGAGGCCCAGCCGAACAGCGGCTGGATCAGCATGAAGCCGGCCAGGGTGGCCAGGTTGATCGCCCCGGCCGTGGCCTTGTCGAAGCCCGCCGTGTTGGTCAGGAACTTCAGCATGTAGGTGGTGTAGGCGTAGAAGGCCAAGGAGCCGGCGGCGGTCAGGCCGATGATCGCCAGGGTCTGCCTGGGATGGCGCGAGACCAGCGGCGCGGCCAGGGCCACGTAGGTCGCGACCAGCAGGAGCACCGCTCCGTACTGCATCGTCGCGGCGAACGGCGCGTCCGTGAAGCCCACGACCATGGACCCGACGGTGGCCAGGAGGAGCCCGCTCACCCAGGCGACCTGGCGGCGGCTGACCGGGTCGCGTGCGGCGGTCGAGACGTTCTGGTGCGAGACGCTTTCCTCGATGCCGGTGCGGATCCAGAACACCACCACGGCCAGGGCCGCGCCCACGAAGAACGGGATGCGCCAGCCCCAGTCGGCCAGGTCTTCCTTGCTCAGGGTGTTCTGCAGGATCACCAGCACCAGGGCCGCCACCAGCTGGCCCATGATCAGGGTCACGTACTGGAAACTGGACCAGAAGCCGCGACGCTTCCGCCCGGCCATTTCGCTCATATAGGTGGCGCTGGCGCCGTACTCGCCGCCCACCGACAGGCCTTGCAGCAGGCGGGCCAGCAGCAGGATCACCGGCGCGGCGTCGCCGATCGTGGCGTGGCCGGGGCACAGGGCGATGACCAGCGAGCCGACGCACATCAGGCCCACGGCGAGGGTCAGGCCGGCCTTGCGGCCCTTGCGGTCGGCGTAGAGCCCCATCAGCCAGGCCCCGACGGGCCGCGCGCCGAAACCGACCGCGAAGATGGCGGCCGTCTGCATCAGCTGGGCGGTCTGGTCGCCCTTGGGGAAGAAGATCTTGGCGAAATAGATCGAGAAGGCGGCGTAGGCGAACCAGTCGTACCACTCGACCAGATTGCCGGCCGATCCGCCCAGGATGGCTCGGGTCCGACGCCAAGCGCTCAAGGGCGCGGCGCCTTGGGGCGGCGTCGCCGTAGCAGTGTCGGTCATGTCGCCCCCAGGGTGTCGTCGCGGGAGACCTTAGGCGAACATTGATCGTCGGGGGAGGGGCGCGAGAGCGATTGGGGACGCGCGCGGGCGCGCGTCCCCAGACGTCGCTAGATCCTGCCGATCAGGACCAGGATGATGATGATGACCAGCACCAGGCCCAGGCCGCCGGACGGATAGTAGCCCCACGAGCGGCTGTGGCCCCAGGTCGGCAGGGCGCCGATCAGGGCCAGGATCAGGATGATGATGAGGATCGTGCCAAGCATGTCCGTCTCCGTTGCATCCGGGCGCGTTGCGCGCTCGGGTTCGGGGAAGGGAATGCGAGGGGTGCGGCCAAGGTTCCGCGAGGGTCCTAGGGGCCGGGGTCTGGAGGTGTCGCCGGGGGCGGCGGAGGGGCCGGCGGGGGCGCCGCCGCGACGGCATTGGCCGCGTGACGCCGCTTCCACCAGCGGCGCAGCTTGGCGCGGTTGGCGAAGACGACGCCGAGGAAGCTCAGCACCCCGCCGATCACCCAGATCAGGCCCTTCGTCTGCTCCATCTGCCAGGTCAGCCAGTCCAGGAGGCCGATCTTCACCGACATCTCGTGGACCAGCGCCGGCCGCTCAAGCTCGATCGGGCCGCCCGGCGTGACGAGTTCGTTGAAGATCCGCAGCGTCAGCACGGTCTTGCCCGGGCGCGTCGGTTTCACCAGCCATTCGAACGTGACGTTCTGCAGGCTTGTCACGTCACGGATCGTCTGCTCGGGCTTGACGATCTCGACGTTGTCGCCGGTCAGCTCGGCGCGGACCTTTCGTCCGATCGCCACGGTCTGCTCATCGACATGCTGGTCGGTGACGGCCTTGCCGATCGACGCTTGCGCCGCCGCGCGGTCGGCCGAGGCGATGACGGCCGTGATGCGGGTCTGCTCGCCCCAGCGCAGCTCGTCGCGCCAGCCGACGAAGACGGGGATGTCGCGGATCTGTCGGCGGGCGAGGTCCGACAGGTAGGCTTCGCGCTCGATGTCGTCGCAGACCTGGCCTTCGATGGCGCAGGGCGACGGGGGCGCCTCCGTCGCGGACTTCATGCCCATGCCGCCGCCGACGATCAGCAAGCCAGCGACCAGGAGAAAGACGACGAAAGCGGCCAGGGCCGACAGGAGCGCTGCGATGGTCGCCAGGATCGGCGGAAGCCGGCGACGCAGGAAGCGGACATACGCCTGGCTGATGAGGCCGAAGATCGCGAGGCCGCCGAGGGTCGCCACCCAGAAAAGGAAGTCCGCCATGACCGCGCTCTCCATCGAGCGGCGTCATAGTCGCGCTATGCGGGCGGTTTATCAATCCTCGCGCGAAGCGTCGTCGTGCGCCGCGGCTCAGCCGCCCGGGCAGTCCTCGGCCTTGCGCAGGCCCACGGCCCACAGGGCGCCGATCACCGCGCCCTTGACGCGGGGCAGCAGCATCAGGGTCAGGGCGGCCAGCGGCAGCACGGTCAGCGGCACCACCAGCACCGGCGACATCTTCCAGATGAACGGGAACAGCAGCAGCGGCGCGACCACCAGGTGGCCGATGATCAGGATCGTGAAATAGGCGGGGCCGTCGTCGGCCGGATAGCGGGCCAGGTCATGGCCGCAGACCTCGCAATCCAGGTCGACCTTCAGGTAGCGCGTGTACAGCCGTCCCTCGCCGCAGTTGGGGCAACGGTGGCGGACGCCGCGCTTCATGCCGGTCAGCATGCTGACCGGAGGCGGGCAGGGGGAGGTCTGCTCGTTCATGGGCGTGGATATGCCTCCGCGACGGTCCTGGCGAAAGGGGGCGCGCGGTCGCATGCGCCATTTTGAATCAGTTTTCGTTGAGATGAACGCCTAGCGACTCAAGAATTCACCCGCAAGGCGAGCGAGTAGAAACGCCGTTACTCGGGACCGTTAACCACAACTGTTTTGGGGTTCTGTGGATAAGCCACGGTCCGCTCTGGGAAAACGTGACGTCAGCGGGGCCGTGCGGCGCCGCAGCTTAACTATACCAAGGGTCGCGGACCTTGTTCGGTCGAAGTCCGCAACCCTTGATGCTGCGACTATTTGGCGTCCTTGGCGGTGTTGGTCACCGCGCGGCCGGCGGCCGACACGTCCTGGCCGACGCCGGCGACGGTGTTGCAGGCCGAAACCATCAGGGCGGCGGCCACGGTGGCGAGGATCACGATCTTGCGCATGGAGAGGTCTCTAAAGTTGGAGAAATGGCGGCGGACCTTAACCTTGGCCCACGGCCACGTTCAAGCGCGTCACCACGGCGAAGTCATGGCGCCGAACCTGGGCGCCGAACCTGGGCGTCAACGCTTGCCCGGCCGGTAGTCCTCCTTCACGTGGCCTCGCAGCTCGTCTTCGGTGAACAGCACCGGCTTGGTGCGCATGGTCGCGAACAGCGGGGTCTGGTCGGCATAGTGCGGCGAGCTCGCGTCCAGGGTGGCCGAGCCGAACTGGTGGATGCTGTCGGAATGCACAACCCCGGCCGCGTCCCAGCGCACGAACATGATGAAGGTGTCGCCGGCGTCGGCGGTAAGGGTGCCGTCCTTCTGCGGGATGCCCCAGACCGAGCGGTAGGTGTCGGCCCCGCCGTCGATCGGCAGGTCGACCTTGCCGCGCCGGATGCGGTTGACCTGGCCCCACTCCGGATCCAGGCGGCCGAAGTTCGCCTTTAGGGTCGTGATCGCCGCCTTCAGGCTGTCCAGCGGGACGGGCGGCGGATCGCCATTGATCTGGGCGACCAGGATCGGCTGGATCGTCAGCGAGGCCAGGGCGGCGGCGCGGTTGTGGACGTCGGTGCGCCGGTCCCAGCCGCGCAGGATCGCCTGGGCGGCCTTCAGGTCGGCGTCGGTCCCTGGATCGATGGCTGTCAGCGCCTTGATCATCGCCACCTCGGACGAGTGCTCGCTGTAGGTGACGTCGTACTTGTAGCGGCGGAACGCCTCGTCGGTGATCGCCGGATCGGCGCCGACCAGTTCCTGGACGCGCTGGGCGCGGTTGGTGAGGTTGGTCTGCAGGCCCTGGCTGGCCGGGAAGTCCGCGGCCTTCAGGTTGTCGGCCGGATCGCTGGCCAGGAACGGGCTGTTGTTGGAGTTGTAGACGTAGCCCGACTTGGGGTTCCACAGCTGCGGGATGGCCGCGACCGGACGGTAGCCCTGCCAGATCAGGTCGGATCGGTCGCCGGGCAGCACGCCGCTCCAGTCCACGCCCTCGCGACGGTTCGGATACTGGCCGTTGTGCACGAAGCCGATGTTCCCGGCGGCGTCGGCATAGATGTAGTTCAGGCTGGGCAGGGCGTGGGTGGCGATGCCGGCCCGCCATTCCTCGACGTTCCGCGCCTTGTTCAGCCGCCAGTATTGCAGCGGCTGGCGGTACTCGCCCATGCCGGCGTAACGCAGGGCGAACAGGCCATGCTTGGTCTCCAGCACCGGGCCGTGGACGGTGCGCAGGGCGCGCTTGGTCACCGGGATGACGATCGGACCCCACAGCCTGATCTTCATCTTCACGTCGTGCCGCTGGAAGTCGCGCCAGGCGCCGTCCAGCCGGTACTGGTTCTTGTTCTGGGGATTGATCGTCAGGCGATAGGCGTCGAACAGGTCGGGCTTGGACACCGTGTTGGCCCAGCCCAGATGGGCGTTGTGGCCGTGCAGCATGAACGGCGCGCCGGGGAAGAAGCCGCCGGCTACGTGCCAGCCGTCGCCGCTCTCGACCACGGCCTCGTACCAGGCCACCGGGCCGGTATAGGGCTGGTGCGAATTGACCAGCAGGCGGGGCAGGTGGTCGGCGGTGCGCGACGGGGCCAGGGCCAGGCCGTTCGAGCCCTTGGGCGGCTCCTTCTGGGGCGTCTCCGGCGCGTTCAGCCGCTTCAGCTCGCCATCCAGGCCGTAGAAGAACGGCTGCTTGAACACGAAGCCGGCCAGGGCGTCCTTGCCGGTCAGCGGCAGCAGGCCTGGCGACACGGCCTTCGGATGGGTGGCGGCGTAATAGTTGACCCCGTCGGCATAGGCCTCGAGCACGGCGCGCAGGTCGGCCGGCAGCTTGGGGTAGCCCTCTTCGACCGTCGGCCAGACGTCCAGCAGGCCGACCAGATAGTCGGTGACCGCCGCCTTGGCGCCGTCCCGGCGGGCCAGGGTCCCGCGGGTGGCCAGCACCACCGTCTGCAGCGTGGCGAAGTCGTCCTCGGACTGGGCGTAGGCCAGGCCGAACGCCGCGTCGGCGTCGCGCCTGCCCAGGATGTGCGGCACACCCCATTCGTCGCGGCGGATGCGGACGTCATAGGTCGCGGCCTTGGTTATCAGGGCCTGGGTGTCGGGCTTTGGCGGCCGGGTGGCGAGGTCGAGCCCGATCAGGGCCAGCACGGCGACCAGCGCCAAGCAGACGACGGCCGCCAGGCCTCGCAGGATCCACCGCATGACGTTCCGCCCCTATCGCTCTTTTGAGACGATGATGAGCGCGGATCGCCGCCGGCGAAAGGTGGACGTTGGGGAAAGGCCAGGCTTGTTCGAAAACGGCGAGCCTGGGACGCGGGGCTACTCGCCGTCGCCGGAGGCGCTGGAGCGCATGGGGCCGTCCACGACGCCGAAGTCGCGCGAACGCATCTTGCCTTCGGCCGACTGGACGCCTTCGGCTTCCAGGCCGCGCTTGAGCAGTTCGCGCACGGCCGCGGCGCGGCTGGGCATGCGGCGCGCGAAGCGCCAATCGTCCAACGCGGCGAGCTCTTCCTGCGTGAGCATGATCTGCAGGCGTTCGGGGCGGGTCAGGTCGTTCATGGGATCTCGGCCCCCGGAAAAGGGGCAACGCTCCTTGTGTCTGGTGGAGTTAACGCGCGAGCTCCGCCATGGGGTTCCATAAACACTCAAAAACCGCACTAGACCGAAAATATGCCACTTACTCATTAAGCGCGCTAGGCGTGTTTCGCTAAGTAAGCGTCAAGTGATCAAAACTCTGAATTTAGGTAATTGATCAGTCGAGTTTCCGACATAAGGCGTGATTTATAAGGCAGATAAATAAAGCCGGGATTCTTCGTCAAACAAAACCATCGCATTTTTGTTTGAGTTGTGCTTGTATGGGGCGACGGAATATCCTGCCGCCTCACTGAAAGCCCCCGAGTCATGGACGTCGAGCACCGAGAGTTCGGTGGTGCGGCCGTTCGCCATGTCGGGTCTGACGACCGGCTCAGCGAAGCCCAGCATCGCATCGCCAACAACCTGGCCCTGATCGCGGGCTATACGCGGTTGCAAGCCACCCGCGTGAACAAGGCCGGCCAGGCGCTGTCGGCCCGCGAAGCCTGCATCGTTCTGGAAGAGGTGGCGGCCCGGATCGAGACGGTCGGCGAACTGCACCGCCTGTTGTCGGGCGCGCCCGGCGACGTCGAAGGCGGCATCGACCTGGGACGTTTCCTGGCCAAGCTGTGCAACAGCCTGATGGAGACCGTCAGCTTCGCCGGCGACACCACCATCACCCACAGGGACGCCGGCGGCTGCATGGTGCGGCCCGACCAGGCCACCCCTGTCGCCCTGATCGTCAGCGAGCTGGTGACCAACGCCCTCAAATACGCCCATCCCAGCGGCGTGGCCGGCCGGATCCTGGTGTCGTGCCGCTCGACCGGCCGCGGTCTGGTGGTCGAGGTGACCGACGACGGCGTGGGGCTGAGCGAGGATTTCGATCCGCTCAGCGACGGCGGCCTGGGCTTCCGCGTGGTGCGCGGCCTGGCCCGGCAGCTGGGCGCGGACTTGGTCTACGAGTCCCGCGGCATCGGCTTGACCGTGCGGCTGACCCTGGGCGCCGAAGACGAGCACCGCGTCATCCCCCTGTGGCCCAATCGGGACTAAACGCTCGCGTTCTAGGGTTTTACCTGATGGCAGCTCCGACGCGGATGTTGCAACCTGAGCGGGCTTGCAGACGTCGAGGTGTCCTCCCCCGATTCCCCTCGACGCGCCGGGCCGCCTACTTCCGACGGGGCGCGTCCAGCCGCAGGCCGAGAGCCGGCCGGGGTGTCCCGACGCACGAATTCGGCCGGCTCTCCCCCAATTCCCTTCCGTGGATGCCGCGACCTCCGATCAGGGCGCGGTCTTGGGCGCGTCCGGCGCTTCCTCGACAGGCATGTCCAGACCGCCCAGGCCTGCGGCCTTGATGGCGTCGCGCAGCTTGGTGACCGGCTCGCCGGTGCCGGTGGTGAAGGTCAGGACGCCGGGCTCGGCGCGGTTTTCTGCCAGGTTGCTGAAGGCGGGACCGCCGGGCGCGCCCGGGTTCAGCGCGACGGTGTAGGTCTTGCCCGGCAGTGTCGTGCACAGCAGGACGAAGGTCTTGTTGTCGTTCAACAGGCGCGGGGTCTTCAGGCAGCTCAGCGTGTCGCCGTCCGTTCCCAGGCCGTAGGCGAAGTCGCGCGGCGTCATCTGCTGGTCGAACACCACCTTCAGGACCAGCACGCCCGGGGTGATCGTCTCGCCGCTGGCCGGCCAGGTGGCGACCACCTTGGGCTTCTCGGTCGGCGGCATGACGGTGACGGGCGAGACCGGCGTCGGCGGCTCCGCGAGCGGCTTGGTCGCCGGCTTGGCCGTCTGGGCCAGGACCGGGCCGGCAGCGAGGCAGAGGAGCAGGGCGAAGGGGATGGCGCGCATGGTCCTCAACGTGCGGTCAAAGCACGGCGTTCTCAAGGCGCCGCTTGGGGGAAAACGCGCGCGATCCAGCGCCTATCGCGTCATCCAGGGCTTGTTCTTGCTGCTCGAGGCGGCCGCGGCGGCCTGCTCGCGCTGGAAGCGGCCGCCGCGCGGCGGCTTGGGCTTGGCGGCCAGGGCGGCCTTCTTCAGGCGCAGGGCGCGCTGAATCGGGGTCTCGCCGGGAATCTCGGGGTGGTCTTCAGGCTTGTCGGTCATGAGGCGGCTTCTAGCACGGTTGGCGGCGATACGTCCCGGACGGCTCGCCGGCCAGTTTCCACAAGGCGTTGTCACCGGTGTCATTTTGCCTCAACCTCCGGTCAAGCCGTGCAATCGGCGCTCCTGGGAGGTCATCATGGGTCTGGTCCTGAACCGTCGGCGCCTGCTGGCGACCGGTTCGCTGCTGATGCTGGGCGCGCCCCGGCTGGCGGCGGCGGCCGATGCGCAAGGCGAGACGATCGCGCTCTGGCCGGGCGTCGCGCCGGGTGGTGAGCAGGTCCAGGCCGTCGAGCGGCGCGTGCCCTACAACTGGCCGGACGGTCGCGTCGACTACAGCATCGAAGGCGTCACCCGGCCGAGCCTGACGCTCTACCGCCCCGCCGGCTCCGCGCGGGCCAAGGCCGCCGTGCTGGTGATCCCGGGCGGCGGGTTCAGCAAGGTGGTGATCGACAAGGAAGGCCACGACGTCGCCCGCTGGCTGGCCGGGCAGGGGATCGCCGCCGGCGTCCTGCTGTACCGCCTGCCGACCGACCGCTGGCCCGCCGGCTTCGACGCGCCGCTGCAGGATGCCCAGCGGGCCCTGCGGCTGCTGAAGGCCAAGGTCGGCGCGCGCCTGACCGGCGCCTTGGGCTTTTCCGCCGGCGGGACCCTGGCGGCGGCCCTGGCCTCGCGCGGCGCGGCGCCGCTCTATCCGCCGGTCGACGCGCTGGACGCCAAGCCGTCGCTGCCCGACTTCATCGGTCTGGGCTACGCCTGGCTGACCGCGCCCGCGCCCCGGCGTCCGGAATGGACTCCGTTCCACGGGTTCACCGCCCCGACCAAGGCCTTCATCTTCCACGCCGTCGACGATCCCAAGGCCCTGATCGCCAACGCCCGCGACGGGGCGACGGCGATCCGCGCGGCGGGCGGGCAGGCCGAGGTGCACGAATATCCGACCGGCGGACACGGCTTCGCCCTGCGCTCGCCGCCCGACGCGCCGGAGGCGGCCTGGGCCGGGCAGTTCCTGGCCTGGCTGGCCCGTTTGGACGCCTGAGCCGAATCCTGGCGTCCGGGCCCGGCTTGGGGCATCGTCCCCGCGTGGGCGACTCGGCGATCAACGGCAAGACCTGGAACGAGGCCGAGCAGGACCTGGTGGTCGGCGACTATCTGGTCATGCTCGACAAGGTGATGACCGGCCGCGCCTACGATCCGGCCAACCACCAGCGCGCCCTGCGCTTCGTCACCAACCGCTCGGGCGGGGCGATCACCTTCCTGCAGGGCGAGATCTCGGCGGTGCTGACCCTGATCGGCTTGCCCACCCTCAAGGACCACCCGCCGCGCTGGGACTTCGGCGACAGCCTGATCGACTCGATCGACCGCTGCCTGACGGCCAAGCCCGGGGCCCTCAAGGACCTGGCCCAGCCGCCGATCCTGCTGGGTCGCGCCGTCGCGCCGATCCTGGCCGAGGGCGCGCCGTCGCGGGCCCATCACGTTCCGCCCAGCGAGCGGGCCGAGCGGCTGTTGGCCAAGTACGACCCCGCCGCCCGCGACCACGAGGCCCGCATGCTGGCCCGGATCGGCGTCGCCGCCGCCCTGGTCTACGAGCAGCGCCGGCTGGAGGAGCGCGGCCGCCAGGACCTGGCGGACCAGATCCGCCTGGCCCTGCCCACCGACGAGGAGGGCTGCGACCTGGTCAGCTTCAGCCGCACCGGCGCCGCCCGCCGCATCGCGGTCAAGACCACCACCGGCGGCCCGGCCACGCCGTTCCGGCTGACCCCCGCGGAGGAGGCCCTGCGCGAGGCCCAGCCGGGGGCGTTCATCGTCTATCGCCTGTACGACATGGCGCGCGAAGCCCGGGTGTTCCGGGTGCGGGGCCAGCCTCAGGCTCAGCCGTCCCAGACTCAGCCATCAATGTCCCAGCCCAGCGCGACCCTGCCCGAATAGCGCCTCTGCGGGGCGTCCTGCAGGGGATGGAAGCGCGCGCCCTGGATGTCGCGGAACGCCCGCTCCAGGCCGGTGTCGCGATAGAACGACACCCCGCCCGCCGCCTCCATGGCCCGCTCGACCGTGGCGATCGCGCCCTGGGCCAGCAGGGTGCGGCAGATCATGGCGCGGTTGGTGCTGTCCGGGCCGGGCGCGCCGGTCTCGGCGGCGTCGACCATCCGCTCCCACGCCATCTCGGCGCTCGCGAAGGCGTTCTCCATCGACCCGACCAGCTCGGCCACGTGCGGGTCGGGCGACTTGCGCCGGGTGATCTCCAGCGCCCGGGCCCGCGCGCCGTCGGCCACGCCCAGATAGGCCGAATAGATCAGGGCGAAGGCGATCATGCTGATGATATGGAACAGCGGATGCCACGGACCGCTGGGGCGCCGGCCCGAGATCGCCGCCTCGGGCACGAAGACCTGCGTCAGCACCACGTCGTGCGAGCCGGTGCCGCGCATGCCCAGGGTGCGCCAGGTCGGGGCGATCTCGACCCCTGCGGCCTTCAGCGGCACGGCGAAGTGCAGCACGGTGGGACCGGCCTCGGGGTCGTCCCAGACCGCGCTGGTCACCAGCAGGTCGCCGGCCAGGCAGCCGCTGGAGAACGCCTTGCGGGCGGTGATCCTGAACCCGCCCTCGACCTTGACCGCCTGGCCGCCGCTGGCCAGCCAGTCCGACCCGCCGCTGGACACCAGCACCAGGTCCTCGGCCGCGACGCGCTTCAACAGGCCCTCGGTCGGCGCGCCCTGCTTGCGCCAGCGCCAGGCGGCGACCGCCACCAGGTGGCTGTGCATGGCGAAGGCCAGGGCGGTCGAGCCGCAGGCCACGCCCAGGCGGCGGATCACCTGGCAGACCTCGGCGACATCGGCCCCGCCGCCGCCGAACTCGACGGGGACCAGGGCCTTGAAGAAGCCTCCGGCCTTCAGCTGGGCGTAGGCGTCGGCCACGAAGCTGTCGTCGGCGTCGTGGGCGGCGGCCTGGGCGGCGATGGTCTGGGCCAGGACCTCGGCGCGGGCCAGCCAGTCGATGCTGGCGGCGGCGGTTTCGGGAACGGCGGTGTCGAGCGGCATGTCTTGAACCTTCTTGTCGGAGGCGGGGCCTGACCCCGCCGGTTCCTCGACCTTGCCCAAGGCGCGCGCCCTCCAGCTAGTTCAGCAACTGAACCTGGCCGGTACATCTACTGAACTGGCCCGCCCGGCCCGGCGGGTTTAATCTAACACTGTTCTGTCATTCGGAGGTGGCGATGTCTCAGCGCAACTATGGGCAATTCTGCCCGGTCGCGATGGCGGCCGAGGTGCTGTGCACGCGGTGGACCGTGGTGCTGCTGCGCGAGATGGTCGCCGGCTCGACCCGGTTCAACGACCTGCGGCGCGGCGTGCCGCGGATGTCGCCGGCCCTGCTGGTCCAGCGCCTGCGCGACCTTGAGGACGCGGGCGTCGTGCGCCGCGTCGCCGGCCGCGACAGCGGGGTGCTGGAATATCACCTGACCCCGGCCGGTCGCGAGCTGGAGACCATGGTCGAGGCCATGGGCCACTGGGGCCAGCGCTGGGTGACCAGCGAGCTGTCGCTGCAGCAGCTCGACGCCTCCCTGCTGATGTGGGACATGCGCCGCAAGCTGAACCTGGAGCCGATGCCCCGGCGGCGCAGCGTCATCCAGTTCCTCTACGCCGAGCAGCCGGCCGTCGACCGCTCCTGGTGGCTGATCGTCGAGCCGGACGCGGGCCCCCACGCGAGCAGGGCCGGCGCGCCGGTCGACCTGTGCTCGGTCGATCCCGGCTTCGACGTCGACCTCTATGTCGCCAGCGACCTGCGGACCATGACCGCCATCTGGATGGGCCTGGACACCGTCCGCGCGGCGCTGGACAGCCAACGCATTCTGCTGACGGGCGACGCGGCCCTGGCGTCCGACATGCAGTCCTGGCTGGGCCTCAGCCCGTTCGCGAAGACGCGGAAGCTCGCGAGCTAGGGAACTTCGTCCAGCGCCCACCGCCCGAACTCCGGCCGCGCCTTCAGCCGGGCGTAGTACGCCTCGACCGCCGGCAGGTCGGCCCGCTCCATCGGCGTCCGCATCCACCGGTGCACCGAGACGCCCAGCACCACGTCGGCCAGGGTGAAGTCGTGGCCCGCGGCGTGGGCGCCGGTGTCGGTCAGGCGCTGGTCGAGGATGGCCATGGCCTTGTTCCAGGCCTCGACGCTGGCGGCGACCTTGGCGGGATCGTCATAGCCCGGCGTCGGACGGCCCAGGGCCAGGAAGGCGTAGCCCCAGGTCGGGTTGAGGGTGGCGGCCTGCCAGTCCATCCACTGCTCGACCCCGGCGCGGGGGCGGGGCTCGACCGGCAGCAGGTGGCCGTGGCCGTAGCGGGCGGCCAGGTAGCGGCAGATGGTGTTGCTCTCGTAGAGCGCCCCTTGCTCGTCGATCAGCACCGGCACCAGGCCGTTGGGATTGAGGGCCAGGAACTCAGGCGCGCGCGTCGAGGCGAAGCCCGTGCCCCAGTCCTCGCGCTCATAGGCCAGGCCCAGCTCGTCGCAGGTCCACAGCACCTTGCGGACGTTCAGCGAGGAGGTGCGGCCGAGGATCTTGAGCATGACGGGCTCCGTAAGCTTTGGCGGCGAACTAGGCCGTCTCCCCTACATAGGCCGCCGCCACCGCCTCGGCGACCTTGATGCCGTCGATGGCGGCCGAGAGGATGCCGCCGGCGTAGCCCGCGCCTTCGCCGGCCGGGAACAAGCCGGCGACGTTCAGGCTCTGGAAGTCCTTGCCCCGGGTGATGCGGATCGGCGAGGAGGTGCGGGTCTCCACGCCCGTCAGCAGCACGTCGGGGTGGTCGTAGCCGGCGATCTGGCGACCGAACACCGGCAGGGCCTCGCGCATGGCGTCGATCACGAAGGCCGGCAGGCACTGGGCCAGGTTGGTCATCCTGATCCCCGGACGGTAGGACGGCTCCACGACGCCGAGGTCTTCCGACGGCTTGCCGGCCAGGAAGTCGCCGACCTTCTGGGCCGGGGCGGCGTAGGTCGAACCGCCCGCCGTATAGGCCAGGCTCTCCCACTTGCGCTGGAATTCGATGCCGGCCAGCGGATGGCCCGGATAGTCGCGCTCGGGGTCGATGCCGACCACGAAGCCGGAGTTGGCGTTGCGCTCGTTGCGCGAGTACTGGCTCATGCCATTGGTCACGACGCGCTCGGGCTCGGAGGTCGCCGCCACCACCGTGCCGCCCGGGCACATGCAGAAGCTGTAGACCGCGCGGCCGTTGGCGCAGTGATGCACCAGGCTGTAGTCGGCCGCGCCC
Source organism: Caulobacter sp. 05L422 (assembly GCF_056397765.1). NCBI lineage: Bacteria > Pseudomonadati > Pseudomonadota > Alphaproteobacteria > Caulobacterales > Caulobacteraceae > Caulobacter > Caulobacter sp. 05L422. The sequence continues at coordinate 186,577 of NZ_JBFTOB010000002.1, read as the reverse complement.
AGGTCCGGATGGCCCGCGCAGGCCCCGAAGCGGGCCTTGTCCATCCACGACTGCGGGTGCTCGATCCGCACCCCGATCGAGAACGGCTTGGCCTCGATGTGGACGCCCCGGTCGTACAGCACCTGGAAGGTGTCGCGGGCGCTGTGGCCGACGGCCAGCACCACGTGGTCGGCCGCCAGATAGTCGCCGGTCGACAGATGCAGGCCCTTCAGTCTGCGCGTTCCATCGGCGGCGGTCTCGATGTCGAAGTCCTCGACCCGGTGCTGCCAGCGATACTCGCCGCCCAGGGCCTCGATGGTCTCGCGCATGCTCTCGACCATGGTCACCAGGCGGAAGGTGCCGATGTGCGGATGGGCCTCGGTCAGGATCTCGTCGGGCGCGCCGGCCTTGACGAACTCCTCCAGCACCTTGCGGCCCAGATGGCGGGGATCCTTGACCTGGCTGTAGAGCTTGCCGTCCGAGAACGTACCCGCGCCGCCCTCGCCGAACTGGACGTTGGACTCCGGGTTCAGCTCGCCGCGCCGCCACAGGCCCCAGGTGTCCTTGGTCCGCTCGCGCACCACCTTGCCCCGGTCCAGGATGATCGGCTTGAAGCCCATCTGCGCCAGGATCAGCCCGGCGAACAGGCCGCAGGGGCCCGCGCCGATGACGACGGGGCGCGTGAAGTCCTTCGGGGCCTGGGCGACCGGGCGATAGTCGGTGTCGGGCCTCACCCGCACCTGGCTGTCCCGCTCGAACCGCGCCAGCACGGCCGCCTCGTCGCGCAGCGCGACGTCGACCGTATAGACCATCAGGATCGCCGCCTTCTTCCGCGCGTCATGGGCGCGGCGGGCGATGGTGTGGCTCAGGAGGTCGCGCTCGGGGATGCCCAGGCGGTTGCAGATCGCGGGGGCTAGGCCTTCAGGCGGATGGCCGAGAGGGAGCTTGAGGTCGGAGATGCGGAGCATGGCGTGGGTTTAGCCGGAAGCGGCCTTGGGCACCATCTGTGTGGGCGGCAGAGTGCAGTTCGTCGCAGTCTGAGAACCTGAGCGAAGAGGTGCGATCAAGGAGGCGAAGTCTTCTCACTAGCTGCAGCTTGACCATTGGGCGAGTATGGTGAACGGTTCGCCATTCGGTGGTGGGGTTCGGCTATGGCTACTAAGGTCAATCTTGATGCGATGATCCCGCGTGCGGATTTTGCCGCAACGGAGGACACGTATGAAATGGACTTGTTTCAGAATTTCCCGATCAGCAATTTAGATCGAGGTTCGCCCATTATAAGTCTATTGAGAAAGCCGGATTTTCAAAGAGAAACAAATCATTGGAGCCCGTTGCAGTTAATTACATTTCTTTCAAGTTACCTAGACAACGAACTCATACCGGCAATAATATTGTGGAAATCGCCAAGATTTTTGTTCGTAATTGATGGAGGGCATAGGCTTAGCGCGTTGCGAGCCTGGATGGAGGATGATTATGGAGATGGAAATGTCTCCATATCTTTCTATGGGGGAGAGATATCCGACGAGCAAAAGAAGATTGCTAAGCGAACTAGAGCTTTGGTTGACTCGAAAATCGGGAAATTTTCTACGCTAAAATCTATTGTTAGCGGAGAGATTATTGGTAGCGATGAGCAGAAAGCCCGAGCGTCAAGGTTATTCACCCGCGCTTTAGCGCTCCAGTGGGTCCAGGGTAATGCCGCAGTAGCCGAAAGCTCATTCTTCAAGATCAACAGCCAAGGCACGCCGCTAGATGATGCGGAGGAGATGCTGCTCAAAAATAGAAGAAAGCCGGTGGCTGTAGGTGCTCGTGCGATAGTCAGATCTGGTTTCGGTCACAAATATTGGTCTGCTTTTCCAAGGGAAAATCAGAGCAAAATTGAAGAAGCGGCTCATGATTTGTATGGACTATTGTTCGATCCCGAGATTCGAGAGCCTGTTAAGACGCTCGATTTGCCATTGGGCGGGACCTCGTCGCCTATAGATGCGATATCACTTCTGGTCGAATTTCTCCTTCTTTGTGACCAGCGTGGCGGGGTCGTGCGCCCAATCGAGACCTACGCGGATGACGGCGACGGTATCGAAACGCTCAACATACTTAGAAGGGCGTCTTCTGTGATGCGGAGGATTACCGGGAACGATGGCGCGAGTTTGGGGCTTCATCCGGTAGTCTACTTTTACAATGAAAAGGGAAAGCATAGTAGGTTTTTATTTCTTGGTATGGTTGATTGTATATCTAGAAAAATAAATGATAATAACTCTCAATTTTACAAGAAATTCTCTAAATCTCGCGAAATGATCGAGGAATTTCTCGATGAGAATAAATCGCTAATTGGTATCTTTCTGCAGAACACCAATAGAAATTCTCGCGTCTCAAAGATGAGAGATATGTTTGAATATCTCGTTGATAGATATAGCGAAGGTTATCTTGTTTCTCAGAGTGATTTATTGGCTCATTTGGGGGCTAGAAGCAGGGTCTTCGATGTAACATCTGTAGCTGAAAGCGAGAAATTTACGGATGGCGCGAAGTCTCAGATATTTATTTCCACGGCTCTGCGGTCTGCAACTAAATGCCCCGAATGCAAAGGGTTTCTGTTTCCCCTCAAGTCAATTTCATTCGACCACGTAACTCGCGTCAGCGAAGGTGGGCGAGGCGATCATGAAAATGGCCAACTTATGCATCCATACTGCAACACGGCGATGAAGAATTAGTCGATATCCTCCAGGCGCTGGTTGGCGTCCGGAGGGATCAATCCCCGTCCATCTTCAGCGCCGCGATGAACGCTTCCTGCGGGATCTCGACCTTGCCGAACTGGCGCATGCGCTTCTTGCCGGCCTTTTGCTTGTCCAGCAGCTTGCGCTTGCGCGAGGCGTCGCCGCCGTAGCACTTGGCGGTCACGTCCTTGCGCAGGGCGCGGACGGTTTCGCGGGCGATGATCCGGCCGCCGATCGCCGCCTGGATGGGGATGACGAACATGTGCTGCGGGATGAGCTCCTTCATCTTCTCGCACATGCCCCGGCCGCGGCTTTCGGCGCGGTCGCGGTGGACCAGCATCGACAGGGCGTCGACGGGCTCGGCGTTGACCAGGATCGACATCTTGACCAGGTCGCCGACCCGATAGTCCTCGATCTGGTAGTCGAAGCTGGCGTAGCCCTTCGAGATCGACTTCAGGCGGTCGTAGAAGTCGAAGACCACCTCGTTCAGCGGCAGGTCGTAGACCACCATGGCGCGGCTGCCGACGTAGGAGAGCTCGCGCTGCATGCCGCGGCGGTCCTGGCAGAGCTTGATCACGCCGCCGAGATATTCGTCCGGGGTGAAGATCGTGGCCTTGATCCAGGGCTCGCTGATGCTCTCGATCTGCATCACGTCGGGCAGGTCGGCGGGGTTGTGGAGCTCGACCTCCGTGCCGTCGCGCATGTGGATCTTGTAGACCACCGAGGGGGCGGTCGCGATCAGGTCGAGGTCGAACTCGCGGGACAGGCGCTCCTGGATGATCTCCAGGTGCAGCAGGCCCAGGAAGCCGCAGCGGAAGCCGAAGCCCAGGGCGGCGCTGGATTCCATCTCGTAGGTGAAGCTGCCGTCGTTCAGGCGCAGCTTGCCGACGGCGGCGCGCAGGTCCTCGAAGTCGGCGGCGTCGACCGGGAACAGGCCGCAGAACACGACCGGCTGGACGTCCTTGAAGCCGGGCAGGGCCTTGTCGGTGGGCTTCTTCTCGTCGGTCAGGGTGTCGCCGACGGCGGCGTCGGCCACTTCCTTGATCTGGGCGGTGAAGAAGCCGATCTCGCCGGGGCCGAGGCTCTCGACGGGGGTGTTCTTGGGCTTGAAGACGCCGACGCGGTCGACCAGGTGGGTTGAGCCGTGCTGCATCATCTTGATCTTCTGGCCGGCCCGCAGGCGGCCGTCGAAGACGCGGACCAGGACGACGACGCCCAGATAGGCGTCGTACCAGGCGTCGACCAGCAGCGCCTTAAGCGGCGCGTTCTCGTCGCCCTTGGGGGGCGGCAGGCGGGTGACGATGGCTTCCAGCACGTCGTGGATGCCCAGGCCGGACTTGGCGCTGGCCAGGACGGCGTCGCTGGCGTCCAGGCCGATCAGGTCCTCGATCTGGGCGCGCACGCGCTCGGGCTCGGCGGCCGGCAGGTCGATCTTGTTGAGGACCGGGACGATCTCGTGGTTGTTGTCGATGGCCGAATAGACGTTGGCCAGGGTCTGGGCTTCCACGCCCTGAGAGGCGTCGACGACCAGGATCGAGCCTTCGCAGGCGGCCAGGCTGCGGCTGACCTCATAGGCGAAGTCGACGTGGCCGGGGGTGTCCATCAGGTTCAGGACGTAGGTCTGGCCGTCGTCGGCCTTGTAGTCCAGACGCACGGTCTGGGCCTTGATGGTGATCCCGCGTTCCTTCTCGATGTCCATGTTGTCCAGGACCTGGGCGGTCATCTCACGCGCGGTGAGGCCCCCGGTCTCCTGGATGAGGCGGTCGGAGAGGGTCGATTTGCCGTGGTCGATGTGGGCCACGATCGAGAAATTGCGAATGCGGTCGAGAGGCGTCGAAGTCATGGGGCTGCCTCTAGCATATTTGCGGCGTTTCGCGAGTGTCGTTCATCCGGCCCCGGCCCGGATCCCTCATGGTTAACTCGCCGTTAAGCTTCAAGCCGCAAACCCGACTCAAAGGGTTGAGACAGTCTAGGCTGTTGGAATCGCGAGAGAGAACATGGACCGTCGCAAGCTGATCCTTTCGGGCATGGCCACCGCGGGGCTCGGCGCCTGCGCCAGCACCGCCCAAGAGCGTCCGGGCGACCCGCCGCGCCAGTCGCAGTACGACACCGGCCGGGCCGCCACCTATTCGGCCGACGAAATGGTCCGCAGCACCTCGGACTTCCTCGGCGTCACGGCCGAGAGCGCCGGGGCGGTGATCGAGCGCGCCTTCCGCGACAACGGCCAGCCCACCGGCTACATCGCCGGCGAAGAGGGCTCGGGCGCCATCGGCGTGGGCCTGCGCTACGGCCGGGGCCTGCTGTACATGAAGGGCAAGGACACCCAGGAAGTGTTCTGGCAGGGCCCGTCGGTGGGCTGGGACTGGGGCGGCAACGCCAGCCGGGTCTTCACCCTGTGCTATAACCTGCAGTATCCGGACGCCATCTTCCGCCGCTTCCCGGGCGTGGAGGGCACGGCCTATCTGATCGGCGGCCTGGGCGTGAACTACCAGCGCGCCGACACCATCACCCTGGCCCCGATCCGCGCCGGCGTCGGCCTGCGCCTGGGCGCCAACATCGGCTACCTGGCCTACAGCCGCCAGCGCAACATCCTGCCGTTCTAAAACCCATAGAGGGCGGCGGCGATCACTTGCCCCCTACGGACCGCTTCGCGGTCGTCTTCCCCCACAGGGGGAAGAGGAGCCGCGCTCTCGTCCTCCGCCCCCTATGGGGGCGGACAGACCGCGAAGCGGTCAGGTGGGGGCAAGTAGGTGCGATCCCACGCCGCGAAATCCAAGCGCTTGGATTCGCGAGAGTTCCTCGCCATTATCAATCCCAACGAGAATGAGCCCGCCGTGAGCGGTCCGTCGGTGGGGGCCGGCTGTTCGCCCGCCGCGCGCTCGCCCGCAGGGATGCGCCATGATCGAGCGGTTGAAGCGTACCTGGTTTATCTGGCTGGCGATGGCGGCGGTGTTGGCCGTGGTGCTGCCCAGGCTGATCGACGCCCGCGCGGCTCCTCAACCTCCGCCGCCCGCCACGCCGGCCGCCGCGTCGCGCTTCGTCGTCCATGATCCGAACGGTACGGTCATCGGCTGGCTGAACATCAAGTATCCCCGCACGATCCGCGAGAACGAGGAGGGGGTGCTGGAGGCCGAATACACGACCGGCGACGTCCATTGGAAGACCGGCCAGCCCAAGGAGGCCGGAGGCGACTACGGCTACGGCTCGGTGCAGCCGCCGGCCGGCATGAAGGTCGAGCTCAGCGGCGCGGACCTGGCCCTGACCCCGTCCCCGACCCACGAGTTCGACGTCCAGCGCATCGCCGCCACCGGGGTCGAGCGGGTGAAGTGGATCGTCTCGCCCAAGGACGAGGGCGACCACGTGCTGCTGGTGCGGTTCAATGTCAGCCCGGCCACGTTCAAGGCGATCCCGATCTCGGCCAACGGCCAGGCGCAGGGATCGGACCCGCAGGTGCTGCTGCCGGTGAAGGTGTTCACGATCTACGGCGTGCCCAAGGCCACCGTGCTGCTTGCCAAGGGCGGAGTGGGACTGTTGTCGTTCCTGCTGACCCTGCCGGCCGCCTTCGTGCTGTTCGAGCGGTTCTTGAAAAAGAAGCCGAAGCCGAGGCGGAAGAAGGCGGCCTGATCCTTCTCCCCTTGCGGGAGAAGGTGTCGGCGAAGCCGACGGATGAGGGGTCTCTCAAATCTGTCCGTAGTGCGCGGCTGAGCCGGCCATCGACCCCTCACCCGACCTCCTTCGGAGGCCACCCTCTCCCGCAAGGGGAGAGGGATCAGGCTTTCATCACGGTCACGCTCTGGCTGACCATCGTCGCCTGGCCGAAGATGGTCAGGAAGGCCACGTCGGCGGCGTCGCGGCCGTAGGCGATGCGGACCAGGCCGTCGATCGGCGCCAGGCCCGTCGGGTCCAGCAGGCGCCAGCGGCCGCCGACATAGACCTCGACCACGGCGTGGAAGTCCGGCGGGTCCAGGGTCAGGGCGTAGACGCTGGCCACCCGGGCCGGGATGTCGCTGGCCCGGCACAGGGTGACGGCCAGGTGCGAGAAGTCGCGGCAGACCCCGGCCCTCTGGACGTAGGTCTCCAGGGCGGTGGTCCGCCAGTCGCTGCAGGGGCGGTATTCCAGGTGGTCGATGATCCAGGCGACGATGGCCGCGACGCGTTCGCCGCCGCGCAGGGTTCCGAACTTCTGGTCGGCGATGGTCTCGAAGGTGTCGGATGGGCAGTAACGGCTGCCGCGCAGGTAGGGCAGGGTCTCGATCGGCAGTTCGGCGACCCGGTGCTGGACGGCGCCGGCCAGGTCCATCTCGCGATCGGCGATCTCGACGGTGGCGGTGTAGGCGATGGCCAGCCGGCCCTGGTGTTCGAAGGCCACGCGCCGTTCGCCGCTGACCGGGTCGTCGCGGCGGACGAACGTCAGGGGCGGATCGAAGGTCAGGCGCTCCTCGACCACAGTCTGGTCCGACGCGACGGCGGCCTCGATCTGCAGCAGGGACTCGGCGCGGACGGGGAAGTCGTAGTCCAGCCGCGTCTCGATCCGCACGCGCATGGCCGTCGTCTCCCCGCCGTTCAGTCGGCACGACGCACAACGGCCCGCCGTCGACGAAGTTCAGTGCTTGGTGATCTTGCCGGCGATCCAGTCCATGACCGCCATCAGCAGCCCGGATATCACGAATGTCAGGTGGATGCCCATCAGCCAGGCCAGCCGGGGCTGGTCGAACGGGATGTCGGGATCCTCGCTCATCTTCAGGACCGCCTTGAGCAGCGAAACGGCCGAGATCGCCGCGACCGAGGCGATCAGCTTCATCTTCATGGCCGAATAGTCGACCGACCCCATCCAGTGGGGCCGCTCGCTGTGCGAGGCGGTGTCGATCCGCGACACGAAGTTCTCGTAGCCGGCCAGGATGACGATCACCAGCAGGTTGCCGGTCAGCGACAGGTCGATCAGCGACAGCGCTAGGATGATCGCGAACTCCGGCTTGGAGGTCAGGACGATCGGCAGCTCGTGCATCAGCTCCTGGAAGAACACCAGGATCATGACGGCCAGTATGACCACCAGACCCAGATAGATCGGCGCCAGCAGCCAGCGGGAGGCGAACAGGCACCGCTCCAGCCAGCGCTCGGCCAACGGCTTGATCATGGGCATGGCGCGCTCCAGGGCGTGTTCGCCGGGAGCGAACGTGGCTGGAGTCGATGCTCAACCGCCCGAGGCGCCAATCAGGGAAAAGCCGGTTTCGGAGCGGGCGGCGCCCTAGATAGTCGAGCTCAACCGCCCCAGACCTGCTTCAGCCGCAGGTCGCGGCCGCAGCCGATGCGGTAGGCGTGGTACTCGACGGCGTGGTTCTTGGCGTAGTCGCGGTGATAGGCCTCGGCCGGCCAGAAGGTCTTCAGGTCCAGGATCTGGGCCTTCATCGTGCCGGTCTTCAGGCGCTTGGCGGCCTCGGCGCGCGACTTCTCGGCGATCGGGCGCTGGGCGGGGGTGACGAACACGGCGGGCTTGTAGGACGGACCGCGGTCGCAAAACTGGCCGCCGTCGTCGGTGGGGTCGACCAGCTTCCAGTACTTGTAGAGCAGGAAGCCGTAGTCGAGCTTGGCCGGGTCGTAGGTGACGCGCACCGACTCGTAGTGGCCCGAGGTCTCGCTGGTCACGTCGCGATAGGTCGGCCGATCGACGTGGCCGCCGGTGTAGCCGCTCTCGACCTTCAGCACGCCGGGAATGCCGCGCATGTCGTTCTCCATGCACCAGAAGCAGCCCCCGGCGAACACGGCGGTCGCGGGCGGGGCGGGCTTGGAGGCGGCCAGCACGTCGGCGGGCAGCAGTATGGCGGCGAAACTGGCGAGCAGGACGAGGAAGCGGCGGATCATCGGGTGGCTCCGGGAGGATGTACCTCTAGATACGGATCAGTTGTCCGAAAGGTTACACCCTATCGCCAGCCGAAACCGACGCCGCGCACCGACGGGCAGGCCGACAAGCGGGCGGCCAGGATCTGGGCCCGCTCGTCGCCCTGGTCGTCCAGCTCCAGGCGGATGCTCAGGCCCGCGCCGTCCGGCTGGGCGGTCAGGGCGCGCAGGCGGGTCTGCTGGACGTTGGCCACGCCCAGCACCCGCATCAGGGCGTCGGGCGTGTCGTCGGCGATCACCAGGAACAGCCGGCGTTTGTCGTCTTCTCCGTCTTTGGGGGATTTAAGCTCGCTCACGGCCGCACCCACTGATGCTCGACGCTGGCCGAGGTGACGCCGGGCCAGGCGGCCAGGTCGCGAGCCAGCAGGCGGGCGGCCTGGTCGCTGAGGTGGCGGACGCGCAGGGAGCCTTCGACGATCTGGCCGACCGGCTTCATCGACAGGGCGCACAGCTCGGCGCCGCTGTCGGCCAGGCCTTGGCGGACGGCTTCCAGCGCCGAGGGTGCGTCCTGGGCGGCCAGCAGCAGCTGGTGGACGGTGACGCCTTCGTGGTCGGAATTGAAGGCGGGTGGGGAAGGCAGGTAGCTCATGGTTTCAAAGGTCCTATGGATTTGAAGGGGACCGATGACCGCACAGCAAAAACCCCGCTCCTTGTGGGAAGCGGGGCTTTGCGGATCTTGCGATCTTTCGGCTTGTTGGTCGTCTAGTCGACCGCGCGCCTGTGCTGCCCCGTTCGCACACGAACGGTTTTAATCTTGGCCTGCATCATAATGTTGCGCGCGCACGAGATCGCGACGCCGGCGGTGAGGCCGGTGGCGATCAGAACGTTCATGGCCAGCTGCGAGAGCATGATGGCGTGGAAACTCCGTGTGCGATTACACAGTTAGCGTGGGCTTAGGCACAGCGCAAGGTCTAGCCTGCTCGCGGGCGATGGCGAGGCGATGTGGCTAGGTTCTAGCCAGCGGCCGCCCTGGTAACGGGCAAAGGCGAGGATGGAACGGTCGGCGACGGCGCGAGCGCGTCGGGCTTGGGCGAATCCTCGGCCTGTCGCGCCAGCGCGAGATAGAGGTTCGGACCCTTCAACAGATCGTCGAAGCGGGCCTTCATGTCCTCGTTCAGCTGCGACAGGGCGTCCAGCGCGTGCTCGACGGTCAGTTGATCGGCGTCGGGCGGTTGTAGGCCGCCGTCGGCCAGGGCGGTCTTGACGTCCGGGTCTTCGAACTGGGCCTTCAGGTAGTCCAGCGCGTCCTGGGTCAGGCCCAGCGGCGGATCGCCGCCGGTGGGGTCTTCCGTCAGCGAGACCGGCGGCGTGGGAACCGGGAAACCGAACTGGTCGGCCAGCTGCTTGTCGATCTCGTAGGTCGCTTCGTCCAGCCGCTGCTTCTCGGCGCGGAACGGGGCCATGACCGTCTCGCGGTTGGCCGCCTGGGCGAAGGGATCAATGATGGCGGTCTTGGCCATGACGATCTCGCCGCCGCTGGCCTTCCGCAGGGCCTGCAGACGATGCTGGGCCAAGGCCGTGCCGCCCCATTTGGGTTCGCCGTCGAAGACGCTGGGCGGGAAGGACGACGTTCCCGGCCAGCCGGCCGAACCGTCGTTGTTGATGGTGGCGATCACCTTGCCGTCCTTGCGGATCTCGGCATAGACGCCGCCCTGGGGCGCGCGCGGATCGGCCTTCAGCATGGCGTGGATATTCTCGCTCCAGACCTTGTGCAGGTCGCTCTTCTTGATCTCCAGGTCGAAGCGTTGCTTGTCCGCGGCCAGGGCGGCCTGGGCTTCGTCCGACAGCGTGACCTTGACCGGCGGCTGGCTCATCGCCTCGGCCTTGGCCTTGCGCGCCTGGATCTCGTCCTCGGTCAGTCGAGGGCGCGCCGCGAGCATGGCCTGTATGGCGCTGACCGACGGAAGGCTGGCGGGCGGAATGCTGGCGACCACGGCGTTTGTCTCCCGGCGACTGCACCGGAAGTTGTGTGGTTTTGGTTAAGGAGAGGTTGCGATCGCCTCCCGCGAACAACATGTCGCGGGAGGCGAAGAGCAGCTTAGCCCCGCAGCTTGCCGCCGGCCTTCTCGACCGCAGCGACGATCTTGGCCGACAGGGCCTCGATCTCGGCTTCGGTCAGGGTCTTGTCGCGCGGCTGGACGACCACCTCGAGGGCGACCGACTTGGAGCCTTCCGGCACGCCGGGGCCCTCGTAGACGTCGAACACCCGCACCGCGTCGATCAGCGCCTTGTCGGCGCCGGCCGCGGCCTTGACCAGGTCGCCCGCCGCCTTGGCCTTGTCGGCCACGAAGGCGAAGTCGCGGGTCAGGGGCATCAGCGGCGAGGGGCTGAAGGCCGGACGCGACTTGATGGCCTTCTTCTTGGGCTCGGGCACGGCTTCCAGGGTGATCTCGAAGCCATAGACCGGGCCGGCCACGTCCAGGGTCTTGAGGACCGCCGGATGCAGCTCGCCGAACTCGGCCAGCACCGCCTTGGGACCCAGCTGCAGGCGCGCCGAGCGGCCCGGGTGCCACCACGACGAGGCCGAGCCCTGGGCGGTCTGCAGCGAGGCGACCGGCGCGCCGATCTCCTCCAGCAGGGCCAGCAGGTCGGCCTTCACGTCGAACAGGTCCTCGGCCGGCGCCTTGGCCCAGCCGCGCGGGGCGCGCGGGGCCAGGATGGCGGCGATCGTGGTCTTCTGGTCCTGCGGGCGGTCGCCGAAGAACACCGGGCCCACCTCGAACAGGGCGACGTCCGGGAAGCCCTGGCGGGCGTTGCGGCCGGCGGCGTCGATCAGGTTGGGCAGCAGCGACGGGCGCATGCAGTCCAGGTCCGAGGCGATCGGATTGGCCAGGATAAGCTCGGGCGCGCCGCCGCCGAACAGCTCGGCGGTGGCCTTGCTGGTGAAGCTGAAGGTCAGGGCCTCGGCGTAGCCGGCCGCCGCCAGGGCGCGACGGGCCGTGCGGGCGCGGGCCTGCTTGACGGTCAGCACGCCGCCGACCGCGCGAGGAACCTCGGGCAGGGGCTGGGAGGGCACCTTGTCGAACCCGGCGATGCGAGCGGCTTCCTCGACGATGTCCGCGGGCTGCGAGACGTCGCGACGCCAGGGCGGCGGCGTGATCGTGTAGACCGAAGAGGTCGTGGCCTGCCCCTCGATGGGAGACATCCTGACCGTGGGTAGATCGGCGATCACGTGCACGGCTTGGGACTCCACCGTGAAGCCCAGCGACGTGAGGATCGCGACGTTGGACTGCAGCGGTTCCGAAATGCCCGTCAGCTTTTCGATGTAGTCGAAGTCGAACGCGAAGGGCGCGGGCGGCGCGGGCGGCTGGCCGGCCACGACGATCTTGGAAGGCTTGCCGCCGCACAGCTCCAGAATGAGCTTGGTGGCCAGGTGCAGGCCCTCCTCGCACGACTGCGGGTTCACGCCCCGCGCGAAGCGGTACTGGGCGTCGCTGTTGATGCCGGTGGCCCGGCCGGTCTGGGCCGTGGTGATCGGGTCGAACCAGGCGCTTTCGACGAAGATGTCGACGGTGTCGTCCGAGCATCCCGTGCTCTCGCCGCCCATCACCCCGCCCAGGCCGATCGGCCGGTTGCCGTCGGCGTCGGCGATGACGCTCATCGCGGCCGTGATGTCGTAGGTCTTGCCGTCCAGCGCGATCAACTGCTCGTCATGATGCTCGGCGGGCGAGGGCTGGTCGCTGGGCGAGGCCTCGGCCTTGCCGTGGCCCAGGCGCGCCTCGATCGTCGTACCGACCAGCTTGGCGCGGTCATAGACGTGCAGCGGGCGGGCGCGGTCGTAGGTGATCAGGTTGGTGATATCCACCAGGGCGCTGATCGGACGCAGGCCGATGGCGGTCAGGCGATCGCGCAGCCACTTGGGCGAAGGGCCGTTCTTCACGCCCTCGATCACGCGGCCGGCGAACACCGGACAGGCTTCGCCGTCCACCTTGATGGAGATCGGGCAGTCGAAGGTGCCCGGGATCTCGTCGATGGGGGCGGTCTTCAGCGTCCCGACGCCGGCGGCGGCCAGGTCGCGGGCGATGCCGGCCACGCCCAGCCAGTCGGGGCGATTGGGGGTGACCTCGAAGTCGATCACGGCTTCCAGGCCCAGGGCCTCGGCGGCCGGCGTCCCGACGGCCAGGTCGTCGGGCAGCTCCATGATGCCGTCGTTCTCGCCGGCGACTTCCAGTTCGGAGGCCGAGCAGAGCATGCCGTTGGACACCACGCCGCGCACCGGCTTCTCGACCAGGGTCACGTCCAGGCCGGGCACATAGGCGCCGATCGGGGCGTAGACGGTGGTCAGGCCCGCGCGCGCGTTGGGCGCGCCGCAGACGATCTCCTTGCGGCCGTCGACGGTGTCGACCTGGCAGACCCGCAGGCGGTCGGCGTTGGGGTGCTGCACGGCCTCGACGATCTTGGCGACCGTGAACGCGGCCAGCTTCGACGCCGGGTCGGTGACGTGCTCGACCTCGAGGCCGGCCATGGTCATGGCGGCGACGACTTCGGTGGCGGACGCCTCGGTGTCGAGGTGGTCCTTGAGCCAGGAAAGGGTGAACTTCATTAGCGGGTTTCCAGGGTCAGCAACTGGTCGAGGAATTGGTCGGGTCCGGTGAAGCCCAGGCCGAAGAACTCGCAGTTGATGAACTCACAGTCCGAAACGGGGATCGCGCCGACCACGCTGGTCGGCCCGGCGGGGCGCAGCACGAGGTTGCGCACGTCGCCGCCGTTGGGACCGAAATTGGTGTTGTCGAAATTGACGTTGTTGAGCACCAGCATCACGGCTGGACCCTCGATGAAGCAGTTGCGGAACGTCCGGCCGTTGATCGTGCGCTGGCCGGCCTTCAGGACGGCGCGGGCCAGGTCGAACAGCGAGATGTCGACGTTCTCGAACACCTTGGCCATGGCGTCTGTGGGGATGCGGCCGTCGCGGCCGCCCGGTTGGAAGCTCATCAGCTCAGTCCCGACGCCGCGTTCGGCGCGGCGAACGCGCTGAAGCCGTAGTGCTTGAGCCAGCGGACGTCGGACGCCCACATGTCGCGCAGGTCGGGCATGCCGTATTTCAGCATCCCCAGCCGGTCGACGCCCATGCCGAAGGCGAAGCCCTGGTACTCGTCCGGATCGATGTTGCAGGCGCGCAGGACGTTGGGGTGAACCATGCCGCAGCCCAGGATCTCGAGCCAGGACGTGCCCTGGCCGATCTTGATCTCGCCGCCCGAGCGGTCGCACTGAACGTCCATCTCGGCCGAGGGCTCGGTGAACGGGAAGTGGTGCGGCCGGAACTGGGTCTTCACCGCGTCGGTCTCGAAGAACCGCGCCAGGAAGGTCTCCAGGGTCCATTTCAGCTGGCCCATGTTGGTGTCGGTGTCGATCACCAGACCCTCGACCTGGTGGAACACCGGCGTGTGGGTGGCGTCGTTGTCGACACGGTAGGTGCGGCCCGGGGCGATGATCCGGATCGGCGGCTTCTGCGACAGCATGGTCCGCACCTGCACGGGGCTGGTGTGGGTGCGCAGAAGCATGCGCTCGCCGTCCGAGCCGTCCTCGTTCTTCTTCGGATTGAAGAAGAAGGTGTCGTGCATTTCCCGCGCCGGGTGCTTGGGGGGGAAGTTCAGGGCCGTGAAGTTGTGGAGGTCGTCCTCGATGTCGGGACCTTCCGCGACGGCGAAGCCCATCTCGGCGAAGATGGCGATCACCTCGTCCATGGTCTGCATGGTCGGATGGACGCTGCCGCGGCGACGGTGCGGGGCGGGCAGGGTCAGGTCCAGGGTCTCGCTGGCCAGGCGCGCGTCGAGGGCGGCGGTTTCCAGCGCGGCCTTCTTGTCGTTCAGCGCCGTCTGCGCGCGGTCGCGCAGGACGTTGATCGCCGCGCCCCGTTCCTTGCGCTCGTCGGGGCTCATGGCCCCCAGCGTCTTGAGCAGGCCCGAGATCGAGCCGGTCTTGCCCAGGGCGGAAACGCGCACGGCGTCGAGGGCGGCGAGATCGCCGGCGGCGGCGACTTGCGCCAGCACGTCGGCTTCGAGAGTTGTGAGATCGGTCATGGCGGTGTCGGTCTAGCGATACAGAGAGCGTTCGTCACTCGGGTTGATGGGGCGCGGCGTCAAAGCCGTTCGATCTCGGTGGTCATGGGAATGTCCCGACCGCCGATGTTGTCGTGCAGGATGATCACGGCCTTGTAGAATCCCTTGGGGTCGGTGGCCTCGAAACTCATCTTCGGCACCGCGATGAGGTTGTCGAAGATGGCCTCGGGGATCGGCACGGGACCTTGGAAGGCCGGCAGGCCCTTGAGCGATCCGCCGTCGACCAGCTTGCCGTCGGGCCGGATGAAGTCGACGTCGAACGTGACGTCGATGCGGCCTTCGGCGTCGAGTTGCGGGCCCTTGAAGATCAGCTTCAGCGCCGCTGTCTCGCCGACCTTCAGGGAATGGATGCGGGTCACCCGGGGCGTCTCGTGGGGAGGCTTCTCGAACTCGGAGACTTCGCTGTCGGGGATGAAGATCGCCACGGCCGACAACGGGCCGTTCTTGTAGGGCAGGGCGTCCGCCTGCGTCGCGGGCGGGGCGGGCGGCGTGATGTCGGCCCGAGCCGTCGGCACGAAGATCGCCGCCAGCAGCAGCGCCGCCAGGGAACCGATCGCCTTGCGAATGCTCATCACGTCCTCCATCGCCAGCTTTGCCGGAAAGCCCGGTCGATAAACGGTCTAGGTGGTCTTGAGGCGTTTCGAAACCCCGCCGAGCCGGGCGAGGGCGTCGGTCAGGCGAGCGCGCAGCAAAAAGCCCTCCGGTTCGCACCGGAGGGCTCTTCAGATCGCAATCGGGACGAACCCGATGAAGACCTTTAGGCGGCCAGGGCGGTGCGGACCTTGTCAGCAATGGCCTTGAACGCGACCGGGTCGTTGCCCGCGATGTCCGAGAGGACCTTACGGTCGATCACGATACCCGCCACGTCCAGGCCGTGGATAAATTGCGAGTAGGTGAAGCCCTCGATGCGAGCGCCGGCGTTGATGCGTTGGATCCACAGCGAGCGGAAGGCGCGCTTGCGCACCTTGCGGTCGCGGTACGCGTACTGGCCGGCCTTGTCGACGGCGGCCTTGGCGGTGCGGATGGTGTTCTTGCGGCGGCCGTAGAAGCCCTTCGCCTGTTCAAGAACCTTCTTGTGCTTGGCGTGGGCGGTGACGCCACGTTTAACGCGAGCCATGTGTCAGCGCTCCTTAAAGGCCGTAGGGCAGGTACGAACGGATGGTCTTGGCGTCGGATTCGCTCATGACCTTCGTGCCGCGGTTTTGGCGGATGTACTTGCCGTTGTGGCCGATCAGACGGTGACGCTTGCCGGCGACGCCGGCTTTCAGCAGGCCCGTGGCCGTGATCTTGAAGCGCTTCTTCGCGCCCGACTTGGTCTTCAACTTAGGCATTTCGCGTCGGAGCCTCACGGCCCCGTCCTCTGAGATAGCATGACGAACCGCCATGGCATGCCAATTGGCCAGGCGGTTCCGGAAAGGCGGGGTTAGTACGGGAAAGGGGCGGAGAAGGCAAGCGCCGTCTCCGCCCCTTGGCGACTCCCGCCGGAGTTAGTTCGGCGGGTTGTTCTTCTCGAGGAAGGTCACGGTCGCCGACAGCATCTGCTGGCGGGTGGCTTCACGCGACAGCCAGTGATCTTCCTCGCGCAGGTCCACGAACTCGACCGGCTTGCCGGCCTTCTGCAGGGCGTGGAGCATGCCCGTGCTCTGCTCGTAGCGCACGACGGTGTCTTCCTTGCCATGGATCAGCAGGACCGGGCCGTCGGCGTCGGCGGCGTGACGTTCCGGCGAGCGTTCGTCCAGCTTGGGGTCGTTGACCGAGGTGACCCCGAAGGCGCGCTTGTAGTGGCGGATGGTCGGGCTCTCCTCGCCGGAGCGCAGCAGTTTGAAGTTGAGGAACTGGCGCAGGTCGCCGATGCCGGCCACCGACACGGCGCAGCGGTAGACGCCCTTGTCCATCGTGATGCCGGCCAGGGCCGCGTAGCCGCCATAGCTGCCGCCGTCTATGCACACGCGCTTGGGATCGATGATCCCTTGCTTGGCCAGGAAGCGCACGCCGTCGGACAGGTCGGTCTGCATCTTGCCGCCCCATTCGCCGTCGCCGGCGCGGATGAAGCTCTCGCCGCGGCCCGTCGAGCCGCGGAAGTTGGGTTGCAGCACCGCATAGCCGCGCGAAGCCAGGGCCTGGGCCCAATAGTCAAAGCCGGCCTCGTCGTTGGCTTGCGGTCCGCCGTGAGGCAGGACGATCAGCGCAAGACCCTTGGCGGGCTTGCCCGGCGGCAGAGTGAGGTAGCCCTGGATCATCAGGCCGTCGGCGGCGGCGTACTTGATCGACCGCACCTCGGCGACGTCGGCGGGGGCCAGGGTGGGGTAGGCCGAGCCGACCTTGCTGAGCTTCTTGACCGTCAGATCGAGCAGATAGTAGCCGCCCGGTTCGCCCGTGCCTTGAGCGTAGATCACGATCTTTGTGTAATCGGGCGTATGCGACTGCAAGGTCAGCTGCCGACCCGGGAACACGCCGGCGACCATCGACCAGGCGGCGGCCAGCCGGGGCTCGTCGAAGTGGTATTCCTTGAAGTCGGTTCCCGTGACGGTTCCGATCACGTGGTTGGCGTCGTCGGTGATCGTGTCGAAATGCCCGTCGGGTCCATAGAACTCGCCCAGCTTGCCGTCGGCGATCGAGATATTGGCCAGCTCATATGCGCCGCTCTTCTCGTTCCGGATCGACATCACCACCGACTTCTCGTCGAGCGACAGACCCTCCATGCTCGGGCCGTCGAGCGGCGCGGTGGCGACATAGGCGTCGACCCACTTGCCGTCCTTGCGCAGTTCCATCGACCAGCGCGCGGTTTCACGGTCGTATTCCGTGCGCGCGATCACCGTGCCGTCGGTCTTGAACAGGTAGTCGCCGGTTTGGGTGTCGCCCATCTGCACCATGGCCGCGACGCCGGTGTCGGGATCGACGCGATAGAGGTCGAACCGGCCCGCCTGGATCGATTTGGCCTCTTCGCCCGCATAGAACTGCGTGAAGATCGTCGGCTTGCCGTTGACGACGCCGCCGACCGGGGTCGAGTTGAGAACGTTGTTGATCGTCTCGTACGAGCGCTTGGGAATCTGAACCGAGGCGCCGGTCTTGATATTGATGCTGGTGGCCTGGAACTGCTCACCGACATAGGTGACGTATTCGATGGCCTGGGTGCGTGACACCATGGCCAGCACGTGGTTCGGGTCGGACCACATGACGCCGCGCATCTTGACCTTGCCGAAATCGACGGACTGGATCTCGCCGCCGTTCAGCGGCTGGATGATCACCCGGCTGGTCCCGCCGTCGTGGGCGATATAGGCCAGATTGGCGCCGTCGCTCGAGATTTCGACGTCCGAGATCGCCGGCAGGCGACCGTAAGCATCGAGCGAACCGGCCAAGGCGGCGCTCGACGAAACCAGCGCGGCCAAGGCGGCGCCGGCGAACAACTTCAACATGTAAGCCCCCAACTCAATGTAGAAGAATTAGCGGCGCACGGTGAAGCTGTCGAGCCCTATGCGGCGGCCTTGACCCGGTGCTCGATCGTCAGGGCGAAGGCGACGGCCGGCAGCATCAGCACCGCGCCCAGCCAGTAGGGACCGCCGATCGCCAGGCCGAACAGCGGGCCGGCCAGCATCGGTCCGCCCATGCGGGCCAACGAGCCGGCGGCCATGTTCAGGCCCAGCATGGCGCCCTGCTTGTCGGGCGGGGTGGCGCGCGAGATCAGGGCCGCGATGCACGGGAAGACCAGCGACTGGCCGAACGCGGTGCAGCCCACGGCCACCGGCACGAAGGCGCTGGTCGGGACGAACGGCGTCAGGGCCAGGCTGACGGCGATGATCGCCAGGCCCGCCGTCAGCACCTTGGCCTCGCCGAACCGGCGGGCCAGCCGGCCGGTGATCAGGCCCTGGCCGACCGAGGCGATCACCCCGATCACCGCGAAGCACAGGCCGACCTGTTTGGGCCCCCAGTCGAACCGGGCCTGAGTCCACAGGCCGAAGACCGCTTCCATGCCCGCGAAGGCGGCGGTCGAGATCAGGGTGACCAGCAGCACGCGCGACAGCACCGGATGGGCGGCGGCGGCGGCCAGGTGGTCGCGACGGCGGATCACCGGCGCGTCCTTGTGGCTGGGCGCGCGGCTCTCGACCACGAACAGGAAGACGCCCAGTGAGGCGATCGCCGCCAGGGCCGCGGCGGTCAGCAGCGGGATCTGGAAGGCCAGGCGGCCGGTGTCGGAATGGCCGAAGAACTTGGCCAGGCCCGGCAGCAGCCCGCCCAGGGTGGGGCCGACCACGAAGCCCATGCCGAACGCCGCGCCCAGCAGGCCCATGCGTCCGGCCCGCTTCTCGGGCGGGGTGACATCGGCCATGTAGCCCTGGATCGTCGAGATGTTGCCGCTGCCGAAGCCGCTGGCCAGGCGGATCGCGAAGGCCCAGCCGATGCTCGGGGCGAAGGCCAGGGCGATGTACGACACGGTGTTGGCCAGGATGGTGACGATCAGCACCGGCCGCCGGCCGATGCGGTCGCTCAAGCGTCCCCAGAACGGCTCGGCGATGAACTGGCCCAGCGAATAGGCCGAGAACAGCGCCGTCACCTGCCAGGGGCTGGCGCTCAGCGACTTGGCGTAGAAGGGCAGCAGCGGGATCACCAGCCCGAAACCGACCAAGTTGATGAACACCACCAGCAGCAGGACATAGAGCGCGCGCGGACTGGCGTCCGGCGATGTGGCGGTGGTCGGGTCGGCGGGCGTGGAAAGCGTGGTCATCAGGCCGCGCGGTTTACGCCTCATCGCGCGCCGTGGCGACCGCTATCTGAAATTTCAGATAGCGGTCATTTGTCGCCTCAGTTCGATGGGTTGTTCTTCTCGAGGAAGTCGACCACCGAGGTCAGCATCTGGAGGCGGGTGGCGCCGCGCGACAGCCAGTGGTCTTCGCTGGGCAGGGTGACCAGCTCGACCGGCTTGCCGGCCTTCTTCAGGGCGTCGGCCATCAGGGTGCTCTGGACGTAGGGGACGACGGTGTCGTCCTTGCCATGGATCAGCAGCACCGGGATTTCGGCCTTGCCCGCCTGCTGGACCGGCGAGATGGCCGCCAGATCGGGGTCCTTCAGGCCGTCCGCGCCCATGAACTGCAGCCAGAAGCGCGTGGTCGAGTTGGCGCGGCCCTCGTAGAGCCGGTCCTTGTCCAGCACGAAGCGCTTGAGGTCGGCCGGCCCGGCGATCGAGGCCGCGCACCGATAGACGCCGCGGTCCAGCGTGGCCCCGGCCAGGGCCGCGTAGCCGCCGTAGCTGGCGCCGACGATGCAGACGCGCTTGGGATCGATGGTCCCCTGCTTGGCCAGGTAGCGGACGCCGTCCGACAGGTCGGTCTGCATGGCCTTGCCCCATTGGCCGAAGCCCGCCTCGACGAACGCCCAGCCAAAGCCGTCCGAACCCCGGAAATTGGGTCGCAGCACCGCATAGCCGCGCGAGGCCAGGGCCTGGCTCCACCAGTCGAAATCGGGCGTGTCGCGGGACTTCGGGCCGCCGTGCGGCAGCACCACCAGCGGCAGGTTCTTGGGATCCTTGCCGCGCGGCAGGGTCAGGTAGCCGGTGATCTCCAGCCCGTCGGCCGCCTTGTACTTGATCGGCTGGACCTTGGAGACGCCTTCCTCCGTCAGGCCCCGATAGACGTCGGTCAGGAAGCGGGCGCTCTTGGCGTTCAGGTCGACCAGGGCGTAGGCCGGGCCCATGGTGGGGGAGTCGACCTCGACCACCAGCTGGCGCTTGTCGGCCGACCACGAGGCCAGCGACACCCGATCGCCGGGGAACGCCTTGACCACGGCGGCCCAGCTGGCGTGCAGCTTGGCGTCGAAGAAGGTGTAGCGGCGCTCGTCGCCGACTAGGCTGATCGCGCCCACCAGGCTGGATCCGTCCGAGGCGTGGATCAGGTTGTCGAACTTGGCGCTGTCGGGGATGACCACGTAGCTGCCGTCCTGCGCGTATTCGCGCAGCACGGTCTTGTCCTCGTCGTCCTCGTCCTGCATCCAGGAGAGCACCGAGCGGCCGTCGCGACCGACGCCTGCCAGGCCGAGCGAGCCCAGTTTCGAAACGACGCGCTCGGTGGTGACCCAGCCCTTGTCGCCCCTGATCCTCAGCGACCAGTCGCCCTTCTTCTCGTCGTATCGCGACTGCGCCAGGGGCTGACCGTCCAGCGACACGGCCCAACCGTCGGTGTCCTCGTCGCCGCCGCCGTCGAGCATGCGCGTCGCGCCGTTCTTCAGATTGACCCTGTACAGCGTGTTCTGGCCGTAGTTGTCGACGAAGTGGACGGCCTTGACGAAGGCGTAGGGCACGCCCTCGACGAAGCGCACGTCCGGCGCGCCCAGGACGACGTTCATCGCCTCCTTCTCGTTCTCCATCAGCAGCCGCTGCTTCTTGGTGACGAGATTGTAGTCGAAGGCCATCCAGTATTCTTGCTTGGGCCCGGTCAGGCCGTAGGGCTGGGCGGTGCTGGAGGTGGTGACCAGCACGTGCTCCTCGCCGGCCCATTGCACGCCGCGCAGCTTGGTCGAGGCGAAGTTCATGGCCCCCAGCAGCTTGCCGCCTTCGGCCGCCTCGCGGATCACCAGCATCCGGTTCTCGCCGTCGGTGACGGAGAGCGCCAGCTTGCTGCCGTCCGGCGAAATCTCGACCTGCTCGACGTTGGGCAGGCGCCCGTAGACCGAAAGCGGCGGGGTCTCGGCCCAGGCTGCACTGGTCATGGCTATACCGGCCGTCATGACGGCCAAGACACTCTTCAACACGCGAAACTCCCCCCAACTGCGCTCAAGCTAGCAAAGCTCAGCGTACTGTCGAGCTTGTTCTCACCGTGGGGTTGCGCCGCCCCCCGTCGCGCGAGGCAAAGAAAAACGCCCCGGCCTTGCGGGCCGGGGCGTTCTGCAGAGCTTGGTTGGAAGCCTTAGCGCGGCGCCAGGATCATGATCATCTGGCGGCCTTCCATGCGTGGCTCGTATTCGACCTTGGCGATCTCGTCGAAGTCCGCCTTGACCTTGAGCAGCAGCTTCATGCCCAGTTCCGGGTGCGCCATTTCCCGGCCGCGGAAGCGCAGGGTCACCTTGACCTTGTCGCCTTCCTCGAAGAACCGGGTCATCGACTTGGCCTTCACGTCGTAGTCGTGAATGTCGATGTTGGGGCGCAGCTTGATTTCCTTGAGCTCGACGATCTTCTGCCGCTTGCGAGCCTCGTTCTTCTTCTTCTGCTCCTGGAACTTGAACTTGCCGTAGTCCAGGATCTTGCAGACGGGAGGGTTCGCGTTGGGAACGATCTCGACCAGGTCCAGGCCAGCTTCCTCGGCCGCTTCGAGCGCGGCGGAGATCGGCATCTCGCCTTGCTTCTCGCCGTTCTGGTCGATCAGCAGGACGCGAGGGACGCGGATGTCATCGTTGATACGCGGACCATCCTTGACGGGCGGCGTTTGCATAGGACGGCGAATAGGGCGGCTCCGGTGTTGTTTAAGGGCTTTTGCCACCGGACGTGTCGATCCGGGGGCGTATCGTTGAATGAGTTCGCGCGGAGTCCAGGGGACGCCGCGTTCGCAAGTGATATATGACGAAGGAGTCCCGCGCTATCAAGGCGCATGCGTACGAGAGGCCCGTCTTTTAAGGGTTTGGGCGCGCCAACAAGGGATCGGGGAGCGAAACGTCGGGGTCGGGTCGATCTTCATTTCCAATCGTGACCCGTTTTCGCCGCCATGAGCACGCCCACTTCCGCCGCCCGCCACACCCCGATCGAGGACGTTCACGCCCTGCTGATCGGCTCCAGCTTCATCGCCGTGGGCCTGACCCTGCTGAAGGCGGCCGGCCTGTCGACCGGCGGCGTCGCGGGCGTGGCGCTGATCGTCTCGTACCTGATCCACTGGCCGGTCGGGGTGCTGTTCTTCCTGCTGAACATCCCGTTCTACGTGCTGGCCCAGCGCACCCTGGGCTGGACGTTCACCGGCAAGACCCTGGTCACCAACCTGCTGCTGGCGGGTCTGGCCCTGGGCATGCCAGCCTGGCTGAAGATCACCACGGTCGATCCCGTCTTCGCCGCGCTCTTCGGCGGCACGGTCATCGGCATGGGCATCCTGGCCCTGGCCCGGCACAAGTCCAGCGTCGGCGGCATCGGGGTTCTGGCGCTTTGGCTCTACGAAAAGCGCGGGATCAGCGCCGGCAAGGTGCAGATGGCGTCCGACGTGGTGATTGTGGGCGCGGCCTTCGCGGTGATGTCGTGGGACAAGCTCTTGCTGTCGATCCTTTCGGCCGTGGCGCTGAGCGTGGTGATCATCGCCAACCACAAGCCCGGGCGATACGAAGGGTACTGAAATACCGTTCCGGATACCGACGATATTCCACTGTCAAGATTGGTTAATTTATTGTAAAGCTAAGCAGAGCCGCACGCCGTCGCGGGCGCTGTGTTGGCTCGATCAAGGCCGCGCGTCGGAAGCCTGTGGCCCTGGTCCTTTTGGGGGATGGGGACGTGCGGAAAGTTCATCTGATCATTGCGGCCGCGTGCGCGGTTCTGGGCGCGACGGCGGTCTATGCGGCCGATCCGCTGGGCATGATGTCCAAGGGCAGCGTCTGGAGCGCGACCAACGCGCTCAAGAGGCTGGTGGCCGCCGACAATTCCCCCATGAACCGGTTCAACCTGGCGACCGGCTACCAGCGCACCGGGCGTATCGAGCAGGCCCGCGGCCTCTACCGGGAACTGCTGGTCGACGGGCAGGCCACCACCGCCACCTCGACGCCTTCCAGGGACGCTCCCTCGCGGGTCTTCAACGTGGCCGACGAGGCCGCCTCGCGGCTCGTCTATCTCGATTGGATGAGTTCCGAAGCGACGCGGCGGGTCATGGCGCGCAACCAGGGAGCCGTTTCGGCCGACGTCGTCGGCGTCGACGCCTCGACCACGGTGGGCGGTCCGACCTATGGCGACGTGTCCGACGAGGCGGCGAAGAATCTCGATCGGCAGGCGCGTCGACGCGCGTCTTACTAGCCCGTCACCGTGTCGAGCGATTATTTACGAATCATAGTGAACTAAAACCTTCACCGCACGCTCTTGTTTCCGGAACAAGTCTTCACACGTCGGAAGCCTGTGAAAATTTGAAATTTGGAGGACGGAAAAGTGCGGAAATTCCACGCTATGCTTTTGGCTGCCTGTGGCGCCTTGGCCTCGACGGCGGTCCATGCTCAAAATAGTGCAAATGCACTAACGTCAGGCGCGGCGGTCACTCAGTCTCAACCTGTGGCCGAATCCGATGCCTTGAAGATGATGGCTCAGGGCGATGACTGGGCCGGGACCAACGCCTTCAAGAAGATCGTGGCCAAGAAGGGCGGTCCGGTGGATCGGTTCAACCTGGCGACCGGCTATCAGCGGACGGGCCGGCTCAATCAGGCCAAGACCCTCTATACCGATCTGCTGGTCGACGGCCGCACCACGATGATCTCAGCGATCCCCATCGGCGGTCTCGGCGGGCGGACGTTCAACGCCGCGGACGAGGCCGCGTCGCGTCTGCTCTATATCCAATGGCTGCAGTCGGGCGGCGTGCGAGCCAAGTCGGCTTCGGGCGTCACCTCGGCGGACCAGCTGGGCGTCCCCGCCGCCACGATCGAAGGCGGTCCGCGCGGCGAGGTCACCGACGCCCAGGCCGTGGCGCTTGATCGCCAGGACCAGGGCCAGGGCGTGACCCCCTAAAAAGGGTCTAGCGCGGCAGCAGCGCGATCGCGGCGCTGGCCACGGTGCTGACCGGCAGGGCCTTCAGGTCCGGCGAGCGGATCACCGCCACGTGGCCGCGCGGCCCGCACAGCTCGGGGTCCGAGGCGTCGGAGAACAGGGCGATGGTCGGCGCGCCGGCGGCGGCCAGCAGGTGGGTCGGGCCGGTGTCGTTGCCGACGGTCAGGGCCGCCTTGGCGCCCAGCACGGCCAGTTGCGCGAAGTCGGTGCGGCCGGTCAGGTCGCGGGCCTGGCCCACGGCCTTCTGGATCTGGCGGGCCATGGCGCTTTCCTGCGGACCGCCGATGATCACGATGTCCAGTCCGCGCGCCTTCAGCAGCGCGGCGAGCTGCGCGTAGCTCTCGGTCGGCCAGCGCTTCTCGGGCCGGTGGGCCGAGCCGCCCGGCACCAGCAGCACATAGGGCTTGGCCGCCGTCGCGCCGGCCACCGGCCGCGCTTCCTTGGTGCGGCGCAGGATCCACGACAGGTCGGGGGCGGGCGCGCCGCCCGGCTCGGTCGGGGCGTCGGGCCAGATACCGGCCTGCTTCAGTTGGTCGGCCTGCCGTTCCAGCGTGTGCATGTGGTAGCGGGCCTTGCCGCGCTGGGGCAGCGAGCAGCCCGCCGCGATGCCCGACCATTGCGGCGCGAACGGTCGCAGAGCCTGGAAGTACCAGTTGGTGCGGCTGTTGGTCTGCAGGTCGTAGACGCGGTCGTAGCGGGCCTTGCGCAGCCGGCCGAGCAGGGCGGTCAGGTCGCCGAAGTCGCTGGGACGCCCGTCGGTCTCGACGCTGTTGAAGTAGGGCGACAGCTTGGCCAGGGCTTCGAAGGGCGGGGTGGTCAGCAGCGTGATCTTGGCGCGCGGATGGGCTTCGCGGATCTTCTTCATCGCCGCCAGGGCCAGTACGAAATCGCCGAGGGCGCCCAGCTTGATCACCAGGACCTTCTTGATTTCCTTGCTCAACTTTTCGTCTCCAGAACGCGTGCGTAGACCTTGAGCGTTGCTTCGACCATCGCGTCAACAGAATACAATTTTCGGGCGCGGGCCCGGGCCGCCATACCCATGACCTGGCGTCGCGCGGCCCCCGTTTCGCAGGCGTTGGACAGGGCTTCAGCCCAGGCCTCGGCGTCGCCCGGCGCGACCAGCCAGCCCGTCTCGCCGTTGATCACGGTCTCGCGCGCGGCGCCGTGATCGGCGGCCATCACCGGCTTGCCCATCACCTGCGGCTCGACCGCGGTTCGTCCGAACGCTTCGGGCTCCAGCGACGGGGCGATGGCCAGGTCGGCGACCAGATAGGCGGCCGGCATGTCGTCGCAATGGCCCACCAGCTTGACGCTGTCCTGCAGCCCGGCCTGGGCGATCATGTGCTCCAGCTCGGCGCGGTAGGCCTTGCGCCCCTGGTCGTCGCCGACCAGCAGCAGCAGGAAGCGGGCGTCGGAGACCGCCTTCAGCCGCGCCATCGCCTCGATGACTAGGGCCTGGCCCTTCCAGCGGGTCAGGCGGCCGGCCAGCAGAACCTTCAGCCGACGGTCCTCGGACGACACGCCCCAGGCCTCGCGCAGCGCCTTGACCCGTTCGGCCGAGACCAGGCCGGGCTCGAAGCGGGTCAGGTCGACGCCGCGCGGAATGGCCACCACGCGGTCGGCCGGGATGCCGTGCTCGGCGATCACGTGGGCGCGGGTGTATTCGGAATTGGCGATCACCAGGTCGCCCTTGGTCATCACCGCGTTGTACCAGCGCTTGAGGCTGGACTTGGCGTTGTAGACGCCGTGGTAGGTGGCCACGAACGGCACCTTGGTGGCGTGCGCGGCCCACAGGGCGCTGAAGGCCGGGGCGCGCGAGCGGGCGTGGACCAGGCTCACCTTCTCGCGACGGATCAGGTCGATCATCCGGGCGGCGTTGCCCAGCATGATCAGCGGGTTCTTGGACTGGGCCGGCATCTGGGCCAGGCGGCCGCCGTCGGCCTCCAGGCGCGCGGCCATGCGGCCGCCCTTGGTGGCGACCAGCGCCTTGCCGCCCTGGGCGATCACGCCGTGGGCCACGTCGATTGTCGTCTGTTCCGCGCCGCCGGTTTCAAGCTCCGGGGTCACCTGCAGAAGAGTGAAATCGTCGGGGAGGATGGACACGCGTTGCTCTAACGAGGTTAGGGGGTCGTAGTTATCGAAATGAACAAGGCGGCGCCATGACCGATTCCCTTCAGCACCTCGTTCGCAACGACAATCTGCGGTTGGCGTACCGCATCGTCCATGGAACCCAGCCCACGGTTGTGTGGCTCGGCGGATTCCACTCCGATATGACCGGGACCAAGGCCCAGGTCCTGGCCGAGCAGGCCCAGGTCGCCGCCGGCGGCTACCTGCGGTTCGACTATTTCGGTCACGGCGAGTCGGACGGCGACTTCGCGGACGGCACGATCAGCCGCTGGCGCGAGGACGCCCTGGCGGTGATCGACGAACTGACCGAAGGACCGCTGGTGCTGGTGGGCTCGTCGATGGGCGGCTGGCTGGCCTGCCTGGCCGCCATCGCCCGTCCCGACCGGGTCAAGGCGCTGGTGCTGATCGCCCCCGCGCCCGACTTCACCGAGAAGCTGATGGAGCCCGAACTGTCGGTCGAGGCCAAGGCGGCGATCGCCCGCGACGGCCGCTGGATCCGGCCTTCGGAATACGACGACGGCGGCTATCCGATCACCCGCCAGTTGCTGGAGGACGGCGCGCGGTGGTCGATCCTGCCGGGCCCCGTGCCGATCGACATGCCGGTGCGCGTGCTGCAGGGCGGCGCCGATCCCGACGTGCCGTGGACCCACGCCCTGGAGCTGGCCAACGGCCTGACCTCGACCGACGTGGTCTTCACCCTGATCAAGGACGGCGACCACCGGCTCTCGCGGCCGCAGGACCTGGACCGGCTGGCGGCGGCGGTGGCCGAGGCGCGCGGTCTGGTCGAGGCGGCGGGCGAGGGCGACCTGATCGCGCGCCGCCTGGCCCGGGCGGCGGCGGCGCGGGCCGCCGGCGTGGCTCCAGCCCCGCCCTGGGCGGCGGCCGAGATGGGGCCGGACGAGGACTAGCGCTCTTGATCGCAAAGCGTCGCCCATGGAAGGCTGCCCTCGGAGCGTGTGGCTCCGTTGGGGGATTTCCGATGATTCGAAGCGCGACCTGCGCCGCCCTGGTCCTGGCGCTGACGGCGGCCGCGCCGGCCCGAGCCGAAGCGCCGGAAACCACGACCGACCTGAAGTGCCTGGCCTTCGCGTTCAACATGAGCAGCGACGCCGATCAGGCCAAGGCCTCGGTCGGCACGATGGCGGCGCTCTACTTCCTGGGTCGGATCGATGGGCGCGAGCCCGGGCTGAGCCTGGAAAAACGCCTCGTCCAGCCCGATCTGCAGATCAAGCCGGGCGAGGTGGCCGGCCTCGGCGTGAAGTGCGGCGGCATGCTGCAGGCTCGAGGGCGCGAGCTCACGACGATGGCCGAGCGCCTCAAGCCCGCAGGGCAGTAGACGCCGTCAAAGCCCTGTTTCAAGCGCCCTGTTTCAGGATCGCCGCCAGGCCTTCGCGATAGGTCGGGTATTTCGGGCGCCAGCCCAGTTCGGCCTTGGCCAGAGCGTTCGAGACCCGCTTGTTCTCGGCGTAGAAGCGGCGGGTGGCGGGCGACAGGCCCAGCTCGTTGAACGGCAGGTCGGGCGGCACCGCCACGCCCAGCAGGCTGGCGGCGTGCTCCATGACGTCCTGCGGCGGGGCCGGCTCGTCGTCGACAAGGTTGTAGACGCCGCCCGCGCGTGGGCGGTCCAGCGAGGCCAGCAGGCCCGAGACGATGTCCTCCAGGTGGATGCGGCTGAACACCTGGCCCGGCTTGACGAGGCGTCGGCCTTCGCCGGCCCGCAGGCGGTCCAGGGCGCTGCGCCCGGGGCCGTAGATGCCGGGCAGGCGGAAGGTGGTCACCGTCAGGCCCATGCCGCGCCCGACCTGCCGCCAGTCGCGCTCTGCCCCGACCCGGCGCGCGCCCTCGACCGACTGGGCCTTCAGCGGCGAGCTCTCGAACACCCAGCGGCCCTCGAAGTCGCCGTAGACGCCGGTGGTCGACAGGTAGCCGATCCAGTCGGGGAACGCCTCGGCGGCCGCCAGGGCGGGGATCGTCGCCTCCAGGCCCGGACAGCCGTCGACGGTGGGCGGGGCGGTGATCAGCACGGCGTTGACGCCGACCAGGGCGGCGGTCATCGCGGCGCGGTCTTCGGCGTCGACCGGCTCGATCCCCAGCGCGCGCAGCTGCGCCGCGCGGTCGGCGTCCCGCGCCGTCGCGGCGACTGCCCAGCCCCTGGCCATCAGCGCCTCGGCGAAAGCCCGGCCGACATAACCCAATCCGAACACGAACAGACGCAAAAGGCTCAAGTCCCCGAAATGAAGGGAGGATTGAGCGCGTAAAACGTGCGTTCGCGCAAGTGGGGTTCCTCCCCCTGCGGGGGGAGGTGCTATGTGTTGTCCACAATGACGCGCCCGAACCGGCGTCAGACCGCTTGCCAACCGCAAGGCGCTCTGCCATAAGCCGCCTCCTCGTCGCGGGGCGCTGTTTTCAGCCTCGCCGATGCGGGCGTAGCTCAGTGGTAGAGCACAACCTTGCCAAGGTTGGGGTCGAGAGTTCGAATCTCTTCGCCCGCTCCATTCTCCGGTCTTCCGGCGGTGGAACGAGACCCGAAATATCCCGGATGCGGGCGTAGCTCAGTGGTAGAGCACAACCTTGCCAAGGTTGGGGTCGAGAGTTCGAATCTCTTCGCCCGCTCCAATTTCCCTCCCAGAATTTGAAGTGACGCATCCGGTGGGCAACTGATAGCCCTAGGGAACTCGTTGCGTGGGCCGCCGTTGCTGATCGGTGATCATCCTGCTCGGAGCGGGTGGGACTGGGGATGCGGGACAATGACTGACTTCAAGCTCGGACAAACGCAGGCGGCCCGCATGGCGGCGCTCGCGACGCTGCTGATCCTGACGGGGGCCGTTCAGGCCCAGGCCGAACAGGCCAAGCCTCAGTACCCGACCCGGAAACCCGCGGCCGAGGCCCCAGCCGAGAAGCCTCTCAAACACGTCACGCCGCCTGCCTCGTCCACGACTCCGGCAAGCGCAGAGCCGAACGATGGCGGCTGGACCGAGGTCCGCAAGAAGTCCGTGAACATCGGCACCCAGCCGGCGCGCGACGTCGGCATCATGAAGCGCCAGGTCCCGCCGATCCTGGTCAAGGCGCAGAACGATCCCTACAGCCTCAAGGGCCTGAAGACCTGCAAGCAGCTGTCCGGCGAGTTGACGGAGCTCAACGAGGTGCTGGGCGCCGACTACGTGGTCGGCAACGAGGTCAAGGAGAACCGCGCCGGCAAGCTGGCCGAGGCCGGCGGCAAGACGGTGATCAACTCGATCATCCCGTTCCGCGGCCTCGTCCGCGAGGTCACGGGCGCGGCCCCGGCCGACCGCCGCCTGAACGCCGCCCTCGACGCCGGCTACGCCCGACGCGGCTTCCTGCGCGGCGTGCACGCCAATCGGGGCTGCAAGACGACGTTCTAGCGCCCGCCTTCTAGCAACGCGCGATTGCTGATCTAACCCGCACAGACCTGCGGGGAGTTTTCGATGTCCAAACGCGTCCTTCTGGGCCTGGCCCTTGCTCTGGCCCTGAACGGCGTCGCCGTCGCCGCGACATCGACCGCCGCCGACAAGTTGGCCCAGGCGGTCAAGGCCTATGAGGCGGCCGGCGCCGGCGAAGACGACGGCGAGGGCGGGGCGGACGAGGCTTCGCGGTTCAAGTTTCCCCCGGTGGGGCCCAAGGCCGACATCGACCGCAAGGCCCTGCTGACCTCGGCCCGCCAGTCGCTGGACGGCGTCGACCTGGCGGCCCTGACCCCCGATCAGCGCCTGACCCACGCCATCCTCAAATGGAGCCTGGACGAGCGGCTGGAGGGCCTGTCGTTCGACGAGGCGCGGATGCCGTTCAGCACCGACGGCGGCTTCGACGTCATCCTGCTGTATCGCGCCAACGGCATGCGGCTGAAGTCCGAGGCCGAGGCCAGGAAGTGGATCGCCCTGCTGGCCCAGACGCCAGACTGGTACGCGGCCAATATCGCGGGCGCCCGGCGTGGGGTGGCCAGCGGCTTCGTCCAGGCGGTCCCGACCGCCCAGGCCGTGCTGGACCGCGCCCGCCGCACCGCCGCCACGCCCCTGGCCGACGAGCCGCTGCTGGCCCCGCTGCGGAACCTGCCCGCCAGCATCCCCGCCGATCGCCAGGCCGCCCTGCTGGCCGAGGGGACCCAGGTGGTCACCGACAAGGTCGCCCCCGCTCGCGCCGGCCTCGTGACCTTCATGGAGTCGGAATACGTCCCGCACGCCGCCAAGAGCCTGGCGGTGTCGGACCTGCCCGACGGCCAGCGCTACTACGCCTTCCTGGTGCGTCGTCACACCACCACGACCATGACCGCCGACCAGGTCCACGCCCTGGGCCAGTCCGAGGTGGCGCGGATTCGGGCGCGGATGGAGGTCGTGATGAAGCAGGCCGGCTTCCAGGGCGACCTGCCGGCCTTCATCGCCTATCTGCGCAAGGACCCGCGCTTCTACGCCACCAGCCGCCAGCAACTGCTGGAGAAGTCCAGCGAGATCGCCAAGCGGGCCGACGACCAACTGCCGGCCCACTTCGGGACCTTGCCGCGCCTGACCTACGGCGTGCGGCCGGTGCCGGCCAGCATCGAGCAGGGCTACACCACCGGCCGCTATTTCGGCGGCGACCCCAAGACCGGCCGGGCCGGCGGGCTGATGATCAACACCTCGGCCCTGGACCAGCGGCCGCTCTACGAACTGCCGGCCCTGGTGCTGCACGAGGGCGCGCCCGGCCACCACATCCAGACGGCCCTGGCCCAGGAGCAGACCGGCGTGCCGGAGTTCCGCAAGACCGTCTATTTCAACGCCTATGGCGAGGGCTGGGGCCTCTATTCCGAGTGGCTGGGCGAGGAGATGGGGATCTATCGCGACCCCTATGAGCTGTTCGGCCGGTTGTCCTACGAGATGTGGCGCGCCTGCCGGCTGGTGGCCGACACGGGCCTCCACGCCAAGCACTGGACGCTCGACCAGGCCAAGGCCTGCTTCCTGGACAACACCGCCCTGTCGCCGACCAATATCGACGTCGAGGTGGCCCGCTACGTTTCCTGGCCCGGCCAGGCCCTGGCCTACAAGGTGGGCGAGCTGAAGATCCTGGAGCTGCGCCATCGGGCGGAGAAGGCCCTGGGCGACAGGTTCGACGAGCGGGCCTTCCACGACGCGGTGCTGCTGAACGGCTCGCTGCCGCTGGCGGTGCTGGAGGCCAAGATCGACGCGTGGATCGTGGAGCGGAAGAAGGCCGGTTAGTTCGGCGGGGCGAAGTCGGGCCTGGCGAAGACCATCGGGTCCAGGGAGGCTTCGGCCGGCAGGTCGGCCGTGCTTCCGTCGCGCAGGAAGGCGTAGACCTTGGCCGCCAGCTCCGGACGGGTTCGCAGCAGGGCGAAGGTTCCGTTGTGCTGCGCGCGGTGCAGGACGATCGCGCGGCTGTTCGGGAAATAGGGCAACATGGACAGGGTGTTCTCGATCGGGGTCGAGGTGTCCCAGTCGCCCTGCACGAACACGATCGGCGTAGGGTCGAGCACCGGCCTGCGGAAGGCGTCCCCCGCGTCGGGCGTCGGCCACTCGCCCTTGGTCGCCAGGTAGCCGGCGAAGTTCCAGGCCCCGAGCATCGGCAGCGCCGGATCGCTCCACAGCAGACGCTTGCGGGCGTCCGTCATGTCCAGGCCGACGTTGATCAACGGGTTGATCAACGCCCGCTTTTCGGAAGCGCGCCAGCCGACGGCGTCCCTGGCCCAGTCCTCGTAGCGCTGGTGATAGGCCGAGAGCACGAAGCGCGGAAAGGTCGAGGCGTCGGCTGAATAGGTTATCAGCGCCAGCTGGTAGTCCTCAGCGCCTAGGACGATGCGGCGCGTCTGGCCGTCCTCCGTCGTGGTCTCGACCGTCACCGGGCTTTGGGCGAGTCGCTCGCGGGTGGCGTGCATGGCGGCGACGAGGCCGCCTGGTGGCAGATAGGGCTTCAGGCCAGGATCCTGGTCGGTCTCGACGGCGATCCGCTGCAGGGCGGCGAACACCTGGGACGGCATGTCGTAGCCCTGGTCCAGGGGTTCGGCGGACGAAATCACCGCGCGCGCAACGCGGCCCGGATGGGCCTTCATGACGGCAAAGGCCCATTGCGAGCCGAAGCTGGCGGCGACGAGGCTGATCTTGTCGTAGCCCAGGGCGCGCCGCAGGTCGTCGACGTCGTCGGCGATCTGGGTGATCGAGTAGCCAGACAGGTCGGCGTTCGGATAGGCCGCCTGGGCGCGGCGCGCCAGATCGCGGGTGATCTCGATGTCCTGCGCCGTCGTCGACGGACGGTCGAGCGGCAACGCGCCGCTGTCGATCTCCATCAGATCGCCGCGCAGGGTGTAGCCGCGCTGCTCGATGACCACCAGGTCGGCGACCTCGGCGTAGGCCCGCCAGGCCTTGAGGCGGCGCCGGGCGAGGTCGTCGTGGTCCAGCACGATGTCCAGCATCGTGACGCCAGGGCCGCCGGCCAACAGGAAGATCGGCGGCGCGCCGGTCGGATGCGTCGCCTTGATCCTGGCGAAGCCCACCCCGATCAGCCGGCTGTCGGCCTTGTCGCGGTTTTCCGGCACGTAGAGCGTGCCGATCTCATAGGGCGTCGCAAGTCCGTCGATCGTGGTGGCGATGGCGCTTTCCGTCACGATGTCGCCGGCCCGTCGTGGCTGCGCCTGGGCGGAAGTCGCCGCCAAGGTCAGGAGCGCCAGGGCCAAAATGGAGAGCGCGGCGAGCGATTTCATGGTGCGATCTTCCCTGAGAGGGTTGCGGAAGGTTCGCTGAAGATGTCTTCATGTCAAGATATCTTCAGCGAACCGCAAGGAGGGCACGGCCATGGCGAGGGACGATGAGGGCGGGGATCTGGTCGATCGCCTGCAGGAGGACTGGGCGCGAGAGCGTCCCGAGCTCGACGTCTCGGCCATGGCCGTCGTCGGCCGTCTGCTGCACCTGGGACGGGCGCTCGAGGCGCGGGCCAACGCGGCGCTCAAGCCGGTCGGGCTGGCCTATACGGACTTCGATGTCCTGGCGACCTTGCGGCGAGCTGGCGAGCCGTTCCGCCTGACGCCCACCGCGCTGCGCCGCTCGGTGGTGCTGACGTCCGGCGCGATGACCGCCTGCCTCAACCGCCTGGAGGCCCAGGGCCTGCTGACGCGCGAGCCCGACGCCGAGGACGGGCGCGTCCTGACCGCCCGCTTGACCCCGCAAGGCCGCGCCCTGGTCGATCGCGCCGCGGCGCTGAGGTTTCAGGAAGCCGCGGAGGCGCTGAAGGGGCTGACGCCCCGGCAGGCCGAGGATCTCTCCAATCTGCTGCGGACATTGAACCTGAGCCTGGGCCGCTAGAAGCCGCCGCGAAAACCCCCTATCACCGCGACAAACAGGGGACCCACCACATGGCGCGCATCACCGTCCTGGGCGAATGCATGGTCGAGCTGTCGCCGGAGGGCGAGGGGCTGCACCGGATGGGGTTCGCGGGCGACACCTTCAACACCGCCGTCTACATGGCGCGGCTGGGTGACGCGGTCGCCTACTGCACGGCCCTGGGCAAGGGCGATCCGTTCAGCGACGGGGCCCTGGCCGCCATGCGGCGCGAGGGGCTGGACACCACCCTGGTGCGCGAGGCCGAGAACCGCCTGCCGGGCCTCTACGCCATCGTGCTGGACGACAGCGGCGAGCGGAAATTCCACTACTGGCGCGAGCGGGCCCCGATCCGCGACCTGTTCTCGCAGCACACCGCCGACCAGCTGATCGCCGCCGCCAAGGCCAGCGACCTGGTCTATCTGTCGGGCGTCACCCTGGCGGTGATCGGCGACATCGGGCGGGCGCGGCTGAAGGACATTCTCGCCTACGTCCACTCGCTGGGCGTGGCCGTGGCACTGGACTTCAACTACCGCCCGGCCCTGTGGGCGTCGCCGGAGGCGGCGCGCGAGGCGCTGGACGGCGTCGTGCCGTCTTGCCGCTACGTGTCGCTGAGCAGCGAGGACAGCCGGCCGCTCTACGGCCGCGAGGCCGAGGACCTGGCCGTCGAATGGGCCGCCCCAGGAACCGGGTTTGGGGCCGAGGTGGTGGCGCGCGACGAGAGCCACGCGGTCAACGTCCACACCCCGCAAGGCCGGATCGCCACCCCGGCGCCGGCCCGGGTCAAGGCGCTGGACACCACCGGCGCGGGCGACAGTTTCAACGCCGCCTACCTGTCCTCGCGCCTGGCCGGACTGCCGGTCGAGACGGCCGTCGCGCGCGGCCACGAACTGGCCGCGGCGGTGGTCACGAGCAAGGGCGCGATCATCCCGAAAGCCTCGATGCCCGTTTGGTCGCGGGGATAGAGCGGGGCCGACGTTAACGCAATCAAAGGTTTATATTCCTACTGGACGCGCGTAATAGGAAAGTTATCCTCACCCCTGGAATATCGACCTAGGATTCGGGTCAGAGGCGTCACGGGGACGCCGTTCGCAGGGGGAAGCCGATGCTGGCTCAAGCTCTCGAGGATCTGTGGGCCATATCGCCCGACCCACGCCGTGATCGGCTGACGGCCGCCTTCATCACCCACGCCGTGGCCTTGGCCACCGGAGTCTCGCCCGCCGACATCGCCTCGGCCAAGCGGACCAGCAAGGCGGCGGCCCGGGCCCGGCAGATCGCCATCTACCTGGCGCACGTCAATTTCAACTGGCCGCTGATCCGGGTGGCCTTCGCGTTCAACCGCGACCGCACCACCTGCGGCCATGCCTGCCACCGCATCGAGGACATGCGCGAGAACGCCGCCTTCGACGCCCGGATGAGCGTGCTGGAGGCGTGCGTGAAGCAGGCGCCCGAGAGCATTCCGGAACTGACCCAACTGGGGGCGGACCGATGAGCGGCGGGGGGAGCGGCGCGTTCGAGAGGGCGCTGGAGGCCGAGCACCTGGCCGCCCGCGCCGAGCGGCTGCTGCGGCGGCCGGGCGCGCTGATCGAGGTCAAGGGTCTGGGCTATGTGGTCCGCTTCGGGCCGCGGCGGCGGACCATGCTGACCGTGGACGAGCCCGCCTTCCGCATGCTGGCCCGCGACGGCGCCCTGGCCGTGCGTCGCGAGGGCGGCTGGCGGCTGGTCAAGCCGCTGGGCCCGCCGAAGCCGCCGCCGGGACGTCCGGGCGTGATCGAGGGCGAGCGCGTGGTGATCGAGGGCAGCGACCAGCACGTGGTGCTGCGGGCCAATCTGGGCGAGTCGCCTCTGGCGTGGCTGGCGCGACGGGGCGGGCTGGAAACGGTGGAGATCGCGGCTGGCGAGCGGCTGCGCGAGGACTTCCAGAAGGCCGGGACGGTGGGCCGCCTGACCATGAACTGGGACGCCCAGCCGCGCGGCGAGGGCGGCGGCCAGGTCCTGGAGCCGGCGCTGCGGGCGAGGGCCGCCAAGGACCGGATCGCGGCGGCGCTGGCGGCCGTGGGGCCGGGCCTGCGCGAGATGTTGGAACGGGTGTGCCTGGCCGAGACCGCCCTGCAAGTCGCCGAGCGCGAGCTGGGACTGCCGCGACGGGCGGGCAAGACCGTGCTGAAGCTGGCGCTGCAACGGCTGGCGATGCACTACCGGATGGTTTGAGGGGCCGAAGGAGGGGACACACACTCGCGCTTGGCGCCTCGCCATCCTGGCTCGGACCTTGCCGCGAGTGTGTGTCCCCCGTGTCGGTCGCTAGTGCTTCAGCATGTGCTTGATGTCGCGCATCTGGTCGTGGCCCGACTTGACCGAGGTCCAGGCCTTTTCGATCGCGGCGCGGGTCTGGGGCTGGACGTCGGAGTCCTGCAGGGCCTTCTCGAACTTGGCCTTGATGTAGTCCTCGCCGGACTCGACCTCGTTGACGACGGCTTCGTCGCCCTTGGTCAGGCTGTCCTTCAGATTGACGAAGGCGCGGTGGGCGGCGGCCAGGATGGTGCCGTCGTCCTTGGCCTCGCCGCCCAGGCGGCGGACCTCGTCCTGCAGCTCCGACGCCACCGAGCGGCGCTCCTGGGCGCGCTGGGTGAACAGGGTCTTGAAGCGGGCGCCGTCGGCGTCCTTGGCGGCTTCGGCATAGCCGTCGGCGCTGTCGATGGTGGTCTCGACCAGGCTGTTGACGAGCTTGATGTGGTCTTCGTTGGTATGGGCCATGGAGGCTCTCCTTGAATGGGACCAGAAACGGGGGACCGGCCTAACGCGGGGCGTCGGCGAAAGGTTCGAAGCGTGGCCTTACTTGGCCAGCTTGGAGCCGAAGAAGCTCCAGGCCGTGGTGGCCGCGGCGATGGCCGGGGCGCGGGTGCGGCGGTTGATCAGCAGGGCGGCCACGAGGCCGGCCCCGATCACGGCGACCGCGACCGGCACCTTGTAGCCGGCCAGGGTGACCTTGCCCTCGGCGTCGGGCGTCAGGGCGTAGTCGGCCGGCGGGGCCGGGGCGTACGGATCGGCGGTGTTTTCCGGCGACTTGTGGAACAGGCCCGAAAGCTTGTCGGAGAGGCTGGACAGCAGGCCCTGGCGAGCAGCGGCGGGCGTGCCGTAGGAGGCGTCATAGGCGGCCATGGGAGGCTCCGTCAGATATGGGAGCCTCGATAACGCGGTGGCGGCGGGGACGATCCGTTCGGACTTGTCGGATCGGGCGGCCAGCTAGACTATGAGGTATGTCGGAAAGTCTCGTGGACGCCTTGTTGAACGTGCTTCTCTCCCTGGTCGTCATCGGGGTGTTGGCGGCGAAGTGGGCCCCGGCGTTCTTCAGGAGCGGATCCGACGCGCCCCGGATCAAGCGTGACTACGAGGCGAATGGAGCGCGCGTGACCAGCATCGAACCGGCGGGAATCCAGCTGGGCGGCCGGTCATCGCCGAGCTATCGGAAGTACGAAATCGTCGTCGACCATCCGTTCAAGGGCCGGCGCGGCTATCTCGTGGGCGTTCAGGCGTCGGTTCTGTCCGGCGACCTTGATCTCAAGCTGTACAGGGAGTGGCGTTCCTAGTCGTCCAGGCGTGGAGCCGGCGGCTCCATCACCGCCCCCACATGGGCGATGCCCAGCTCCTTGGCCCGGGTCGCCTGGCGGTGGCGTTCGGCGTAGCGGGCCTTCGCCTCGTCGTCGCGGGCGTCGTGGCAGGCGGGGCAGGACACGCCCTCGACATAGTGCTCCGAGCCGCGGTCTTCCGGGCTGACCGGCATGCGGCAGCCTCGGCACAGGGCGTGGCTACCCGGCGTCAGGCCGTGGCCGACCGCCACCCGCTCGTCGAACACGAAGCACTCGCCATGCCACAGACTCTCTTCGGCCGGCGTGGTCTCCAGATAGTTCAGGATTCCGCCCTTCAGGTGGAAGACCTCTTCGACGCCCTCGCTCTTCAGGAACGCCGTCGACTTCTCGCAGCGAATGCCGCCGGTGCAGAACATCGCCACCTTGGGCGGCGCGGCCGGGCCCCAGGTCTGGCGGAAGGCGCGGAACCAGGCGGGGAAGTCGCTGAAGCTGGCGGTCTTGGGGTCGATCGCGCCCTCGAAAGTGCCGATCGCCGCCTCGTAGGCGTTGCGGGTGTCGATCACCACCACGTCGTCGCGGGCGATCAGGGCGTTCCAGTCGGCCGGCTCGACATAGGTCCCGGCGTTGTTGACTGGATCCAGGTCGCCGGCCCCCAGGGTGACGATCTCGCGCTTGATCCGCACCTTCATGCGGTGGAACGGCATGACGTCGGCGTCGGCGAACTTCAGTTCCAGCGTGTCGCAGCCGGGCAGGGCGCGGATATGGGCCAGGACCTGGTCGATCGCCTCGGGCGTTCCGGCGATCGTGCCGTTGATCCCCTCCCGGGCCAGCAGCAGCGTGCCCTTGACGCCCAGGCCGCAGCACAGCTTCGACAGCGGCCGCATGATGGTCAGCGGGTCGGCGAAGGTCGTGAAGCGATAGAGGGCGGCGACGCGGAAGCTCATGGAACGGCTGATAAGCGCAGGTCGGCGGCTTCTCAAGCGTCAGTGGAACTTTCAACCCATGGACGCGCTTACACCGACATGAGCATTCTGATCGTCATCGTCGTCGCCCTCGTGCTGCTTGGCCTGGCTCTTTACGCGGTCCAGCGCAGCCCCATTCCGTCGCCGGTCAACTGGCTGTTGCAGCTGGTGCTGATCATCATCGCGATCTGGTTCATCGGGACGCGCGCCGGGTTCTTCTGAACCTAGCGAGGCGCGCGGGAGGGCGGTTAGCCCGCCAGCGCGCCGGCATCCCGCTGGATTCGCGCGACCATCGCCTTCAGTCCGTTCGACCGCTGTGACGACAGCGCCTCCGACAGGCCCAGCCGGGCCATGGCGGCGGCGGCGTCGAAATCGACGATGTCTCGGGCCGGTCGTCCCGAATAGAGCCGCATCAGGATGGCGATCAGCCCGCTGACGATGTGGGCGTCGCTGTCGCCGCGGAACAGGATCGTGCCGTCGGCCTGAGGCTGGGTCACCAGCCACACCTGGCTGGCGCAGCCGCGCACCTTGTTGGCTTCGGAGTGCTCGGCCTCGCTGAGCGGGGCCAGCTCCTTGCCCAGCTCGATCACGTAGCGATAGCGCTCTTCCCAGTCGCCGAGCAGTTCGAACTCGTCGGCCAGTTCGTCGAGGGCGGCGTCGATAGGGCGTTGCATGGGCGGGACTTAGTGCGGCGGCGCCGAAAGGGGAAGACCTTTACGGCCGCGCGCGCGCCATCGAGGTCCGCGCCGTGGCTTCCGGCAGGGTGACGATGGCGGTGAAGCCCTCGCCCTGCGCCGATTTCAGCCGCAGGCTTCCATCCATGGCCCGGGTCAGCAGGTCGACGATCGGCAGGCCCAGGCCCGCGCCGCCGGACACCCGGGTCAGGGTGGCCCCGCCCTGTTCGAACGGCCGGACCAGCCGGGCCAGGTCGGCCGGATCGGCGCCTTCGCCATGGTCCCGGATCGCGACCTCGACAAAGCCGCCGTCGATTTGCCGGGCCTCGATCACCACCAGCCCGCCCTGCGGCGAGTGGGTGATGGCGTTCTGCAGCAGGTTGGTCAGGATGGTGCGCAAGCCCCGGCCGTCGGCCCGCAGGCAGGGCAGGGTTCCGCACTCGGGGGCCACGATGCTGATCCCGCGGGCCGAGGCCTCGCCGCGCAGCTGCAGGACCACGTCCTCGACGGCGTCGTCCAGGCTCTCCTCGCCCAGGTCCAGGTCGGTCACATGGCCTTCCAGACGGGCGATCTCGACGATCTGATTGACCAGCCGCAGCAGCTTCAGGCCGCTTTCGTGCACCAGGCTGGCGTATTCCTTGTACTGCGGCGCGCCCAGGGGGCCGTACAGCTCGCAGGACAGGATCTCGGAAAAGCCGATCACCGCGTTCAGCGGCGTGCGCAGTTCGTGGCTGACCATGCGCAGGAACGAGCGCTTCTGTTCGTCCAGCGCCTGCTGGCGTCGCGCGCGCGCCGCCGCCCGCCGGAAGGCGGTGGTCTGCGACATCAGGCCCGTATCGGCGCCGGCGCTTTCGCGCGGCGTCTCGGCGGGGCTCGATGCGTCGGTGATCGCCGGTGGCGGCATCAGGGACTCCCGGACCTTCTGTCCGTAACTTCGATGGGCCAGAATGAACCAAGGCGCTTACGAATCCGTTTCCGTCCACAAGAAGCTCTGGCGTTAACGATCGCGCGCCGATTGTGCGGCCTTGGGAGACTCCCCGGCCCGCGTTAAGCTTTGACGACGAAGACTCACCGAAAGGGATTCTCGCGGCCTTGCCCATCGACGGCGCCCCGCTCCAGACCGGCTCCAGGCCGGGTCCGGCCTCGTCCACGACGACGGCCTTCGGCGCGGCGCATCTGTGGCGGCTGGGCTGGCTGGCGACCGTGATCTTCGCGACCGGCGCGGCGGCCTTCACGCCCGGCGTCGTCGGCCTTCCGATCTGGCTGGCCCTGGCGGCCGGCGCGCTTCCCGCCCTCGCGGCCCTGGCCGTCGGCGACCGACGCGACGAGCGCCTGCAATCGCTGATCCTGGTCCTCTGGGCCACCTGCGGCGCGGGTGCGGCGGTGGTGACCGGAGGCGTTTCGGGCGCGATGAGCGCCTGGATACTGGCCCCGGTGGCGGCCGCCTCGACCCTGTCTTCCCCCCGACGCCTGGCCGAGGGCGCCAGCCTGGCCTTGATCGGCGGCGCGGTGGCGGCCCTGACCCAGCTGTCGGGCCTGGCCCCGCCCGCGCCCACCGGCCCGCTGGCCTTCATCCTGGGCTTCCTGTCGTTGGCCACGGTCGGCGTCGGCCTGGCCTCGGGCCTGATCCTCACCCACCGCCGGGCCGGCGAGCGCGACAACCGCAACGTCGGCGAGCTCAACACCCTCCAGACCCTGGTCGACGGCGCGCCGCAGCTGCTGCTGGTCATCGCCGCCAACGGCCGGGTCAAGAGCGT
Source organism: Caulobacter sp. 05L422 (assembly GCF_056397765.1). Taxonomy (NCBI): domain Bacteria; kingdom Pseudomonadati; phylum Pseudomonadota; class Alphaproteobacteria; order Caulobacterales; family Caulobacteraceae; genus Caulobacter; species Caulobacter sp. 05L422. Next base: position 145,804 of record NZ_JBFTOB010000002.1, on the reverse strand, counting down.
GCGCGGGGCCGCCCCGCGCGGCGTGGCCACGGTCAGCCTGGTCAACGAGGGCCTGGCCTCGGTCGCGATGGCCGGCGACCGCCAGAAGGTCAGCGCCGCCCTGGCCGCCGCCCTCGACGCCGGCGAGGCCAGCGTCGCCTTCGCCCCGCTGCTGGATCCCACCCGCACCGTCTGCCTGGACCTGCGCCAGGTCTCGCCCGACCTGCTGGTCGGCGTCATGCGCGACGCCACGATCGACAAGGCCCGCGAGACCGCCCTGCAGCAGGCCCGCGCCGAGGCCGAAGGCCTGGCCGCCGGCCGCGCCCGCTTCCTGGCCAATATGAGCCACGAGCTGCGCACGCCGCTGAACGCCATCATGGGCTTCTCCGACATCATGCGCGCCCGGATGTTCGGCCCCCTGACCGACCGCTACGGCGAATACGCCGAGCTGATCCACGAAAGCGGCCGTCACCTGCTGGACCTGATCAACGACGTGCTCGACATGTCGAAGATCGAGGCCGAGCGCTTCGAGCTGCAACGCGGCGAGTTCGACGCCCGCGAGGCGGTGACGGCGGCCATGCGCCTGCTGCGCGTCCAGGCCGACGCGGCCGGGGTGCAACTGCGCGGCGTGTTGCCGCCGGGCGAGCTGGAGGTCGACGCCGACCGCCGGGCCCTGAAGCAGATCGTGCTGAACCTGGTGTCCAACGCCCTGAAGTTCACCCCGCGCGGCGGCCAGGTGACGGTCACCGCCGACGGCCACGACGGCGAGTTCGAACTGGTGGTCGCCGACAGCGGCGTCGGCATCAGTCCCGAGGACCTGGAACGCCTGGGCCGCCCCTACGAGCAGGCCGGCGGCGTCGACCAGCGGGCCAAGGGCACGGGCCTGGGCCTGTCGCTGGTGCGGGCCTTCGCCAAGCTGCACGGCGGCGAGATGAATATCGAAAGCCGCCTCGGCGCGGGGACCAGCGTCTCGGTGCGCATGCCGGTGCTGCTGGGCGTTTCGCGCCCGGCGATGGAGGCTCCGCTGCTGGAGCCGCTGTCGTTGTCGGAGGTCGAGCCGGAAGAGGCCGAGCTAGGCCCGAACGTCGTGAAGTTCGCCCCGCCGCGCTGAAAGCGCGGTCGGGCCCTCCCCCCGTGGGGGAGGTGTCGGCGAAGCCGACGGAGGGGGAAGTGATCGGCTCTCTCCGCATCTCGGATCGAAGACCCTAAAACTCCCCCCACCGATCGCTGAGCGATCGCCTCCCCCACAGGGGGAGGGCCTGAGCTACCGCAAGAAAGCCCGCCCGGCCGCGAAATCCCCCACCTCCACATAAGCCCGCCGCACCGCGTCCACGCCGCTGCGGCTGGTGAACACGAACTCGACGGTGGCCGCCTCGCGCGGGTCCAGGCGGCTCATGGCGTCGGCGGCTTCGCGGGGGAAGCGGAACGACAGGCCGGTCTTGGCGCCGGTCGGCAGCAGGGTGACGGGGGCGGTGTCGCGGGTCTCGGCCCCGAACACCCGACTGGCGTTGCGCGGCGCGGCGTTGGCGGCCAGGCCCTTGGCGTTTCGGGCGTTGAGGTACGGCCCCTGGGTGCGCAGCGTGTCGCGCAGCACCAGGCGGGCGGTGTAGGGCTGGGCGTTGTCGGCGAAGGTCGCCACGGCCAGCATGTCGTTGCCCCGGCCCGACAGGCCGAACACCAGCCGGTCGCCGCCGAAGCCGGCCGGCTGCGACAGCCGCCAGACCGGAATGGTCGCCGAAACCGAGCGGTCGGCCTGCCACGCGGCGCGGTCGCCGGGATAATTCATCCGCAGCATGGTCGAATAGCCGTCGAAGGCCTGGCGCACGCGGCCGGCGGCCGTCTGCAGGTCCTTGGAGCCGCACGCCGCCGCCCCGGCCTTGGCGCGGGCCCGCTGTTCCACCGCCTGGACCTGGACCTCGCTGGCGCCCGAACGCAGGGTCGCGCCGCGCGCCTGGGCGCGGGCGGCGTCCAGGGCCGAGCCCACGGCGGGCTTGAACAGCCGGCAGCGGGCATCGGCCGAGGTCATCAGCGTGCGTTCGTAGAGCTGGTCGGCGGCGGAGGCGGCATGGGCCTGGCTCGACGCGCCGAGCCCGGCGGTCGTGACGAAAATCCCTAGCCACCGCGCCATCCGACCCCCAAGGGTCTTTCTTGACGTCATAATCTCGTATTCTGCGAGAGCGGTTTCAGCAGGCAGCCTTAGGGCGCCGAGGTTGCGGTTCGGTTAGCGATGCTACTTTCGACGGACATCTGGGTCGGGGCGCTGATCCGCCGCGCCGAACTGGGCGGCGCCTTCGCCATGGTGGCCCGCAAGGGCGATCCCCGGGCCGGGGCCGTGCTGGTCAAGGCCGTCGACCGCCGCGCCAACACCGCCAAGCTCTATAGCGAGGCCACGCGGGGCGACGGCGAGCGCTTCTGGATGCAGCCGGTCCGCTCGGACTTCGAGCCGGATCTGGACGCCTACGCCGAACGCGCCGCGCGGATCGATCCGGACATCTGGGTGATCGAGATCGAGGATCGCGAGGGGCGGCACTTCCTGACCGAGCCGGTGGAAGCCGATCCCAAGGGCTGACGATGATGTAGCTCAAGAAGCGACTGTCATCCCGGACAAGGCCCGAAGGGCCGCCGATCCGGGACCGCCGGAAGCGCTGAGTTCACGCGTCGGTCCCGGATCTTCGCGCTGCGCGCTCGTCCGGGATGACAGCCTTTGTGGCGCCTATTCCCGCCGGAAGGTCGCCACCAGCACGTCGCGCCGCGCGGGCCGGCCCGGCTCTAGAGGATGGATCGCCGTCACCCCGTGCAGCACGCGGTGGTCGTCGAGGAACACCGTGTCGCGCGGCTGTTCCAGGGTGAAGGCCCCCAAGCGGGGGCCGTCGTTGGCGAAGATGTCGGTGACGCCGCTGGCCACGTTGTGGCGCTCCACAAGCATGACGATCACCCAGTCCACGCCGTCGCGGTGCGCGCCCTCCGGCGTGGGCAGACCCGCCTCGCCTTCGCCGGCCTCGATGCGGAACTGGTGCAGCTCCACGTGCCAGCGCGCGGGCGGATCGATCGTCAGGGGATGGAACAGCGCCAGGCCGGCGGCCAGCACGCCCCGGGTCACCGGGTGGTCGGCGATCACGTCGACCACCGGCTCGAACCAGCGCTGCACCCCGCCGTTCAGGCCGTTGTAGTCGCGGCTTTGATAGTGCGGCTGGTGCGGCTTGCGCACGACGCCTTCCGGCGAAGCCGAAAAGGCCGCGAACCGCCGCCGGCGATAGCGGCCGCCGTCTGCCATGAAGCGGTCCAGGCCCAGATCGTTCCAGCTGTCGGCGAACGCGTCCCAGCCGGCCACGGCCTCGGAGCCGAGCAGGGCGTCGGTTTCGACGGGCGGGACACGACAGAAGCCGGTCTCATGCAAGGCAGCGGTGATGTGGGGCGGGATCAAGCGCTGCCTCCGGCGGAACGAGGCCTCCACATGGGACGCCGAGGCCCTCGCGCCAAGCCTTGTTCCGTGTCCCCGCATTTATCCGGGCGTCTCATTTCCCACGCCGTTAACCCTGATCCTAAACCGGACCGAAAGCTCGATGCGGCAGGGTGACACACGTCTCCCCGACCTCCCCGTCCGCCGCCGCCAGGCCTCACCAGGGTTCCGATGCTCTTCCTGCTTAACGACGTCATTCTCAGCATCGACTCGGCGGAACTGACCCCGCCGATCACCAGCGATCGTTTCGCGCAGGTGTCGCTGAACTATGTCGCCAAGCTGGGCCAGGAGCTCTACGCCGCCGAGCCGCTGCTGCATCACAAGGATCCGGAGAAGGCCCAGCGCCTGGCCGCCCTGATCATCGCCAAGGCCCCGGACATCAACGCGGCCCTGTTCATCGCGCCGTCGCGCGGCTGCCTGGTCGACCAGGTGCAGGTGCGCTACGCGCAGCTGGGTCTGGAGATCATGGGATCGCTGTTCGAGCGCCAGAAGGCCGGCGCGCTCAGCAACGTTGAAGCGGACCGCCAGGTATGGCGGCGTCTGGCGGCCTGACCGCCGGGGCTTGAAGCGCCCCTGGGACCCGTTCGTGGTCCCAAAAGTCCTGGTCGCCTACAGAAAGCCGACCAGGCTGAACAGCCAGCTCAGGACCACCGCCAGGATCACCAGGCCCGCGAACGCGGTGCCCAGGCAAAGGGCGTTGCCTTGAGGGGTGCAGACTCCGCGCCGGTGACGCGGCTCGTGAACCATAGCCATTGTCGTTTCCTCTTTCGCGGCCGCCCCTCTGACGTGGGCAGGTCCGCAGTAACGTCAGCATGACTCTAAAACCCTGCAATGACTAGGGTCGTTCCCCGGTTTTCGTAGGCTGGGTACGGGCCAGGATGTCGCAACGCCCGCGGCGCGCCGCGCCGGCGCCGATCGTCACGTTTTGGGCGTACTCAATCTGCACCGTATGGTTGTCCGATGGCGTGCCGACATGCCACAACGACCAACGCCGCCTGGAGAATCCGCATGTCGCAGCGCTCGATGTCCCGCCGGACGTTCGCCCTGTCCGCCGCCGTCGCGCCGCTGATCGGCCCCGGGGTCGCCGCCGCCCGCGCGGGCGGCGACTGGGTGCGCACCGAGACGCCGGGCTTTGTCCTGTACGGCGACGTCGGCGAGAACACGCTGCGGGGCTTCGCGCGCGATCTCGAGGATTTCGACGGCCTGCTGCGAACGCTGCACGGGGCGATGGAGCGGTCCGACGGGCGGCCTCTGCCGATATACCTGGTGCCTCGCCGGTCCGACCTGCGGCGGGTGAAGCCCGACCTCGACCAGGCGATCGGCGGCTTCTACTCGGCCTCGATCGGCGACACCTTCGCGGTCATGAGCATCGAGGGCGGGGAGGACCGCGGGCGCGGCACCCTGTTCCACGAATACACCCACCATTTCATGAGTCAGCACGCGCCGGCCGCCTATCCGTCCTGGCTGATCGAGGGCTATGCGGAATATTTCAAGACGGTGCGGTTCAAGCCCGACGCCGTCGAACTGGGCGTGACCAACGAGCGGATCGCCTGGCTGCGCGGCCGCGTCTGGGACCCGTACGATCAGATCCTGAGCCGCCAGGCCCTGGAGGGCCGCGACCGGGACGTCGACGCGTTCTACGCGCAGTCCTGGATCCTGACCCACTACATGATGTCGGATCCCGAGCGACTGAAGCGCCTGACGGCTTATGCTGGGGCGGTGGCGGCCGGCGGCGATCCGGTCGGCGAGATGGTCACGGCGGCCGGCATGCCCCTGGCCGATCTGGACCGCACGCTCAAGCGCTACATGGCCAAGCTGCCGGGACTGCGGATGCCTCGGCCCACGCCCAGCGCCACGCCGGCCGCCGTCGTGCGGCTGCCGCCCTCGGCCGACGACCTGCTGCTGGAGAACCAGCGCCTGAAAATGGGCGTGCCGCCCGCCGACCGGCCGGCCGTGCTGGCGATGGTGCGCGAGCGCGCCGCCCGCTATCCCGACGATCGGCTGGCCGATCTGACCCTGGCGCGGGCCGAGAACGACTTCGGCGACAGGCCCAAGGCCCAGGCCATCCTCAAGCGCCGGATCGAGGCCGATCTCCGCGACGTCGAGGCGATCCAGATGCTGGGCTGGTCGTTCATGCTGCAGGCCCGCGCCGACCGGCCGCAGGCCGCAGGCCTGCTGAACGAAGCGCGCAACTGGTTCGGCAAGGGCTTCGCGGTCGATCCGAACGTTCCCCTGCTGCTCTACGACTATGGGATCAGCCGGCGCGGCGAGACGGGCTATCCCAACGACAACGCCGTCAACGTCCTGCTGAAGGCCCAGCAACTGGCGCCGCAGGTGGCGGCCTTCCGGCTGGCGGCCGCCGACGCCCTGATGCGCCGCGACCGCTTCGACGAGGCCGCCGCGCTGCTGGAGCCGGTGTTCAACAATCCGCACGGAGGTCCCGAACGCCAGCAGGCCCGCGCGCGGTTCGAGCAGGCGGTGGCCCGCCGCCGCCCGGTCGGGACTGGCGCGGAGCCCGCCGCCGAGGACGACAAGGCCGCGCCGGCCAACTGATCGCCGGTCTTGCGCATGGTGGCGATACCCGTCTAGCTTCGGTGCAACGTTAGGGGGAGTGGCGTCGCGTGCGTGGATTTCTGAACCGGCTCTTGCCGGGGCTGTTGGCGGCCGCTGTCTTGGCGGCTGGTTCTCCGGTCAGGGCCGAATGGCTGCGGGCCGAAAGCGAACACTTCGTGGTCTACGGCCGCAGCGAGAAGTCGGTTCGCGAATACGCCACCATGCTGGAGGACTTCGACTCCCTGTTGCGCCGCATGCACGGCCGGCCCGAGGACGAGGTCACGCCTCGCAAGCTGCCGGTCTATCTGGTCTCGGACCTCAAACAGCTCCAACGGGTTCGGCCGCAAGCCAAGGCGGGCCTGGCCGGGGCCTATTTTTCCGGGTTCCCCGAAGTCTTTGTCGTGGCGATCCGCAATAGCGGCACCGGCGCCGTCGATCTCAACAAGGGCGACGACACGGTGCTGCACGAGTACGTGCACCACTTCATGATGCAGTACTATCCCAGCGCCTATCCCAGCTGGCTGGTCGAGGGCTACGCCGAATATTACATGACCGCCGACCTGGCCAGGACGCAGCTGGTGGTGGGCGGGTTCAACCAGGGACGGGCTCGAACCCTGATGCAGCCGGGCTCGTGGATCCCGATCCAGGACGTGCTGGCCAAGCGGACCAGCGAGTTGAAGACCCCGCGCGAGCACTACGCCTACTACGCCCAGGCCTGGCTCCTGACCCACTACATCCTGTCCGATCCGGCGCGCCGCAAGCTGCTGTCGACCTATCTGGACGCCGTCCGCGACGGGCGTGATCCGGTGCAGTCCTGGAAGGACGTCTATGGCGACGACCCTGCGGGCCTGACCCGCAAGCTTTCCAACTACATGCACCGCCCCATTCCGGCCGTCGGCCTTTCGCGCACCGGTCCGCTCGACGCCCCGGTGACGGTGACGCATCTGTCGCTGGGCGCCGACGACCTGATCCTGGAGGGACAGCGCCTCAAGGTCGGCGTGCCCAAGGCGGAACGACCCGAGATGCTGGCGCAAATCCGCGAAGCCGCCGCCAAGCAGCCCAAGGACCGGTTCAGCCGGCTGGTCCTGGCCAGGGCCGAGACGGTCTACGGCGATCGCGCCGCCGGCGAAGTGATCCTGAACGACCTGCTGGCCGCCGATCCCAAGGACGAAGAGGCGCTGGTGGCGCTGGGCGAGAGCAAGTTGGCCGCCTCTCGGGGCGATCCCGGCCAGCGGGCCGCCAACCTGGCCCAGGCTGGCAAGCTGTTCGCCCGCGCCTTCAAGGTCAATCCGGACAACCCCCAGACCCTGCACGGCTATGCCGACGCCCGGGGCATGGAGCCCGTGACCGAGAGCCTGGCCGACATCCGCGTGCGGGCGGTGGTGCTGGCCCCGCAGATCGGCCACCTGCGGCTCGACGCGGCCCGGACCTTGATCCAGGTCAACGATCTGGAGATGGCGCGCACGATCCTGGCGCCCCTGGTCACCAATCCGCACGGCGGCCCCGAGGTCGCGGCGGCCCAGGCCATGCTCAAGAGCATCGAGGCCAAGGATGTCGAGGCGGCCAACGCCGCGGCGCCGGAACTGGAAGAAGATAAGACCTAGGGTTTTGTCTCCGGAGTCTTTTCTTGCGGTTGAGCTTCCTCTAGCCTGAGGCCGGGGTTTAGTTTCGGGGGCGTTTCGCGTGAAGTTGTCTTGGTGCGTCCGCATGGTGTCGGGCGCTGTGGTGTTGGCCGCCACGCTCGCGGGCTCGGCCGGGGCGGGCGAGACCTGGACCAAGGCCGAGACCCGCCACTTCATCATCTATAGCGACGGCGACACGGGCGGCCTGCGCAAGTCCGCCGAAGATCTCGAGTCGTTCGACGACCTGTTCTGGAGCCTATACGGCCTGGAACCGCCGAGCGAACCCGAAGCCAAGCTCAAGGTCTACATGGTGGGCAGCATTGGTGGGCTGCGTCGGGTGGCCCCCGCCATGCCCGGCAACGTCGCGGGCTTCTATTCCGCCTCGCCGGACGAGACCTACGCCCTGTCGATCCGGGGCGCGGGCCAGTCCGTGCTGCAGCACGAATACGTCCACCACCTGATGATGCGGCATTTCCCGGCGGTCTATCCGGCCTGGTTCGTCGAGGGCTATGCCGAGTATCTGATGACCGCCGAGATCCGCGGCAAGAGCGCCGATGTCGGCAAGCCCGACGAGGGGCGGCAGTACGATCTGACCAACAACAAATGGCTGCCGCTGAGCGATGTGTTGGGCGAGGAAGTCTGGACGATCCCTCCGGCCAAGCGCACGCAGTTCTACGCCCAGGCCTGGCTGCTCACGCACTATTTCCTGAGCGAGCCGGCGCGCATGCCGCAGTTCCAGGCCTATATCGCCGCCATCTCGAACGGCGAAAAGTCGGTCGACGCCATGGTCAAGGCCACCGACATGACGCTTCCGGCGCTGGAGAAGGCGCTGCGCCTCTACTACGCCGGCGCGTCCCACTATCGCGAGATCGATCGCTCCAAGCGTCCCAAGCCCGAGGTCACGATCAAGACCATGCCCGCCTCGGCCGAGCTGATGCTGGAAGACCTGGATGTGCGCACGGGCGTGCCCGAGGCCTCCAAGGCGGCCCTTCTGGCCGATCTGCGGACCCGCGCGGCCGCCTATCCCGACGACGCCTTCGCCCAGGTGGTCCTGGCCCGAGCCGAGATCGTACTGGGCGATCCCGCCGTCGGCGCGGCCGTTCTCAAGAAACGCCTGGCGGCCGATCCGCGTGACGTCGAGGCGTTGGCCCTCGAGGCGCAACGTCTCGTGGCGGCGGGCGACGCCGACCCGGCCCGCCAGCAGGCCGACTACGATCAGGCCGGCGCGCTGCTGGCCTCGGCCTTCAAGCTGGACCCGACCCGCTACCAGACCCTGTACGCATTCGCAGAAACCCGCCGTCTGGATCCGCACTATCCGTCGGACAACGCCCTGCAGGCGCTGCTGATCTCGTTCAAGCAGGCGCCACAGGTGGCGGAGATTCGGATGGCGACGGCGAGCGCGCTGATCGCGCGCGGCAAGAAGGCCGAGGCCAGGGGATTGCTGTCGCCCTTGATCAACGACCCCCACGGAGGCTCCGCCGCCGAGGCGGCCAAGGCCATGCTCAAGTCCATCGAAGAGGGTGACAAGGACGCCTCGGGGAGCTAACCCCCGGGGATGAGCACCTCCCTCGCCCTCGAGGCCGCCCGTCGGCGCACCTTCGCGATCATCAGCCACCCCGACGCCGGCAAGACCACCCTGACCGAGAACCTGCTGCTGGCCGGTGGCGCCATCCGCGCGGCCGGCGCCGTGCGCGCCCGTGGCCAGGCCCGCCGCACCCAGTCCGACTGGATGAAGATCGAGCGCGAGCGCGGGATCTCGGTGTCGGCCTCGGTCATGACGTTCGACCACGACGGCCTGATGTTCAATCTGCTGGACACCCCGGGCCACGAGGACTTCTCGGAAGACACCTACCGCACCCTGACGGCCGCCGACGCGGCGATCATGGTGCTGGACGCCGCCAAGGGCATCGAGCCCCAGACCCTGAAGCTGTTCGAGGTGTGCCGCCTGCGCGACATTCCGATCATCACCTTCATCAACAAGATGGACCGCGAGGCCCAGGACCCGTTCGAGCTGCTGGACGAGGTGTCGTCCAAGCTGGCCCTGGACCCCGCGCCGCTGTTCTGGCCGGCCGGTTCGGGCGGGCGGTTCAAGGGCATGCTGGACCTGCGCGCACAGACCTTCATCCCCTACGCCAAGAAGAGCTCGACCGACGAGGAAGGCCATCCGCCCGCCGTGTCGCTGAAGTCGAACGCCATCGTCCAGTACCTCGACCCCGAGGAGCTGTCGGAAGTGGAGGAGGGGGCCATGCTGGTCTCCGAGGCCGCCAAGCCGTTCGACGTGCAGTCGTTCCTGGAAGGCCACATGACGCCGGTGTTCTTCGGCTCGGCCCTGCGCCACTTCGGCGTCAACGAGTTGCTGGCCGGCATCGGCGCCTACGCCCCCCCGCCGCATCCGGCCAAGGTCAGCAAGGGCGGGGTCGACACCCACATCGCCCCCGGCGACAGCGAGGTCTCGGGCTTCGTGTTCAAGGTCCAGGCGAACATGGACCCCAATCACCGCGACCGGATCGCCTTCCTGCGCCTGACCAGCGGCCGCTTCACGCGCGGCATGAAGCTGAAGGCCCAGAACACCGGCAAGGCCATGAGCGTCAACGCGCCGATCATGTTCTTCGCCAGCGACCGCGAGCTGGCCGAGGACGCCTTCGCCGGCGACGTGATCGGCATCCCCAACCACGGCGTGCTGCGGGTGGGCGACAGCCTGTCGGAGACCGGGACCCTGCGCTTCGCCGGCCTGCCCAACTTCGCCCCGGAAATCCTGCGCCGCGTGCGCGTGAAGGATCCGCTGAAGGCCAAGCACCTGAAGAAGGCGCTGGAAGGCCTGGCCGAGGAGGGCGTGACCCAGCTGTTCCGCCCGATGATCGGCAGCTCGGACTTCATCGTCGGCGCCGTGGGCCAGCTGCAGTTCGAGGTCATGGCCGACCGCCTGGCCAACGAATATGCCCTGGACTGCATCTTCGAGGCCGCGCCCTACGCCGAGGCCCGCTGGCTGGGCGGCGATCGCGCCGACGTCGAGGACTTCGTCAACAAGCACCGCACGGCCATGGCCCACGACATCGACGAACAGCCGGTGTTCCTGGGCAAGTCGAGCTGGGAAATCGGCTATGTCGCCGAGCGCTTCCCCAAGGTACGGTTCGAGCGGACGAAGGAACGGGGATAGGGCTCACCATGCGTCGGGGCGGGGTTGGCGTTCTCTTGGCGGCCACCTTGCTCGGCGCGGGTCCTGCCTTGGCGCAAGAGGCCATCCCGGCAGATGCGCCCGTACGGGTGAACCACGACGACGTCAGCCGCTACTATCCTATCGAGGCCTGGCGGGCGCACGTGTCCAGCTGGGCGCGGGTGCGGTGCACGCCCAACGACAAGGGCGTTCTGCTCGACTGCATCGTGGTCGGCGAAGGCCTCGCCGATCAGGGCTTCGGCCAAGCCGTCTTGAAAGTGGCCCGGCTGACGCGCATTCCGCCCACCAGGCGGGCCGAGTTCGCGGGCAAGCCGTCCTATCTCCTCTATGTGTACCGCCACCCCGACGGCGGCGAGCTCGGCCCCGGCCCGGTTCGTGGCCCGGATCGGGCGGTGATCGAAGGCGCGCGGCCGGCGGGTTCCGAACCGATCGGCATGGCGACCGTCAGGTGCCCCGTGCCGCTGACGAAGCCGGATCCGCTGCACGACTGCGTGGCCGTCGCCGAATCCCCATTCGGCCAGGGGTACGGCGCGGCGGCGGTCGGTCTCGCCGAACGCGACTTCCACCTGATCTCCGACGCGCCGGCCGAGGTGGAGATCCGGTTCGCCTTGCCGCATCCCATGACGCCGAACCGGCGCTGGACCGCCGAGGTGAAGGCGCCGGGCAGGGGTCTTGAGCTCGTGCCGGTCGGCCCGGGCCCCAGCATCGCCGGGACGCCGGAAATCTACGTGAACCTGATATGCCGGTGGCGGCCTGACGGACGCCTGCGGAAGTGCCGGGCGGTTCCCACCAATCCGCCGATGCCCAGGAAGACGGTCAAGGCGGCCATCGCCTTCATGCCGAGCCTGAAGCTGGTTCGGCATGTGACGTTCAACGTCAACTGGGGCCAATAGCGACTTCGCACCCCTTTCCATGGGTTGCTGTATAGCTTCAATTCTACTTGACCGCGCATTGTCGCGGGCGGACCCTCCCGCGCTCTTCCTCGCCATTTGAAGGGGCGTCTGGAGTGACACGGGATCTGGGCAGGGTTGGAGGCGGCCAGGCCGGGCGCTGGCGCGGCGGCTTCGTCGCGGCGTTGCTGCTGTCGATCGCCACGCCCGTCGCCGCGTTCCAGCAGCGCCCGGTGACGACCACGGCCGTTCCCACCGCCGCGCCCGCCGCGACGCCGGCCGCCGCCGCGCCCAGGACCTATGCCGAATGCCTGCGGTCCTATGTCGGCCGGACGAACGCGGCGGCCTATTGCCAGCGTCTGTTCCCGACAACGGCGCCCGCCGCCGCGACGCCGTCCACGACCGCTCCGGCCGGCGCGACGTCGACGACTCCGACCCCGCCCGCGACGACCCCGCCAACCCGTGAGCCGGTCGACCTCACCAAGCTGATCGAGGCCTGGCAAAACCGTCCGAGGACGCCTCCGGTCACGCCTAAACCGCCGGCCGATCCGCTGGCCGTGATCCCCGAGATCCAGGCCGCCTGCGCCAGCTACGCCAGCGTTCCCGAGCGTTGGCGACGCTGTGTGGCCGATGCCTGGCGCACGGCCGGACTGCGGGGCCAGCCGCCGCTGGTGCTGCAGAACCCGCCCGTGGTCGAGCCGCCGCCGCCGGTCGTCCAGCCTCCGCCGGTTCAACCGCCGCCGCCCGTCGTGTCGAAGCCGCCGATCCAGACCCCGCCGGTCCTCACGCCGAAGACGGTCGAGCCCGAGCCCGTCGTCGAGCCCACGCTTCCTCCAGTCGCGATCGTCGAGCCGCCGCCGCCGGCGCCGCCTCCCGTGGTGGTCGCCCCGCCGCCCTTGCCGCAAGCGCCGCCTGCGCCCAAGCCGCCGGCGACGCCGATCTGGTTCTGGTTGATCGCCCTGGTCGCGGCCGCGGGCGGCGGCTTCGGCGTCGCCAAGCTGCTGAGCCGGGCCCGTCCGTCGTCGTCGCGTCCCGCCAAGGTCGCGCCAGCGCCCTGTCCCGAGATCGCCCTGGTCGCCGATCCCGGCGTCGTCGTCCTGACGCCCGACGGTCCGCCCCGGGCCGGCATGGCGGTGTCGCTGCGGTTCGAGGCCGCCGTCGACGGCGGCGAGGTGAAGCTGGACTATCCCACGCTGGAGACCGCGCCATGACCGAAGCCGCAGCAAGCGCGCCGACCACCTGGCGCGCCCTGTTCGCCGCCGACGGCGGCGATCCGCTGGAGGCCTGCAAGGACGCCCCGCCCCTGACCGAGGCGATCTCCCAGGCCGCCCAGAAGTTTCCCAGCGCCTGCTGGGACGACGTCGAGGGCGGCTGCCGTCGCGAGGTCGGCAAGCTGATGGACCTGTCGGTCGAGAAGGTGCTGTTCGACGGCTGGATGAAGCTGGAGCGCTTCAAGAAATGCGTCGAGGAGTCCAAGGCCAACCCCGACGACGCCTTCTTCCAGGATCTCGACGACCACAAGATCGCCTCCACCCACAAGCCGCGCATCGAGCTGCGCTACGGCGCGGTCAAGATCGCCGACCTCGACTTCGAGATGGAGCTGGCCCTGAAGGTGAAGGGCGTGCGGCTGGAGGTGCGCGGCGGCAAGGTCGTCTGCGCCACGGCCGGGGTGTTCGCCGCCAACGCCAAGCTGTCGCTGCACGACCAGATGCTGATCGAGAAGGGGACGCCGGAGTTCTCGGCCCCGACCAAGATCCGCTTCTCCTGACGACCGGCGTTCGCTGTTTCTCCAAGCGCGGCTTTTCCACTTCCCCGGGATGCGGCTAGGAAGGAAGCCGGAACCTGGAGAATCCCCATGCCCGCCAACGCGCCGCTCGCCATCGGCCTGGTCGCCCACGACGACAAGAAGGCGGCCCTGGTGGATTGGGCGGTGGCGCATCGGGCGTTCCTGTCCCAGCACAAGCTGTACGCCACCGGCACCACGGGCGGACGCATCCTGCAGGCCCTGCCGGACCTGGCCCTGACCCGACTGAAGAGCGGCCCGCTGGGCGGCGACCAGCAACTGGGCGCGCTGCTGGCCGAGGGGCTGCTGGACATGCTGGTGTTCTTCGTCGACCCGCTGTCGCCCCAGCCGCACGACGTCGACGTCAAGGCGCTGATCCGCATGGCGACCCTCGCCGACATCCCCTTCGCCTGCAATCCGGCAACGGCGGACCTGATCGTGGCGGGACGCTGAGATGAGCGGGCGGGGCGCGGGCGTCGCGGCGCTGGCCCTGCTCGTCCCATTGCTGGCGGGGTGCGACGGCGGCTTTCCCGAGGGCTCCCTTAAGGCGGCGCGTCTCACCCGCGGCGATTGCTTCTGGGCCTGCCCGGCCTACTCGGTCGAAATCCGCGGCGACGGGCGGGTGATCTATCAGGGGCGCAAGAACGTCGTGGTCGTCGGCCCGCGAGAAGGGCGAGCCGCGCCGGACGACGTGGCGCGGGTGCTGGCGGCGGCGCGGGCGGCGGACTTCTACGGGCTGCGTCGGGTCTATCTGGGGCGCGTCAGCGACAATCCCCTGAACACGGTGCGCGTCCGCGTCGGCTGGCGGAGCCATACGGTGACCGAATATGCCGGCGAGCACGCCTGCATGCCCGCTTCGGTCGGGGCCCTGGAGGCGGCGATCGATCAGGCCGCCGGCGTGCGGCGCTGGGTGGCCGGCGACGCCTCGACCCTGCCGGCCCTGCGCGCCAAGGGGTACGACTTCGGCTCGGCGGACGCCGCGCGGATGCTGAAGCAGGCCCTGACCTATGGCGGCCCGGACGACCTGATCCTGGCCCTGATCGCGGGCGGCGCGAACGTGGACGCGAAGGACGACGACGGCCTGGGTCTGGCGCATCTGGTCACGCTGGACCGCTGGCCGCGCGTGCGGGCCTGGCTCGTGGCGCACGGCAAGCCCGTCGAACCCGAGGAGGCCGGGTCGGTGCAAGAAAAGGCGAGGGCCCTTTCGCCGAACTGCTGACGTCTAGCCTGGGAACTTCAGCAGGTTCGGCCTGGGGATCGCGGCCTTGAACGTGCCCCGGGTCTTGGCGGTGTCGAGGCCGAAGTCGGCCCAGGCTTTCAGGAAGCCGGCGGCGGGCGTGGCGTCCGACAAGGGCGACAGCACCAGCACCGGGCGGGCGGCCAGCAGCTTGCGGGCGGCGGCCCAGGCCTCGGGCTCGGCCGTGGCGTAGGCGCCGTCGCCGGCCACCAGCTCGGCGGCCAGGGCCGGATCGGCGAAGTGCAGGGTCACGGCCGTGTCGGCCGGGAGTTCGGCCAGCGCCGTCAGGGCCTCGATCACCCCAGTCAGCACCATCTTGGCGCCGCTCACCCGTCGCTCGCCGCCGGCCGCGCCGGCCAGGGTCCCGTCGGCGTTGCGGCGGACATGGGCCCAGCCGCCGTAGCCAGGGTCGGGTTTGCAGAGCGAGGCGGTCCAGAGGTCGATGGAGCTGGTCATGTCCCTCTGTTTAGAGACGAGGGCGAAAGCTGGCCAGAGGAGGAGGCCGGCAGCGGCGCCGTGACGAACGCCGTTCTCCGGATCATGCTCGCGTCCCGCCCACCGAGTCGGAGCCTGGCATGGCTGATCTCATTCTCGCCGTCCTGCACCACCTGCTGATCCTCTCGCTGGCGGGGCTTCTGTCCGTGGAGCGGGTGCTGGTCAGGCCCAGCCTGAGCGGCTCGTCCCTCAGGATCCTGGTGAAGATGGACGCCGCCTACGGCGCGACGGCGGGGCTGATCCTGGTGGTGGGCTTCTGCCGCGTCTACTGGGGCGCCAAGGGCGCGGCCTTCTATCTCGAGAACCCGCTGTTCTGGGCCAAGATCGGCGCCTTCGCGGTGGTCGGGCTGCTGTCGATCCTGCCGACGATCATCATCCTGCGGTGGGGCAAGCAGGCCAAGGCCGATCCTGCCTTCGCCCCCTCCGACGCCGACATCGCCAAGGTTCGGCGGGCGCTCGGCTGGGAGCTCGTGGTCTTCGCCCTGATCCCGATCTTCGCCGCCGCCATGGCGCGCGGCTACGGCCTCTAGAGGTCCGCGAACCGCCGACCGGGCAGGGCGCGCGGAGCTCCGCCGGAACGGATGGTAAACGCGATCTTAAATTCTATGGTTAACGTCATTTTCACTTGAGTGAACAATGTTCTAACAAGTGCGCCCACACGCGCTTTCCCATAAAGATCCGCCAAGCAAGAAGTGTGCCAAATCGGTGCAAAAACAGGGGTTTGGCGGGCATTCGGGAACGAAGTGTAAACAAGCTCCAAATATTTATGGTTAACGCCATCTTCACACCCGTTAACCGCTTGTTAAACGCGTTGGCTCCGGCTTTGCTACTCGAGCGTTGAACCCTTGCCGGACGTCCCGGCGTGGGACGGTCCGTGTGCGGAGTGCGCAGCGATGTTTGATTTCGGTCGTGATCTGAAGAAGCTCTTTGGAGTCGACGCCGGGGCGCCCGCCCGGGCGGCGGCGCATCGCGACGGGCTGACGGGCGGCGACACCTCGCTGCTGGAGCTGCTGGACCTTCGGCTGCTGGTCAACGAGGCCCGCTCGGCCGACGTGGCCGCCGGCCGGATCGGCGCCAAGGATCGCGGCCATCGCCTGCTGGAAGCCGCCGTCGTTTGGCGCGAACTGGCCCGCCGCTCGGGCGACGCCACGGCCCTACGTAAAGGCGCGGCCCAGGCCGAGGCCGCCGCCAAGATCTTCGAAGCCGAACACAAGCAGGACAGCCTGGCCGCCGCCCGCTGCGAGCAGGCGACCCTGGCCGTGCTGGGCGCCGACCTGTTCGGCGACGAGGGGCTGCACGCCGCCGCCGGCGCCACCCTGACCCTGGCCAAGACCGCGCCGGGCCATCGCTGCGCCATGGCCGAGGCCCTGCTGGCCGGGCTGGAGGGCCGCGTGGCCCTGGGCGAGAACGACCTGGACCGCGCCCTGGCCGCCGCCGAGGCCTTCGAGGCGCCGCTGCGGGGCCTGTCGGCCGCGCGCCGCGTCAAGGGCGGGGCCTCGCGCCTGCTGCTGGCGGACCAGCGCGCCGCCCGCGTCGAACTGCTGCTGGCCTGCGCCGCCCGCCTGAAGGACCGCGCCCTGACCGAAGTGGCGCTGAACGAGGCCCGCGAGGCCGAGGCCGGCCTGGATCCCGATTTCGAACCGCTGGCTTGGTCGCGGCTGGAGTCCCTGCGCGGCGCCGCCCTGGTGCAACTGGGCGAGCTGGACGGCGAGATCAACAACATCGCCGACGGGGTCGAGGCCCTGGCCGCGGCGCTGGAGCCGGTCACCGCCGACCACAGCCCGATGGACTGGGCCCGAGCCCAGGCCGCCCTGGGCGCCGGCCTGCAGGCCATGGGCGAGGCCACCACCTCGGAGCGCTGCTTCGAGCGGGCGGTCACCTGCTACGACCGCGCCTCGCACATCCTCAAGACCCAGCCGGCCCTGGCCCTGCGCGCCGTGGTCGCCAACAACCGCGCCCTCAGCCTGGCCCGCTGCGCCGAGCTGACCGCCGACCTGGCCGTGTTGGACGCCGCCGAAATGGCCTTCAAGGCCGAGCTGGCCGCGACCCCGGGCGCCCGCGACCCGGCCACCTGGGCGGTGACCCAGATGAACCTGGCCCGCCTCTACGAGGCCCGGGTCGAGATCACCGGCCGCGACGACGGCCGCCTGGACCGGGCCGCGATGGCCCTGGCCAGCGCCTTCGACATCTTCGCCGAGCTGGGCCTGCGGTCGCTGACCGACTTGGCGGCTCAAGGGTTGCAAAGGGTGAAGCAGGCGCACGCCGCCTGACCCAAAATGAAACCGGACGGCCTCGAACGGGCCGGACCCAAAGACCAGTAGGGAAGACCCAGTGATCGCTTCGTTGCTCGCCGCCGCCGCTGTCTCGATCGTTCCGACCCCCGTCAGCCAGGGGGGCGCCGACCAGCCCGCCGTCACCCAGGTGAAGGATGTCCAGCCGCAGATCGCCGAAGCGATGCTCAGCTGCATGGTCAAGCGCGACGGCGGCTTGACCGCCTGCTCGGTGCAAAGCGAATTCCCCGCCGACATGGGCGTCGGCAAGGCCGCCGTTTCGATGGCCTCGCAGTTCCAGGTCGAGCTGATGGGCCCCGATGGCAAGAGCCGCGCCGGCTCGTTCATCGACGTCCCGGTCCGCATCCGCATCCGCTAAACGGTTCGTCCCGAAGCCTCGACCCGAGACGCGACACGCCCTAACTTTGGCGGCGTAGCGTTTCGGGGGCGGGCATGGGCGGAAGTTTCGAGGACCTGGACGTCTCGCGGGTCGTCTATCTCCTCATCTATCTTTTCATCGTGATCATGGGACTGCGCGGCCTGCCGTCGGTGGTCCGCCGTCGCGCCGAGCCCGCGCGCTGCAAGGCCTGCGGGACGCCGGTCGGTCCCGGCGCCGCGCCGCACGGGCCCTGGGGCGGCTGGACCTGCACCGCCTGCGGCGGTCCCGTCGAACCCGCCGAAGGACCGCCGGCTCGGACCGGCCTGCGAGGCTGGATGGACCAGTATCCGTGGGCGGTGCACGGCGCCGTCTGGGGTCTCGTCGTCTGGGGCCTGCTGGCCGGCCGCGATCTGTGGCTGCACGAACCCACGCCCGACATCGTGACTCTGCCGTTGACCGTCGCCGGCGGCCTGGGCGTCGGCTGGCTGCTGACCCTGATGCAGGGCCGGCGCGGCTAGGCTCACCAGCGCCTGGGCGGCGGAGCGTCGTCGTCTTCCGGCAGCGGCGGATCGTAGCGATCGTCTTGGCGCTCGGCGTCGTAGCGATCCCGTTCGCGAGCCTCTTCCCAGCGTCGGCGATCGTCGCGTTGCGCCTGCTCCCAGGCCGCCCGTCGATCGCGCTCACGCCGGGCTTCGCGTTCATCTTCCCACCGTTGCTGGGCCAGCTCGTAGCCGCTCTCGCGTTCACGATGCCATCGGTCGTCGACCGGCTCGGGCGGCGGCGCGAGATCGTCCTCGTCGTCGACCTGGGCGACCCGCGCGGGCGCATACCGGGGCGGTGTCGGCGCGGGTCTCGGCGACGCGGGACGGAAGGTCGGCGTCTGGACGAACAGCGCCTCGCGGCCCTTGGCCATGGCCTGGGCGGCCTCGGACAGGCCGACGTCCAGCGGACTGGCGCGCGCGACCAGCGCCTTGGGCGGTTCGACCAGGCGGATGCGCAGGCCGTCGTCCCCTGTCGCCTCGGCGGGCGGATCGGGCCGGGTCAACGCGGGCCAGACGGCCATCGCCAGCGCGGCCGTGGTCACGGTCGCGGCCACGGCGACGCCGGCGGCCAGGGCCGTCTTGTTCTTGGGCAGTTCCACTAGGGCGCTCCGGAGACGGAAGGCCCCTCGACGGGAAAGGGAACGGCGTCGGCGGGCGCCAGTTCCGCGCGAATTCACGTCTTTGGTGGAGGAAGGCCTTAGGCCGCCGCGACGTCGCCCGTGGTGCGGCGCATGCGCCAGAAGCGGATGGTGCGCAGGGCCGCCTCGCGGGGCAGGGCGGCGTAGAGCTCGCCATAGCCCTTGGCCTTGCCCATGGCGTTGTCGTTCGGATCCAGGATCAGCAGGGCGAAGGTCAGGAACAGGGCGCGGTCGAAGTCCGCCGCCTTGCAGACCACCGACAGGGCGTCCAGTTCGCGGCGCTCGATGATCTTGCGGGCGGTGTGGAAGTCGATGTCGGCCAGCTCGGCCAGGGCCACCAGGAACTGGCTGGTCCTGTTGCTGCGCAGCATGGCGACAAGGGCCTGGGGCGTGATCGCGCCGCGCAGCTTCAGCGCCACGATCTCGTCGACCGCCGCCTGGTAGTCGGCCGGCAGGGCGCCGTCGCCGGCGGCGACGCGGTTGCGGCCGGCCTTTAGCGCCGCTTCCAGGATGGCCGGATCGACATCGGCGTTGCGCTCCATGATCCGGTCGCGCAGGCGCGCCTCGGCCACGAAGTACATCTCGTTGAGCAGGTCCATCGGCATGGCCTTGCGGTCGATGACCGCCTCGTGCAGGGCCGGATTGGCCGCCGCGCGGTCGACCGCCGCCTCGTGGGCCTGGCGGGACAGAACCGCGCCCTCGTTGCGCAGCAGCACGCCCAGGGTGGTGTCGTCGCCGCGCTCGACGATGGCGTCGGACACCAGGCTGGGCACGACCGGGCGCTGCGAGATGGCCCGCAGGTGGTCCTGGCCCTGGGTGCGGGCCACATGCAGCAGGTCGGCTTCGCTGAGCTGGGGCGCGCCTTCCAGGATCGGACGGGCGATGGCGATGCTGTCGCTGGCCAGGGTGCGGGTCAGGGTCGGCGGCGGGGTGGCGGTCGCGCCCAGGCGCTCGGCCAGCTCGATGCGCACCGCCTCTTCCATCTCGCCGGCCAGCTGGCCCATCACGTCGTCGAACAGGCCCATCTCGACGTCGCCGTGACCGTCGGCGGCGAAGAACAGGTCGGTGACGCCGCGCAGCAGTTCGCGACGGCGCGAGCTGGAGGGCTCATCGGCCAGGGCGATGAGGTCATGGAGGCGCGACTGGATCAAAGGCCTTCGTTCCGGGTCTTGGCGCGGCGGGCCGCGCTGTCGTCGTCATTGTCGTCATCGCCGCGCGCGCCGGCCGCCAGCCAGTCGGCCGAGCCGTGCATCGGGACGGCGTCCTTGGGCTCGGGGGGCGGTTCGCTGGCGGTGACCAGGACGCGGTTGTCGGGGGTGGCCCTCGGCGCGGCGTCGGGCGTCAGGCCGTATTCGCGATCGACCGAATAGAAGCGGGCGCCGGTCGCGCCGGTCGCGGCGACGTCGGCGGCGGCGACTTGGCGAGGCGGCGGCTGCGGGGCGGGCGGGGCGACGGCGGTCATCCGGGAGCTGCGATAGCTCGACCAATCCTTGGCCGGGGCCGGGGCTTGGGCTTGGGCTGGGACCGGGGCTGTTGTCCGGGCGACGGCGGGCGCGGCGCGCGGCGCGGCGTAGAGGCTGGTCGGCGGCGTGGGGGCGGGCGCGCTCTGGGCGGGCGAGGCGTAGCCGGCGGGTGCGGGCGTCGCCCGGTAGCCGGCCCAGGGCGCGAGCGGCGCGGGTTGCGCCGGGGCGGACGTCGCGGGCGCGGCGACATTGCTCGCCGGCTGGCGCTTGTTGGCCCAGCCCAGCATCGGGCCGTCATAGCGCGCGGCGGCCGTGGCGGACGCCTGCCGGGGCGTGGTCGGGCCATAGCGGCTCTCGCGCGCGCCCTCGGCGTACGCCGGGGCGGCGAGGCTGAACAGCACGGGCAGGAGCAGGGCGAGGCGCATGAACCGGTCCGAAACGAGCGCGGGATCGGCCTGATTGATAGGCGTGCGGGCTTAATCTTGACCTAACGCGGCCCGGCCTCGCCGAAAGATTGTGGTGTCATGTCGCGTTTCCGACCTTGGCCGTCGGCGGTCAGCGGCCGCGCCACCAGGCCAGAAGGCGGCGTTCGGCCAGGCTCAGCAGGCCGTGCAGCGCCACGCCCAGCACCGCCAGCACCGCCAGGGCGGCGAACACCCGCGCGGTCTGCAGGCGGTTGGAGGCCTCCAGGATCCGCCAGGCCAGGCCCTGATTGCCGCCCGATCCGGCCACGAACTCGGCGACCACGGCCCCGACGACGGCCAGGCCCGCCGCCACCTTGTGCCCCTCCAGCAAGGCGGGCACCGCCGAGGGCAGACGCAGGCGCCACAGTCTCTGGACGCGGCGCGCGCCGTATAGGTCGAACAGGCGGGAGAGGTCCGGATCAGTCGCTTTCAGGCCGGTCAGGGCGCCCGAGAAGATCGGGAAGAAGGCCGCCACGGCCGCCAGGGCGACGACGGCCCGCTGCGGATGCTCGATCCCGGCCCAGATGGTCATCAGCGGCCCGATGGCCACCAGCGGCGTCACCTGCAGGGTGACGGCCACGGGGCGCACGGCGTCCTCGACCGTCGGGTTCAGGCTGACCAAGAGGGCCAGGCCGCAGGCCAGGACGCTGGCCAGGACCAGGCCGATCAGGGCGGTCGACAGGGTGTTCCAGGCGCTGGCCAGCAGCAGCGGCCAGCCCTCGGCCAGGCCCGCCCCGATCGCCGACGGCGCGGGCAGGAGATAGACGGGCACGGCCAGGACCCGGCAGGCGAGCTCCCAGGCGGCCAGGAGCAGGGCGATCAGGAGGAGGGGGGCGAGAAGGCGGGTCATGCGCAATAGACCCTCCCCCTGTGGGGGAGGCGATCGCGAAGCGATCGGTGGGGGGAACCTGCCGAGGTGGGATCACTCCCCCCTCCGGCCCATTCGGGCCGCCTCCCCCACAGGGGGAGGGACTGTTGGAGCGAAGCGCTCATGCTGCTGCTCCAACCCCCGTCGCCAGCAGCCGCGACACCGCCTCGGCCGTCTCGCGGAACGCCGCCGTGGTGCGGAAGCCCGGCGGGCGGACCACGGGTCCCTCGACCGGCGCCTCGCCGGCGATCCGGCCGGGGCCGGCGCTCATCACGACGACGCGCCCCGCCATGTAGACGGCCTCCTCGACATTGTGGGTGACGAAGACCACGGCCGGCGCCAACTGGGCCGCCAGGGCCAGGACGTCGTCGGCCAGGGCGCGTCGGGTGATCTCGTCCAGGGCCGCGAACGGCTCGTCCAGCAGCAGCAGGCGCGGGCGGGTGACCAGGGCGCGGGCCAGGGCGGCGCGCATCGCCATGCCGCCCGACAGCTGGGCGGGGCGGGCGTTCTCGGCGCCCGTCAGACCGACCTTGGCCAGGGCCTGGACAGCCTGCTCGCGGGCCTGGGCCTTTGGCGTGCCGGCCAGTTCCAGCGGCAGGGCCACATTGGCCGCCGCGCTCATCCACGGGGCCAGGGTCGGGGCCTGAAAGACCACCGAGGTCTCGCCCCGGCCGGCGGCCCGGGTCACGGTCCCACGCGTCGGCGGCTCCAGCCCGGCCAGCAGCCGCAGGGCCGTGGACTTGCCGCAGCCCGACGGTCCGACCAGGGCGACGATCTCGCCGGGGCTCAGCGCCAGGTCGACCGGCCCGAGGGCTCGGCCGCGACCGGGATAGTCGACCTCGACCTGATGGAGGGCTGCGATCACTTCGGCAGGAAGTCCAGCGTGTAGGCCGACTTGTAGTCCATGTCCTTGGGGTACACGCCCTGCTCGGAGGCGACCCTGAAAAACTCGGCCCAGCGCGCGTCGTCCATCTTGCCCACGCCCTGACGGGGCACGATGCCGTAGGACCGCATCTTCTCGCGGGCCTGGTCCAGGACGTCCTGGGTCATTTCCGGATTGTCCTTGAGGATCAGGGCGTCGCCCGGCTTGGCGTCGCCGTAGAGGTAGCTGGTCCAGCCCGCCGCCGTGGCCTCGACGAAGGCCTTCACGGCCGCCGGGTTCTTCTCGATCAGAGCGGTCGGGACCAGGGCGAACGAGGCGTAGGCGGGATAGCCGTCGTCGGCCAGCAGGAAGACCTTCGGCGTGATCTTGCCCTCCTTCTGGATCAGGTAGGGCTCGGACGTTGCGTAGCCCTGCTGGACCACGGACTTGTCGGCCAGGAACGGGGCGGACGAATAGTTGTACTTGCGCACCTGGTCGTCGGTGAAGCCGTGCTTGGCCTTCAGCCACACCCAGAAGGCGGTGATCGAGGCGTCCGACAACAGGATCGGATGACCCTTCATGTCGGCGATGGAATTGATGCCCTGGCCGTCGTGGGCGATCAGGACCTGGGGGTCCTTGTCCATGAAGGCGGCGACGGCTTTGACCGGGACCTTCTCCTTGGCCAGGTTCAGCACGATGAAGCTGTTGGAGCCGACGCCGACGTCGACCGCGCCGGTGGCCAGGAGCTGGGGCACGTTAACGCCTGGACCGCCCTGGATCAGGGTCACGTCCAGGCCGCGCTTCTTGTATTCGCCGGTCGCCAGCGCCTGGTAGTAGCCGCCCAGCTCGGCCTCGCCCTTCCAGTCGGTGGCCAGCTTCAGCGCGGTGCGGCCGGGGACCTCGGACGGCTGTTGCTTGGCCGGCGAGCAGGCCGCCAGAGCAGCGCAGAAGGCGAGGGCGGCCAGGCGCAGGATCTTCATCGTCGTCTCCCCGAAGTGCGAAGCGAAGGTAGTGGGGGAGGCGGGGCGAGGGAAGCCCGGTGTGGGGTCAGCGGCTCACCCACTTGCCCCCACCTGACGGCTTCGCCGTCTGTCCGCCCCCATAGGGGGCGGAGGACGAGAACGCGGCGCGCCTCTTCCCCCTGTGGGGGAAGACGACCGCGAAGCGGTCCGTAGGGGGCAAGTGTTCGCCGTTAGGACGGCGGCTATTTTCTAGCCAGCCACCGGCTGATCTTGGCGTACAGCACCTCGCGCTGCACGGGCTTGGCGACGTGGTCGACCATGCCGGCGGCGTAGCAGCGCTCGACCTGCTGGGGCAAGGCGTCGGCGCTCATGGCGATGATCGGCACGTCGCCGGCCCCGCCGTCCAGCGCCTTGATGGCCCGGGTGGCGGCCAGGCCGTCCATCTCGGGCATGTGGATGTCCATCAGGATGATGTCGAAGCCGCCGCGCGCCGCCTTGGCCACCGCCTGCTGGCCGTTGTCGGCGGTCTCGACCTGGCAGCCGACCAGGGTCAGCAGGGCCGCGCCGATCTCGCGGTTCATCGGGTGGTCGTCGACCAGCAGGATGCGCGCCGCGCCGGGCGCCGCCATCGGCCGGGGCTCGCCGGCGTCATAGGCCTCGACCTGGGGCGCCTGCAGTTCCAGCCAGAAGGCCGAGCCGTGCCCCAGCGCGCTGTCGACCTCGATCTTGCCGCCCATCAGCTCGACCAGCGCCTTGCTGATCGCCAGTCCCAGGCCCGCGCCGCCATAGGGCCGGCTGGCCGAGCTGTCGATCTGGCTGAAGCGCTGGAACAGCCGGCCCTGCTGCTCGATGGCGATGCCGACGCCGGTGTCGATGATCTCGAACCTGAGCCGGTCCTCCAGCTCGCCGGGCTCGATGGTCAGGCAGGCGCGGATCCGTCCGACCTCGGTGAACTTCACCGCGTTGTTGAGCAGGTTCAGCAGCACCTGGCGCAGGCGCAGGCCGTCCAGGTCGTGCAGGCCGCCAACGGGATCGACGACCTCGACCTCCAGCGTCAGCCCCTTGTTCTCGGCCTCGGGCCGGATGATGCCGACCGCGTCGTGCAGCACCGCCGCGGCCGAGGTCGGCTGGAACAGCAGCTCCACCTGGCCCGCCTCGACGCGCGAGAAGTCGAGGATGTCGTTGACGACGGTCAGCAGGGCCGTGCCGGCGCTGTCGATCAGGGTCAACTGGCGGCGGACGTCGGGCGGCAGGTCCTGGCGCTCGACCAGCAGCTGCGAGAAGCCCAGCATGCTGTTCAGCGGCGTGCGGATCTCGTGGCTCATGGTGGCCAGGAACTCGGTCTTGGCCTCGTTGGCGGCCAGGGCGCGGGCCCGGGCGGCGCGGGTCAGCTGTTCGCGGCGCACCAGCAGGCGGCGCAGGCGCTCCTGCTGGGCCAGGGCCAGGCCCGTGGCCAGGCTGGTGACGAACAGCACGCCGACGAACACCTGGACCAGCCGGTTCTGGTGGGCCTGGGACCAGTCGGTGGAGATCTGCGGGGTCCACAGCCCGTGGACGGTCAGCGGGATGGCCACGCAGGCGACGATCAACGAGGTCTGGGCCGCTCCGCGCGGGCCCAGGCGGAAGGCGGCCAGCAGGGCGACGGGGAACAGCAGGAACGGCGCGGGCAGACCCTTGGCGTGGAACACCAGCGCCGACAGGCCGGCCACCAGCAGGCCCAGGCCCAGCTGTTCCAGCACCGGGCGCTGGAAGGCCCGGCGGTGCTCGCTGTCCAGCAGCACCAGCACGGCGGGCAGGACGATCGCCATGCCCAGCACGCCGCACAGGAACCAGTCGGTCAGCACCGTCACGAAGGGCAGGCCGTAGCCCAGGGTCAGCACCGCCGCGGCGATCGCGGCCATGGCCAGGGTGACCGGCGCGGTCAGGGTGGTCAGCAGGGCCAGCTGCCGCATGGTCCGCACGCGCGGCGGTCCGCCGAAGAAGCGCCGGGTCACCCACCAGACCAGCAGGGCCTCGCCGATGTCGACCACGGTGTACAGCGCCGCGCGGCCCGGGCCGTCGCCGACCAGCAGGTCGATGGCCACGTGGCCGATCACGGCGATGATCGTCAGGATCAGGCGACGGCGCGGGTTCAGCACCAGCAGGCCGCCGGCCAACAGGGCGTTGGAAGGCCACAGGGTCGGGACGCCGAGCGCGTTGCGGGTCAGGAAATCACTGAACGCCTGGCTGGCCACCAACGCCACGGCCAGGACGAACAGGATCCTGTCCTGCCGCCGCTGTTCCTGATGGGCGACGTTAGCCTGCATTGTTTTCCCGTTCCCCGGACGGGAGAAATACGCGAACAGGGCCTTTACGTTTCGTCGATACGCGAAGCTGTGACGCTTTGCCGCATCCTAAGGTGAAGTTCAATCACGTCCTGGTTGTGGGTCGTCCTGGTGCAAGACTTCGCGCCGTCGCCAGGCGTCGATCCGGGTCATCAGCGGGGTGGCGGTGACACCGTGGATCAGGATCGAGCACAGCACGACGAAGCCGGCGATCGCCCATAGCCGGTCCCAGCCGTGGAAGTCGCCGTGGTTCAGGCCATAGGCCAGGTAGTAGAACGACCCGATCCCGCGAATGCCGAAGAAGGCCACGACCGCGCGCTCGCGCATCGAGTGCGGCGCGCCGATCAGGCCAATCCAGCCGGCCAGCGGGCGGACGATGAACACCAGCGCCAGGCCGAACGCCGCCTCCTTCCAGGTCAGGGAGCCCAGCAGGCCGCCCGCCACCGCGCCGCCCAGCAGCACCAGGACCAGCATCATCAGCAGGCGCTCCACCTGTTCGGCGAAGTCGTGCATGGCCTCGTGGAATTCGTGGTCGCGCTCGGTCGCCCGCAGGGCCAGGGCGGCGACGAACACCGCCAGGAAGCCGTAGCCGTGGGCGGCCTCGGCGACGCCGTAGGCCACCAGGGTCGCGCCCAGGGCCACCAGGCCGTCGCCGGTGCCCGAGATCCTGGCGTGCGGGGCCTTGAACGTGGCCCAGCCCAGCACCTTGCCGACCGCCCAGCCGACCCCGGCCCCGGCGACCACGCGCCACAGCACGTCGACCGCCAGCCAGTGCGTGACCAGGCCTTGGCCGACCGCGCCGCCGGCGAGAGCAATGGCCACGGCCAGGTGCACGAAGGGGAAGGCGAAGCCGTCGTTGAGGCCGGCCTCCGAGGTCAGGGCGAAGCGGGCCTCGCCGTCCTCGCCCGACCGCGGCGGCCCCACTTGGACGTCCGAGGCCAGCACCGGATCGGTGGGCGCCAGCGCGCCGCCCAGCAGCAGGGCCGAGGCCAGGCCCAGGCCCAGGCCGTGGACGCCCATCAGCGTCACCGCGACGATGCTCAACGGCATGGTGATGGCGATCAGCCGCCAGGACGAACCCCAGCGTCGCCAGCCGATCCGCCGGTCGATCTTCAGCCCCGCGCCCATCAGCGAGACGATCACCACGATCTCGGTCATCCGTTCGGTCAGGGTCGAGAACCTCACCGGATCGGAATGGAAGGGCAGGAGGCCGCCCTGGAACACCACCACGCCGATCAGCACGCAGAGGATGGCAAGGGAGAGCGGCAGGCGGCTGAGCGCCATCGGCAGCCACGCGACCAGCAGCACGACGACGCCGAGGCCGAGCAGGAACAGCAGATACGGATCGAACATCCGTCCCTAACGCGTGGGCGGGGTAAGCGGAGGCGCCTGGGATCCGAACCGCCCCGAACCCGGCGACCTCGTCGGGCGTTATGACCCCGGATCTTCAGGTCCGAGAGCTGGGAGCGTCATGGACAAGCTGTTCGCCAAATTCGCCAACGCCACGGCGCGGGTCACCGGCAGTCCGCCGGCCTTCATCCTCTGCGTGCTGCTGGTCGTCGTCTGGGCCGCCAGCGGGCCGATCTTCAAGTTCTCGGAAACCTGGCAACTGGTGATCAACACCGGAACCACGATCATCACCTTCCTGATGGTGTTCCTGATCCAGAACACCCAGAACCGCGACGGCGCGGCGGTTCAGACCAAGCTAGACGAGCTGATCCTGACCTCCGAGGCCGAGAACGACTTCATCGGCATCGAGAAGCTGACCGAGAAGGAGCTGGCGGCCATGCACGCCCGCTGCACCGAGCACGCCCAGATCGCCCAGGACCGGTTGGAGAAGGTCGCGGCCGAGCGCGAGTCCCGCAAGGGCGCCAAGGCCTCGCCGAAGGCAAAGCGTCCACCGGCCAAGCGCCCGGCCGCCAAGAACGCGCCGGCGCGGCGGGTTAAGACGTCGTAGTCCCCAATCCCGCTCATCCCGGCATTCGTCGGGATGAGCGGATGTTTTTGAGCGCTACTTCTTCTCCAGCAGCAACGTACCCTGCTTCTTGACCTGGCCGGTGATCTTGCCGGCGATCACGCCCAGCAGGCCGGGCAGGACGATGTCCATCCGCACGGAGTCCTCGAACACCGTCAGCACGCCCGAGATCGGCTGGCCCATGGCCTGGGCCGAGAAGGTCAGGGCGTCGCCGGCCCACGACTTCTGGACGTCCTTGACCATGCCGCCGGTCTGGCTGAGCAGTTGGCCGAACCCTTCCTCGATGCGGCGGTGCGCCTCGGCGGCGCCCAGTGCGTGGGGAATGGTGATGGTGACCGGCTTGCTCATGCCCGTGGCGCTCCTGCTCTGCGGGTCTAAACGCCCGTCGGCGAGATATGGGGGCGAAGCGGCCATATCATACGTCCGAAACTGACGCATCGGTCGACGAAGGTGTGGACATCCACGGAGGACGCCATGACCGATATCGCCATGCCCAGCCTGTTCCAGCCCCAGTCCCGCTCGGTCCGTTTCACGCGCCCCGGCCGTCCCGGCGGGGTGATCGGCGCGCTGAACTACGCCGGCGTGCTGCTGGTGTGGGGCGCGCTGTTCGTGTGGGATCCCCGGCTGGCCATGCAGGTGCTCCGCGAACGCCGCGCCGACTCGCCGATCCGCCGTCGCGACTAGATATTTTGAGCATGGCGGGCGCCGAAACCGGCATCCACTTTCGGCTGCCATGCTCTAGCCAAATCCGCCAGACGGTGGGATGGCAGGGACATGCAGCGCACCGTCTCGATCGCCCATGTCAGCCACCGCCTGAAGGCCCCGTTCCGCATCTCGCGCGGGGTCAAGACCGCCGCCGAGGTGGTGGTGGTCGAGGTCGTCGAGGACGAACTGATCGGGCGGGGCGAGAGCGTGCCCTACGCCCGCTACGACGAGACGGTCGAGAGCGTGGTCGCCCAGCTCCAGCCCGCCGCCCAGGCCCTGCGCGACGGCGCGCGGCCGCACGACGCCCTGGCGCTGCTGACGGCCGGCGCGGCCCGCAACGCCCTGGACTGCGCCCTGTGGGACCTGCGGGCCAAGCGCGAGGGGCTCAGCGTCGAGGCCCTGACCGCCCTGCGCGTGCCCGACAGCCTGGTCACCGCCGTCACCGTCAGCCTGGACGGCGTCGAGGCCATGGGCGCGGCGGCCCGGGCCGTGGCCTCCGCGCCGCTGATCAAGGTCAAGCTGTCGGCCGAGGATCCCGCCGCCCGCCTGTTGGCCGTGGCCAAGGCCGCCCCGGACGCCCGGCTGATCGTCGACCCCAACGAGGGCTGGGACTTCGCCATCCTCGACGGCCTCAAGCCGGTGCTGTCGGACCTCAACATCGCCCTGGTCGAGCAGCCCTTGCCGGCCGGCCAGGACCAGGCGCTGGAGGGCTACGACCCGCCTTATCCGATCTGCGCCGACGAGTCGGTGCACACCGCCGAGGACCTGGCCGCCCTGCGCGGCCGCTATCGCGCCGTGAACCTCAAACTCGACAAGTCGGGCGGCCTGACCGAGGCCCTGCTGATGCTGGAGGAGGCCCGCAACCACGGCTTCACGCTGATGGTCGGCTGCATGGTCGCCTCGTCCCTGGCCATCGCGCCCGCCCTGCACCTGGCGGGTTCGTGCGCCTTCGCCGACCTGGACGGGCCCTGGTGGCTGGCCGAGGACCACCCCGGCGGCTGCCGGGTGGCGGACGGGCGGATGACGAGGCCGGCCGAAGGGTTCTGGGGGGATGGCGTTACGGCGACGGGGCTGTGGCTCTAGCGCGGCGTTTCAGGTAGCCGCGTCGACCTTACGTCCACCGCCCCGTGGCATTCGCCGCACCGCACCTTGGTCTCCAGCGGATGTCCGCACGGCTTGTGGATCAACACCTCCGGCGGCCCGGCCTCGCCCGCCAGCCAGCGGTCGCCCCAGGCCATCAGGGCCGCGATCAGCGGGAAGAGGTCGCGAGCCTCGTCGGTCAGCCGGTACTCCCAGCGCTCGGGCCGGGCCTGGTAGAGCCGCCGCTCCAGCATGCCCAGGGCCGTCAGCCGCGCCAGCCGGTCGGCCAGAATGTTGGTCGCCGCGCCCAGCTCGGCCTGCAGGTCGTTGAACCGCCGCCGGCCGTAGAAGGCCGCGGCCAGCAGGTGGGCGGTCCAGCGGTCGCCCAGCACGGCGATCGAGCGTTCCAGCATCGGGGTCAGCGGCTGGGCGGTCTCGACGGTCGAGCGACGTTGCAGGCGGGCGCGGGGCGCCGGCTCCAGCCCGGCGCCCGGACCGGGGATCAGCTCGACGTCGCGCGCCTCGACCGGCCGGTCGCAGGCCTTGCAGACCAGCTCGGCGACCAGCGGCTTGCCGCAGGCGGCGTGTTCGATGCGATGCGAGGGGCTGGTCTCGTCATAGTGCCAGCGGGTCTCCCAGCGCAGGATCATCAGGGCCGCGTCGTAGAGGTCCTTGCCCATGACCGTCAGGTGATAGCCGTGGCGGACGGGGCGGTTCTGGTAGGGCCGCTTTTCCAGCACGCCGGCCGTTTCCAGCCGCGCCAGCCGATCGACCAGCAGCGAGCGGGCCATGCCGGTCAGGCGCACCAGGCCGTCGAACCGGGTCTCGCCCATGAAGGCGGCGTAGAGGGTCAGCAGGGTCCAGCGGTCGCCGATCAGGTTCAGGGCCCGCGCGGCCGAGCTGGCGCGGACCATTGAAGCAGGGGGGGCGACGACCTGGGTCATGATGCTTGGTTCGGGTGTTTCGCGTCGGTGTGTCAACGCGGAGCATTGTCTCGCGAGGGGTCGCTTGTATAGTCGGACTCACTAAGCCGAGGTCACATCGGCGAGTTGGGGTTGCGAGCGGGAGGCGACGGCCATGGTCTATATCCTGGGCGGCTGGCAGAGCGATTTTTCGGTCAATTGGGCGCGGCAAGGCCTGAGCCTGACCGACGCCTTCGCCCAGGCGGTGGGCGAAGGGCTGGCCGCCGTCGACCTGGACCCCGGGGACCTGGAGACCGGCCATGTCGGCAATTTCGCCGGCGAGCTGTTCGCGGGGCAGGGGCTGCTGGGCGGCTTCTTCGGCCAGGTGCATCCGGCCCTGGACGGCCTGCCGACCGCGCGCCACGAGGCGGCCTGCGCCTCGGGCAGCGTGGCGATCCTGGCGGCGACCGCCGAGATCGAGGCCGGCCGCTACGACCTGGCCTGCGTGGTCGGGATCGAGCAGATGCGCAACGTCCCCGGCCAGACCGCCGCCGAGCACCTGGGCTCTGCCGCCTGGGTGGGCGAGGAGTTCCAGGACGCCCGCTTCCTGTGGCCGCGCGCCTTCTCCGACCTGGCCGACGAATACGACCGCCGCCACGGCCTGAAGTACGAACACCTGATGGCGATCGCGGAGAACAACTTCGCCAACGGCCGCCGCAACCCCAACGCCCAGACCCGCGACTGGCGGTTCGGCCCCGAGGCCTTCTCGGCCGACGACGTCGCCAATCCGGTGGTCGAGGGTCGCACGCGCAAGCAGGACTGCGGCCAGGTGACGGACGGCACGGCGGTGGTGTTCCTGGCGTCGGAGCGCCGGGCCCGGGCCTACGCCTTCCTGCGCGGCGTGCCGCTGGATAGCCTGCCGCGCATCAAGGGCTGGGGCCATCGCTCGGCCCCGATCAGCTACGCCCGCAAGGTCGAGGCCAGCCGCGACCAGCCCTATGTCTTCCCGCAGGTGCGCCGCGCCATCGAGGAGGCCCGGGCCAGGGCCAGGATCACCGACTTGTCGCAGGTCCACGCCGTCGAGGTCCACGACTGCTTCACAGCCACCGAATACATGGCCATCGACCATCTGGGCCTGACCGCGCCGGGCGAGAGCTGGAAGGCGGTCGAGGATGGCTCCATCGCGATCGGCGGCCGCCTGCCGGTCAACCCCTCCGGCGGCCTGATCGGCGCGGGGCACCCGGTGGGCGCGACCGGCGTGCGCATGGCGCTGGACGCCTTCAAGCAGGTGACCGGCGCGGCCGGCGACTGCCAGGTGGAGGGGGCGAAGACGGTGCAGACGCTGAACATCGGCGGCTCGACGACCACGACGGTGAGTCTGGTGGTGGGGCTGTGAGCCAGATCCTCCAAGGGTTCACCGACATGCCCCTGCTGACCCTCCTCCTGATCAACGCCGCCGTCTCCGCCGTCGCCTTCGTGGCCCTCTGGCTGGTCGGCCTCCGCCTGAAGGACGTCAGCTTCGTCGACGCCTGGTGGAGCGTGGGCATGGCGATGATCGCCTGGACCACGCTGATCCAGGTCGGCGCCACGCCGCACGGCGTGCTGCTGACCGGGCTCTGCACGGCCTGGGCCATCCGCTTGGGCGGCTACCTGCTGTGGCGCTGGCGCAAGCAGGGGCCCGACCGCCGCTACGTGACCATGATGGCCCACGCCGAGACGACGCGCGGCTGGAGCTTCGCCAAGGCCTCGGGGCTGATCGTCTTCCTGCTGCAATACCTGCTGCAGTTCGTCGTGGCCCTGCCGGTGCAGCTGGGTCAGGTGATCTCGGCGCCGCTGGGCTGGCTGGCGGTCGCCGGAACGGTCCTGACCCTGATCGGCCTCTGCTTCGAGAGCGTGGGCGACTGGCAGCTGGTGCGCTTCAAGGCCGATCCCGCCAACGCCGGCAAGGTGCTGGACACGGGCCTTTGGCGCTACACCCGCCATCCGAACTATTTCGGCGACTCCTGCGTGTGGTGGGGCCTGTATCTGATCGCCGCCGAGACGGGCCTGGGCGCCTGGGCCCTGCCGGGACCGATCCTGATCACCTTCCTGCTGACCCGCTGGAGCGGCGTGCCGACCGTCGAGGGACGGATGCGCCGAAAACGCCCGGACTACGAGGCCTATGTCGCCCGCACCTCGGGCTTCGTGCCGTGGTTTCCCAAAGGCTGAGCCGCACTGTACTTTCAGGCGAACGCATGTAACCCTTGATTGAATAATCAGGGAGGTATCGTCATGCGTAAGCGTTCGATGGCTTTGGCGGTCGCGGCCGCCTCGATCCTGCTCGCGCCCCAGGCGCTCACCCCGCAGGCCCAGGCCTTCGGCACCATCCGCAGCCTGGGCCAGAACGCCGAGCACGAGCGCATCACCCGCTCGGGCCTGGCTACGTTCGGGTTCGGCGCGGACTCCATGAGCGAGATCGCCGGCAAGAACGGCACCTGGGGCGCGGTCGGCGCGCCCGACAACCCGACGCGGGGCCTGATGAGCAGCAAGGCGGCCCATTGCGACGGCGGCGACTTCTTCGCCCCCGGCGCCTATCCGCAGAGCGCGGCCACCGCCCAGAGCATCCTGACCTCGTGCCGCACCTACATCCTCAACAACATCAACGCCGCGGTGACCGACGCCGCCGGCCTGGTGAAGCCGAACCTGCAGCTGGACAGCACCAGCATCTGGGGCGGCTGCACCTTCAACGGCGCCAAGGGCCGGGCCAAGTGCAACGTGTTCGAGGACATGGGCATGGCCTTCCACGCCGCCCAGGACTTCTACTCGCACAGCAATTGGATCGACGCGCCCCGCGCCACGCCGTCGATCGCCAATCCGCAAGGGCTGAACAACACCGGCCCCGCGCCCTGGCTTGGCCCCACGCCGGTGACGTTCCCGACCGGCCTGATCAGCGGCTGCTACGACGGCTTTCCGGAGTCGCTGTATTGCGGCGGGCGGATCAAGCACGCGACGCTGAACAAGGACACCGCCGGCGCCGCACGCGGCGCGGGCGGGGCCTACACCCGCGCCATGAACGTCGCCGCCCTGGACACGCGCAACAAGTGGGCCTTCTTCGAGACCCGGCTGGTCGCGGTCTACGGTCCGGCGCGGGCCGCCAAGATGATCTGCGTGCTGAAGCGGGATAATCCGGGCAGCTGCTAATGGCGCCTCGGGAGGCTTGGCGTTTCTGGACAACGGTCGGAGAGTTGCTATCCGTGCGGCCATGAGCGCGCCGCACGACCTGCTTCCCGACCTGAAAGACTGGAACGATGGCGGTGGGATCTCGCCGTTGGACTGGGTCTTCTGCACCAAGGTCTCTTCGGAACTCGTGACCGGCATGACGGCGCTGTTCTGGCCGACCTTCGTGATGTTCGAAGGCTATGTCCTGCGTGAAGACTTCTCGGAGTCGCACGTCCGGAACTGGGAAGGCGCGGCGGGTTCGAGCCGGGAGATGGTCGAGGCCACGGTGAATACGCTGTACATGGAGGATCTCTTCGATCGCCAGGAAGCCTGGACGCCGCTGGTCAAGGCCAGGGCCGTGCATCTGATCGGCGTGCTGGCCGGCATCCACCGTTTGAAGCTGGCGAACGATTTTCCCGATCGGCGCTTCGAGGTCGAGGCCTTCGACGGCTCCCAGCCCGGCGGCGAGATTTCGCTGTCGTTCTGGCAGGTTTAGCCGGTCTTCAGCATCTTCCGTCCCGCCCACACCGCATGCGTCCCGCTGCTGATCTTGTGCGGCAGGGCGATCCGGCAGGTCGGGGTCATGGTCGCGGCGTCGACCACCAGGCACTCCGACGTCCCCCGGTTCTCGTCGATGATGAAGCTGACCAGATAGCCGTCGTCCTCGCTGGTCGCGCCGACGCGCGGCGCGAACGGGGCCTCGCTGGCGTAGCGGCCGGGCTCGAGCGGCAGGGACCAGCTCACGCCCGTCTCCAGGTCGTGCTTGACGAAGCCGTTGAACAGGAACCAGCCCGGCTTGGCGGTGGTCGAATAGGCGTAGCGGTAGGGCCGCCCGGCATAGGCCTGGTTGAACATCCCGAACTCCAGGATCCGCTCGTCCAGGTGACGTTCGGTCGTCTCGCCGGTCGCCAAGTTGAACCGCCAGCGATGCAGCCTGGGCCGGAAGCTGTGCTCGTCCAGATAGGCCATCAGGTGGCCGTGGCCCTCGGGCGCGTCCTCCAGCGGGCGCGGCGTGGGGTTCTCCTGGAAATAGCCGTCCAGCACGATCTCGTCGCCGTCCTCATAGGCGTTCAGCCAGTGCAGCACATAGGTCGGGGCGGCCTCGAACCAGCGGACCTCGCCGCCATGGCGCGGCACGATGCCGAACCGCGAGGGCACGCCCTTGTGCAGGCGCACGGCGTGGATGTCGCGCTCCAGCAGGCCGGCGTCCCAGAACACCGGCAGGTCGTTGAGGATCGACCAGTTGGCGGTGAACGCCATGTCGTGCGGCAGGCGCGGGCCGGGCAGGTCGATCGGCTGGTAGACCGTGCGTTTGCCCGAAGCGTCGACCACGCCGTAGTGCATGTAGGGCGCGTGCTTGGAGTAGTTGAAGAACAGCAGCTCGCCGGTGGCCTCGTCGACCTTGGCGTGGGCCGAGACGCCGTCCAGCGGGGCCCAGGCCGCGACGCCCAGGTTCTCCAGGGTCAGGGGATCCAGGCGATAGGCCTCGCCGCACTGGTAGAAGGTGGCGATCGCCTCGCCGCGATGGACGACGATGTCGGTGCTGGCGGTGTCCTTCAGGCTTCCATGGGCGCCGAAGCCCGGCCGCTTGGACGTGTCCGGACCGTCGGCCAGCCCGCCCCACAGGCTTTCGCCCGCCTCCTGCTCGGCCTCGAAGCCGCGGGTGCGGATGAAGCGGTTGCGGTAGCTGGCCGCGCCGTCCTTGAATTCGATCTGATGCACCATGCCGTCGCCGTCGAACGGGTGATAGCGGCCCAGCGGCTGGTGCACGGGGTTCTCGGTGTTGCGCAGATAGACGCCGTCCAGGTCGGTTGGGATCGCGCCTTCCAGCACCTCCAGGTCGACCGCGTCGACCTCCTCGTGCAGCGGCGTCCAGGCCCCGGTCATGTAGGGATGGTTGGTCGGCTGGAGCGAGGTGCGGACCGGCGGCAGGCGATCAATCTTCATGGCGTGCTCCAGCGTCCCGGCGTCGTTCCGCGCCTTGGTTCGAGCTTAGGAAGGTCAGTCTTACTGTGCAAGCGACAGAAAGAAGTTGCGCCGTCGCGCGCCGCCATTCTTTCGTCGCGCCAACGGTTCAGCTGGTGCCCAGCGTTCGCCCGAGTGAGAGTCTCGCATGCCCTTCGACAGCCCGCCTCCCGCCGAAGCGTCCTATGTGGAGCAGGTGTTCGTCACCGCGGCCCGCTTGCCGCCGGCCGCGTCCGAGGCGGCGTTCTCGGCGGTGCATCTGAGCGAGCGCGACCTGGCCAAATCCCAGCGGGTCGACGAGGCGGTCGGCCAGACGCCGGGCGTCTCGCTGTTTCGCCGCACCTCCAGCCTGTCGGCCAATCCCACCACGCAAGGGATCAGCCTGCGGGCCATCGCCCCGTCGGGCGCGGGGCGGACCCTGGTCACCCTGGACGGCGTGCCGCTGAACGATCCGTTCGGCGGCTGGGTGATCTGGTCGCAGCTAGCGCCGGAGTCGCTGAGCGGCGTCGACATCGTGCGCGGAGCGGGGGCGGGGCCCTACGGGGCCGGCGCCCTGACCGGCGTCATCGGCCTGAAGGAGCGCGACGCGGGCATCGCCGGCGACGTCTCGGTCGGCGAGCTGGGCTCGCAACGCGCCTCGGCGGCGGCGGTCTCGACCCTGGGCCGGTTCGAATTCTTCGGCGCGGCCTCGTACGACAAGTCCGACGGCTACGTGCCGGTGCGCGGCGACGCCCGGGGCGCGGCCGACACCCGGACCGACCTCGAGGCCAAGAGCATCTCCGGCCGCGTCGACATGGCCACGGGCCTGGGCCTGCTGTCGCTGCGCGGCGGGTTCTTCGAGGAGGATCGCAGGGCGGGCCTGGCCGGCGCGCGCGCCAACGCCTCGGGCAACGTGTTCAGCGCCACCCTGGTGCGCAGCCCGCGCGGCGATGCCCTGGGCTGGCGGCTGCAGGCCTGGCGGCGGACCAGCGACCTGTTCAATAGCTCGGTGTCCGTGGCCGCCGACCGCTCGGCGACGACGCCGGCCAACAGCCAGGACAAGACGCCGGCCACCGGCTGGGGCCTGAACGGCGCCCTGCGCCAGAAGATCGGCGGCGTGGAGTGGGAGCTGGGCGCCGACGCCCGCCTCAACGACGGCGAGGAGCGCGAGCGCTACAGCTATTCGGGCGGGACCTACACCCGCAACCGGGTAGCGGGCGGCAAGACCTCGGTGGTCGGCGCCTATGCCGACGGTTCGTGGACGCAGGGCCCGTGGCTGGTGGCCGGCGGTCTGCGGCTGGACCACTGGGAAAACACCGACGGCTTCCGCGTCGAGCGCAACGCCCTGACCGGGGCGGTGCTGCTGGACCAGCGCCCGGCCGACCGCGACGGCGAGGTGGTCAGCGGCCGCCTGGGCGTCACCCGCGAGATCGGCGACGGGACCACGGCGCGAGTGGCCGGCTACACCGGCTTCCGGCCCGCCAGCCTCAACGAGCTCTACCGCCCGTTCCGGGTGGGCAACGACGTCACCGAGGCCAATGCGGGGCTGAAGCCCGAGCGGCTGCAGGGACTGGAGGCGGGCGTCTCGCACAAGGGCGCCAAGGGGCTGATCGAGGCCACGGCGTTCTGGAACCGGATCGACGATCCGATCGTCAACGTCACCCTGGGCGCCGGTCCCGGGACCTTCCCGATCGGCGGCTTCATCCCGGCCGGCGGCGTGCTGCGCCAACGCCAGAACGCCGGGACGATCGACGCCTTCGGGCTGGAAGGGCGCGCCGAGCGCAAGGTCGGGGTCGTGACCCTCAGCTCGGCCTTGTCGGTCACCGACGCGCGGCTGGACGGCGGTTCGACCGCCCCGCAGCTGACCGGCAAGCGCCCGGCCCAGGCGCCGATCTGGAGCGCCACGGCGGGGCTGTCGGCCGAGCTGACCGAGACGCTGACCCTGGCCACCGACCTGACCTGGGAAGGCAAGCGGTTCGAGGACGATCTCAACAGCCGCGTGCTCGACCCGGCCTATCGGCTGGACGCCCGGCTGGACTGGCGCGTGCGGCCGCTGGTGACGATGTACGTCGCGGGCGACAACCTGCTGGATGCCAATATCCAGACGTCACGGACGGCGGACGGGGTGGCGGGGTATGCCGCGCCGCGTGTGGTGCGGGTGGGGTTGAGAGTGGCGATCTAAGGAGAACCTTCTCCCATAGGGAGAAGGAGGGGCCCGCGCCGATAGGCGTGGGAGGATGAGGGGTTACACCCTCAACCGGCGTGCCGGCACGCCGTCGACCGTCCCTAACCCCTCACCCTCCCATCGCTTCGCGACGGGCCCCTCCCTCTCCCTATGGGAGAGGGTTTAGGAGAGGCGAGAGGGCTTAAATCACCGCACCGGCTTGCCGTGGAACACCACCTTCGCCCCCTTCTGCACGGCCTTGCCCAGCTCCGCCGCGTCCCAGTTGGTCAGCCGCACGCAGCCATGCGAGGCCCGCTTGTTGACCAGCCGGGGATCGGGGGTGCCGTGGATGCCGAACGTGTCCTTGGTCAGGTCGATCCAGGTCGAGCCCACCGGATTGTTCGGCCCGGCCTTGATGGTCAGCTTGCCGGTCGGCTTGCCGAAGGTCAGGCGCGTGGGGTCGTAGGTGTAGGTCGGGTTCGGGGCCAGGGTGTTGACCGCCCACTCGCCGACCGGGGCCGGGCGTTCGGTGCTGCCCACCGTGGCCGGATAGACCGCCAGCAGCTTGTCGCCGTCGGCATAGGCTTTCAGCGTCCCCTTGGCGTTGTCGATCTCGATGCGGGTGACCTTGCCGTCCAGCCCGTCGGGGCCGAGCGCGGCGACGATGATCGTGGTCCCGGCCTTGGCGAAGTCGACGCCGGGATTGAGGGCCTGCAGCAGCGGCTCGTCCATGTGGAACTTCTCGGCCAGCAGCTCCAGCGGCGTGCCGTAGTTCATGGCCGGCAGCTTGGCCATCGCCTCGTAGTCGTCCTTGGGGATGTCCGGGGTGAACGGGCCGGCGACGTCCTGCTCGGTGATCACGTAGTCGGTCAGGGCCGGAGCGGCGTCGGCGGCCAGGGCGTCCCAGGTCGCGGGGCTCAGCTTGCCGTCGACGGTCAGGCGGTGGGCCTCCTGGAAGGCGCTGAGCGCCAGCGTCAGATTGTTGCCCTCCTGCCCGTCGATGACGCCGGGCGAGAAGTGGGCGCGGTCCAGCAGCACCTGGGCGCGGGTCAGATAGGCCTTCTTGGCCTCGGGCGTCGTGGCGGCGGGATCGAAGGCGGCGGTGTTCACGGCCTGGGCCATCGGCGACGGCGCGGCTGGAGCCGGGGCGGGCGGGGCGGCGACCAGGGGCGGCGGGGTCTGGGCCGGCGGAGCGGCGGGCTTGGCGGCGGCCGGCTTTTCCTGCTGAGGCGCGGGGTCCGAACAGGCCGTGGTGGCCATCATGCAGCCGAGCAACAGGACGACGGGACGCAGGGTCGAGGGCATGTAACAACTCCGAGGCGGGAACGCCTTGCCCCTCTCAAGCCTTCAGCCATGGCGAAGTTCCACTGCGGTCCCGGAAGGGGCGAGGAGCCCTATTGAAGATCCTGCGTCGGTTGATCTGGGTTGTGGGAGTGCTCGCCGTGCTCGTCGCGGCGTTCTTGGCCTGGGTGCTGTGGCCCAGCCGTCCCCCGCCCGCCATGCCGCCGCCGTCGGTCTCCGCGCCGCGCGAGCCCCTGGCTTATGAGCCGCCGACCTATCTGCCGTCGAACGACCCGCCGGCCAACCCGACCTTCGGGGCGGCGCCGACCGGTTCGCCCGAGGACTGCAACGCCGGCGGGGCCTCGGCCAGCGCCGCCCCGGTCAACGCCGCCTCGCTGACCACGATGGTCTGGACGCCGTTCGGGCGCACCGAGACCGGCTGGGAGATCTACGCCCCCCGCGTCGCCTACGAGATCCAGACCGCCTGCGCCCCGGGCACGCCGCGCTTCGCCGCCGCCCTGGCGCGCTGGCAGGGCGGGCATGGGCTGAAGTCGACCGGGACCTTCGATCCGGAGACCTTCAAGGTCATGCTGGTGCGCTGGCACCGGGCGCGGCCGTTCGTGAAGGTCAACGGCGAAGGCATCTGCCCCGGCGCGCCTTCGGTCGCCCTGCTGTCCACCGCCAAGCCCGAGGAGAGCTACGGCGG
The DNA here is from genome assembly GCF_056397765.1 of Caulobacter sp. 05L422. Taxonomy (NCBI): domain Bacteria; kingdom Pseudomonadati; phylum Pseudomonadota; class Alphaproteobacteria; order Caulobacterales; family Caulobacteraceae; genus Caulobacter; species Caulobacter sp. 05L422. Next base: position 105,883 of record NZ_JBFTOB010000002.1, on the reverse strand, counting down.
CAAGACCATTCAACTGCGCCCCGGCGCGATGGACGCCTATCGCCGGATGCTCGCCGAGGCCAAGGCGGCGGGAGTGGTGCGCGATCCGCGCGTGCTGACCCTGTTCTCCGGCTTCCGCGACCCGGCCGCCGACGCCGCCCGCTGCGCCCGCGACAACAACTGTCAAGGCGTGTCGCGCACCATCTGCTCGGCCCACCGCACCGGCTTGGCCATGGACCTGTTCATCGCCGCCGCGCCGGGCTTCGGGCCGGACTCCAGCGCCGACCCCAACCGGCTGGTGATGAGCCGCTCGGACGTCTATCGCTGGATGGTCGCCAACGCCGGGCGGTTCGGCTTCGTCAACTACGTGTTCGAGCCCTGGCACTGGGAGTGGACGGGCGAGCCGATGCTGCCCGGCGTGCCGATCAACAGCCTGCCCCAGGCCGGTTCCGGCCGACCCGGCGACCCGCTGCTCGCGCCGCCGCCCGCGCCGGTCGCCGCGCCGGCGCCAAAAGCTCGCCCGCCGCAGAAGCGGTCATGAAACTTCCTGATTTCGTGGACATTGTCTGCACGACAGACACGCCACATAGGAAGCCATGAGCTTCGCCGTATCGCGCCTTCTCGACCGTCGCCGGATGCTCGCCGGCCTTCTGCTCGCCACCCAGGTCGCGGCCGGACCGCGCCCGGTCGCCAGGCCGCCGGTGATCACCGTGCTGGGCGATTCCATCACCTCGGGTCTCGGCCTTCCGGCGCGAGCCGCCATGCCCGCCCAGTTGCAGGCGGCCTTGACCCGGATGGGCGTCGCCGCCACGGTGCGGGCGGCTGGAGTGCCTGGCGAAACCAGCGGCGGCGGCCTGGCGCGGGTCAATTACAGCGTCGCGCGCGACACCGCCCTGTGCGTTGTCGCCCTGGGCGGCAACGACCTGCTGCAGGGGATCGAGCCCCGGGTGACCAAGGCCAATCTGCGCGCCATCCTGCAGAGCCTGCGCGATCGGCGGATCAGCGTGGTGCTGGTCGGGATCGGCGCGCCGACGTTGTTCGGCCAGGCCTACGCGCGGGAGTTCAACGCCGTCTATCCGGCCCTGGCCCGCGAGTTCTCGGTGCCGCTCTATCCCAATATCCTGGCCGGGGTCGGCGGCTCGCGACAGCTGATGCAGGGCGACGGCATCCACCCCAACGCGGCGGGGGCGCGGGTGATCGGCGACCGCCTGGCGCCGTTGGTGGCCCAGGCACTGCGGACGATCCCGGCCCAGACGGCGGCTAGGTGAAGAACTCCACGGCGACCAGCACCACGCCGGCGATCCAGATCGTCTCGAAGACCATCAGCGCCACGGGCCGCCAGCCGGCGGTCATCAGGTCCTTGAAGGAGGTCTTCATGCCGAGGCCGGCGATGGCCGTGACCAGGCACCAGCGCGACACCTCGTTGGCCGCGTCGGTGACCGGCTTGGCCAGCCAGCCCAGGCTGTTGACGATCACCAGCACCGCGAAGCCGATCAGGAACAGCGGTACGGTGGGCTTGGCGCCGCCGGTCGCGCCGGGACCCATGCGGGCCACGACGAAGGCGATGCCGAACACCACCGGCAGCAGCATGGTCACCCGCAGCAGCTTCACATAGGTCGCCACGTCGCCGGTGTGGGGCGAGATCATGTAGCCGGCGCCGACCACCTGGGCGACGTCGTGGATCGTGCCGCCCAGGAAGATCCCCGCCCGGGTGTGGTCCAGGTGCAGGGCCGCAGTCAGCAGCGGATAGGTGATCATGGCGATGGTCGACAGGGCCGTGACCGTGACGACCGCCAGGATGGTGTCGCGCTCGGCGTCCTTGCCGCGCGGCAGGACCGAGGCGATGGCCAGGGCCGCCGAGGCCCCGCAGATGCCGACCGCGCCGCCCGACAGCACGCCGAAGCTGGAGCGCAGGCCCATCCGCTTGGCCAGGAAGGCGCCCAGGGCGATGGTCGAGCCGATGCCGACGATCACCGTGATGATCGGCGTCAGGCCCAGGCCCAGGATCTGGCTGGCGGTGATCCGCGCGCCCAGCAGGGCGACGCCGAACCGCAGGATGGCCTTGGACGAGAACTCGATGCCCGGGATGCAGCGGCCTTCCTGGTGCAGGAAGTGGAAGGTCATGCCGAACAGCAGGGCGAACAGCATGACCGGCGCGCCGTAGTGCTGGGCCAGCCATTGGGAGGCCAGGGCGATGGTCACCGCCACCAGCACGCCGGGATAGAGCTTGATCAGGGCGGCCTGGCCGGGGAAGCGAGCCCGGGCCTTCGTCGCGACGGCGGGCTCGGGGCGCGACAGCCCTTCCATGCCTTCCAGCGACTGGAAGAGGGCCCGCGCGGCGGCGGTGTCGGTGTCGAGATCGGAGTTCATCGTAGGGCCCTGGGCCGGCGAGTCGCGCCGACTGCTCCGATCGAGACCCGATGCCGGGGGCGGGGACAAGCCAAAAATAAACCCCTCGCCGCTGGGGCGAGGGGTTTGACTTGGCGTCCGACGCTAGGCGGCGGGGTTAAAGCTCCCGGCCGCCGCCGCTGATGATCGGCTCGGGCTGGTGTCCTTGCGTGTGGCTGGGCGCGGCGTGCTGGTGCTTGAACATGTTGTCGACGATCTTGCCGGACCAGTTCTTCAGCATGTCCATGAACACGAACACCACCGGGATGTAGAGCAGCGACAGGAAGGTCGAGGTGATCAGGCCGCCGATGACCGCGATGGCCATCGGGGCGCGGAACTCGACGTCGGCGCCGAAGCCCAGGGCCACCGGCATCATGCCCGCGGCCATGGCGACCGTGGTCATGATGATCGGCCGGGCCCGCTTGTGGGCGGCGTCGAGCAGGGCTTCGCGGCGGGTCATGCCGCCCTTCATGGCCATGATCGCGTACTCGACCAGCAGGATCGAGTTCTTGGCCGCGATGCCCAGCAGCATCAGGATGCCGATCAGGGTCGCCATCGAGAAGCTGCTCTTGACCAGGACCAGCAGCCCGAAGGCGCCGCCGATCGCCAGGGGCAGGGCGGCCATGATGGTCACCGGGTGGGCGAAGCTGCGGAACAGCAGCACCAGCACGACGTACATCAGCAGGATGCCGGTGATCAGGGCGGCGGCGAAGCCGCTGACCATCTCCTGGATGAACTCGGCGTCGCCGGCCGCCACTTCCTTGACGCCGGCCGGCAGGGTCTTGACCGACGACAGGTCGTGGACCCGCTTGCTGGCCTCGCCGACCACGATGCCGTCGAGTTCGGCGGTGATCTCGGCCACCCGGGCCCGGTCCTGACGCGAGATCTGCGACGGGCCGGCGCCGTAGCGCACGTCGGCCACCGCGTTCAGCGGCACCGAACCGCCGTGGCTGGACGGGACCTTGAGGGTCTCCAGCACCGACATGTTCTCGCGCGCGTCGTCGGTCAGGCGCAGACGGATCGGCACCTGGCGGTCGCCCAGATTGTACTTGGGCAGGGACTGGTCGATGTCGCCGATCGTGGCGACCCGCACGGCCTGCGAGATCGCGCCGGCCGAGACGCCGGCCCGCGCGGCCTGGTCGGGCTTGGGCGAGACGATGATCTCCGGACGGGCGATGGCCGCGGTGTTGACCACGTTGGCTAGGCCCGGGACGGTGCGCATCTGGGCCTCGACCGAGCGGGCGGCGGCTTCCAGTTGCTGGCCGTTGTCGCCGACCAGACGCAGGGTGTAGCTGGACCCGTCGCTGGGACCGCCGCCGTTGTTGCTGCCGGCCCCGATCCGCGCGCCGGGGATCGCCTTGAACTGGTCGACCATCAGGCGGCTGAAGTCGCGCTGGCTCATCCGTTCGCCCTTGGGCGTCAGGTCTGCGGTCAGCGAGGCCTTGTTGACGCCGTCGCTGCCGACCGCGGCGTAGACCCCGGTCACTTCGGGACGGGCCAGCAGGTCGCGGGTCATGCGCTGGGCGACGGCGTCGGTCTCGTTGAGCGTCGCCCCGGGAGGAAGTTCGACACTGAAAGGCGCGCGGCCGCGGTCGGCCGCCGGCTGGAACTCGAACGGCAGGCGCGTGGCCAGGAAGCCGGTGCCGATCAGCATCGGAATGGCCAGCAGGGCCACGATGATCTTGTGCGACAGCGACCAGTTCAGGCTCTTCAGATAGGGGCCCATCCACGCCGGATCCTTGTCCGGCTTGTGGTGGGCCTTGAGCATGTAGGCGCCCATCAGCGGCGTCAGCATGCGGGCGACCACCAGCGAGAACAGCACCGAGACGCAGGCCGCCAGGGCGAAGGCCTTGAAGAACTGGCCGATGATCCCCGGCATGAAGCCGACCGGCGCGAACACCGCCACGATAGTGAAGGTGGTGGCCACGACGGCCAGGCCGATCTCGTCGGCGGCCTCCATGGCCGCGTGGTAGGGCGATTTGCCCCCCCGCATGTGGCGGACGATGTTCTCGATCTCGACGATGGCGTCGTCGACCAGGATCCCGACGGTCAAGGACAGGGCCAGCAGGGTGACGCCGTTCAGCGACTGGCCCAGCGGCGCCATGACCGCGAAGGTCGGGAACAGCGACAGCGGGATGGCCACGGCCGCCAGGAAGGTGGCGCGCCAGTCGCGCAGGAACAGCAGCACCACCAGCACCGCCAGCAGGGCGCCCAGGCCCAGCGCCTCGAGCGAAGCGTAGTAGCTGTCCTCGATGTATTTCACATTCGAGGTCAGTTCGACGATCTGCAGCTCGGGGTGCGCCTTGTCGAGCTTCTCGACCTCCTCGCGGACCTTCTCGGCGACCTTGACCTCGGAAGCGCCGCGCGAGCGGACCATGTTGAAGGTCACGACTTCCTGGTTGTTGAAGCGCGCCTGATCGCGCGGCTCGGCCCAGTGGTCGGTGACCTCGCCCAGGTCGCCCAGGCGCACGGTCTCGCCGTTGTTCAGCTGGACGCGGGTCTCGCGCAGCTGGTCGACGGTGTTGGCCGCGCCCAGGGTGCGGATGGCGCGCTCGGAGCCTGAGACGGTCACCCGGCCGCCCGGCAGGTCGGCGTTGGCCGATTGCAGGGCCTGGCTGACCTCGGCCGCCGTGACCCCGCGCGCCGCCAGGCGATCGGGATCGAGCGCCACCTGGATCTCGCGGCTGACGCCGCCCTGGCGGTTGACTTCGCCGATGCCCTTGATGGCCAGCAGGGCGCGGCTGACGTCGTGGTCGACGAACCAGCTGCGTTGTTCGGGCGTCAGCGTCGGGGCCTGGACCACGTAGGTGATCAGCGGATTGCCCGAGATGTCGATGCGCGTGACGTTGGGGATCTGCATGTCCTGCGGCAGCGAGCTCTGCAGGTTGGACATGGCGTTGCGGACGTCGTTGGTGACCCGCTCGTGGTCGACGCCCAGCTCGAACTCGATGAAGGTCGAGGAATAGCCGTCGCCGACCGTCGAGCTGATGTGGCGAACCTGGCCCAGGCCGGCGATCGAGTCCTCGATCAGCCGGGTGACCTGGGTCTCCAGCTCGGTCGGGGCCGCGCCGGGGCGGGAGGCGTTGACGATCACCAGCGGCAGGTMGACGTCCGGGTTGTCGTTGATGCGCATGCTGGTGAAGCCGGAGATCCCGGCCAGGGTGAGCAGCACGAACAGCAGGATGACGGGGATCGGGTTCTTGATCGCCCAGCGCGAGATGTTGTTGTGGTTCGGGCTCGGATTTTCCATCGCGATCCCCTAGCGCTTGGCGGCGACGGCGGGAGCCGCCCGGGCCGCCGGCGCGGCGGCGGCGATGCGCACCGCGTCGTTGTCGCCCAGGAAGCCCGCCCCGTCGACCACGACGCGCTCGCCGGCGTTCAGGCCTTCGGCCGACGTCATGTCGGCGTTGCGCGCCAGGATGTCGATGCGCCGGAAGCGGGCGTGGTTGTTGGCGCCGACCACGAACACGCCGGGCTGGTTCTGGCGGTAGAGGATGGCGGCGGTCGGGATGGTCGGGGCGGGGCGGTTGCCGGCCGCGATCTGGGCGCGGGCGAACATGCCCGAGCGGAAGCCGCCGCCGGGCGCCAGGCTGATGCGGGCCAGGCCAACGCGGGTCTGGACGTTGACCTCGGACGTGACGATGCGGACCGTGCCGGTGGTCTGGCCGACCTGGTCGGAGGTGACCGTGGCGGGCATGCCGGCCTGGATGGCCAGCAGGTCGGCTTCGGGGACCTCGGCGTCCAGTTCCAGGCGGCCGTCGCGGACGATGCGGAACAGCTCGGTCCCGGCCGAGACGATCTGGCCCTTGGTGACGCTGCGGCGGCTGATCAGGCCCGAGACCGGCGCCCGGATGGCGGCCTGGCCCAGGCGGGCGGTGGTCTCGTTGCGCGAGGCGTCGGCGGCCGCCACCTGGGCGAGGGCCGTCTGCTGGCGGGCGGTGGCGGTGTCGAGCGAGGCTTGCGACAGATAGCCCTTGGCCTGCAGCTCGCGCGAGCGGCCCAGCGCCGCCTGGGCCTCGGCCAGGGTGGCCTTGGCGCTGGCCACGGCGGCTTCCTGCTGGCGCAGCTGGGCGCGCAGCATGGTGTCGTTCAGGGCGACCAGGATCTGGCCCTGGCGTACGGTCTGGCCTTCCTCGGCGTTGACCGACACGGCGGTCAGGCCGCCGGTCTCGGCGCCCACGGGCACTTCTTCCCAGGGCGTGACGGTGCCCGAGGCGTTGATGATCCGCGGCAGCGACTGGATGCTCACCACGGCCACGCTGACGGTCTGGCTGGCGGTCTGGGAGGGCTTGGGCGTCTTGGCCTTGGCCTTGTCGCCATGGTCGCAAGCGGCCAGTCCCAGGACGCCGATGCAGAGCACCACGGGTAACGCAGTCGAACGCAGGCCGCGTTGTTTGATCCGTTGATGCACGACCACCTCAGCTCCGATTATTTGAACAGCCAACGCCTTCTAGCCGAGAAACGCTGTTCACCGGATTAAATGATCGTAAGGAGGCGCGGCGAGATCAGGCCAGCCGGTCTGGACGAGGTCCGGCGCGCCGTCCGGCGTTCCAGGCGCCGATCAAAAGGGCGCCCATCACCAGGTAACTGAGCAGGCTGCCGGCCACGTAATAGGCGCGGGGGATGATCTGCCTGTCGATCGCGGCGGCCAGATGAACCAGGGCGCTGACGCCCTGGAAGGCCACGGCCGCCATGGTCCACCAGCGATCCGAGGTGAGGGCCAGGTAGAGCAGCACCAGCAGCAGCAGCATGTCGACCACCAGCACGCCGCTCTGGGCGCCGAGGGTCTGCTGGTCGTCCTGCACCAGGGGGCTGACGAACCAGGCCGCGACCATGGCCGTCGCGGCGACCCGCTCGACCCAGCGTCCGCGCCAGATGGCGAAACCGCAACAGGTCAGCAGCACGGCGAGGCTGAACAGCTGGTCGGGGGTCTGGACGTACATCCGCGGTGTTTTCTGGGGGGCGAGGTTTCGGCGGCAGGATAACCTGATCCGCGGCCGAAACCGATCCACCAAGTCGCGGGCCCGATCACATGTGGGGGTGCAGTGGTCGGGCCCGCGGCGCGAGGCCTGAGGGGGGAGGGTTCAGGCGACTTCGCGCGTGGTCGGCACGGCCCGCAGGCTGCCGATCAGGCTGGGGGGCGGCTTCTTGCCGCCGCCGCCGAAGGAAACGGCCGAGAGGCCGATGTCGTGCTGGGCCTTGCTGAGGCCCTGGTGGGTTTCGAGGATGTTCTGGCGGGCCACGCCCAGGGCGCGCATCGTCTCGATCGCGCTGATCAGGGCGTCCTGGCCGACCATCACCGACAGGTTGGCGGCTTCCCGCGAGGCCGGCATCAGGGTGGTCAGGGCGGCGGTGCTGGCGATGGCCGCATCGATGGCCTTCTCGGCGGCGAACAGGGCTTCGGCGACGGCCTCGGCGGCCTGACGGCGTTCCTTGAGCATGACGGTTCTCCTCGCGCCGCCCATGTGTCTGGGGGAAGCGGCGCGTCATCGGGTGAAGTTGGAGAGCGTCCGGGACGCGACGGTCTAGAACAGGCCCCGAAGGGCGTGCAGGCCGGCGAGCAGGGATCCGAACGCGAAGGCGGTCGCGAGCATCACGGCGGCGATGAACGCCAGCCGTTGGCCGACGGTCAGGTCATTGGGGCCTCCCCAAGTTCCGAACGGCCTGGAGAGAGGAAGCTCTCGTCCATCAGGGCGCCGGCCACGCAGAGAATCTCCCGCAGCACCATTTCCGGCGGTTTGAAATTCGCCTGCTTGCGCGTCGCGCTGACCAGGTCCGACGCCATCATGGCGCTCTGGGCGGTCACCGCCAGGCTGGCGAGCTGACGTTCCAGTTCGGTCCAGGTGAAGCTCGGAACCCGCTCGTCCTGCGAGTTGAGGGTTGGCCAGGTCTTGTGAAAATTCAGGGCGTCGCGGCGCAGGCTGATGGCCTGGTCGATCGCGTCCTTCTGGGAGTCCGTGAGTGGCGGCACGTGCTGTTCCTTCCTCGATATCGCGGCCTTCGACCTCGCGGTCGGCGCGCCGTGAAACCTCGACGGGGTCAAAAGACCTGGAGGAAGGATGAGCAGGGGCGGGAGGTGGGGCTAGTCCCGCCGCGTCGGACCCCGACGCGATCGGAGGGGGGGTCTGGTTGCGCGGCGAGACCAGGCGGGCGGCCTCGTAGCGGTCGGCGACGCCCAGGCGTCGCCGCGCCTTGTCCAGGTGCCAGTCGACGGTGTGCTTGGACAGGCCCAGCCGACGCGCGATCTCCTTCGAGCTGAGATGCTCGTCCACGAGACGCAGGCAATCACGCTCACGCGGCGTCAGTCGCTCCATACCGCTCACTGTCCGGTCCAAGCCGTCGGCCCCCACGTTCATGGGTCGATTGTATTCCGAAGGCGCTCCACCGCAAGATGCGGTCAGCTCCTCGGCAAATCCGAGGCTGCCAGATTGGACGAAATCTTCCACAGGTCGATGGCGCCCTCGGTCGCGTGGCGATCGATTTCGCCCAATTCCTCGGCGGTGAAGGCCAGGGTGTTCAGCGCCGCCAGCGAGTCCTCGAGCTGGGCCACGGTGCGCGCGCCGATCAGGGCCGAGGTGACGCGCGGGTCGCGCAGCACCCAGGCCAGGGCCATCTGGGCCAGGCTCTGGCCGCGGGCCTTGGCGATCTCGTTCAGCGCCTGGATGCGGGCGATGTTGTCGGCGCTCAGCAAATGACCGCCCAGCGAGCCGGCCTTGGCCGCACGGGAATCCTGGGGCACGCCGCCCAGGTACTTGTTGGTCAGCATGCCCTGGGCCAGCGGCGAGAAGGCGATGCAGCCGACGCCGAGATCTTCCAAGGTGTCGAGCAGGCTGTCCTCGATCCAGCGGTTCAGCATCGAATAGGACGGCTGGTGGATCAGCAGCGGCACGCCTTCCGATTTCAGGATGGCGGCGGCCTGGCGGGTCAGCTCGGGCGAGTAGGACGAGATGCCGACGTACAGCGCCTTGCCCTGCCGGTGCAGGTGGGCCAGGGCGCCCATGGTCTCTTCCAGCGGCGTGGTCGGGTCGACGCGATGCGAATAGAAGATGTCGACATAGTCCAGGCCCATGCGCTTGAGGCTCTGGTCGCAGCTGGCGATCAGGTATTTGCGCGAGCCGCCGACGCCGCCGTACGGGCCCGGCCACATGTCCCAGCCGGCCTTGGTCGAGATGACCAGTTCGTCGCGGTGGGCGGCGAAGTCGGCGGCCATGACCCTGCCGAAGTTCTCCTCGGCCGAGCCGTAGGGCGGGCCGTAGTTGTTGGCCAGGTCGAAATGGGTGACGCCCAGGTCGAACGCCCGGCGCAGGATGGCCCGGCCGGTTTCGAACACGTCCGCGCCCCCGAAGTTCTGCCACAGGCCCAGCGAGATCGCCGGCAGGTCCAGGCCGCTGCGGCCGGTCCGGCGATAGGGCATGGCGTCATAGCGGGTCGGGGCGGCGACGTAGGGCTTCTGCACGGGAACATCCTGTGTGGGGAGAGCACGAGGGCGCGGATGGAATGGCCTGAAACGCGCGCGCTGTCATCCCGGATCAGCGCGGAACCAGCGCCCCGTGGATCGGCTCGACCCATGCATCCTTCTTGATGTCGTAGGCGATGAAGTCGCTGTCGAACTGCCAGTAGGCCCAAGCCCAGCCGCGGGCCTCGGCCTCGCGGGCGGCGGCGGCGGTGTAGGCGACGCGCGAGGCCGTGTCGCCCTTGTCGTAGGCGCCGAACTCGCCCAGCAGCATCGGGCGGTCGTGCGCCTTGGCCCAGGCCTGGACGCCGTCGAAGTCGGTCTTCATCCGCTGGCGCTCGGCCTGCGTGCCCCAGGTGACGCCCAGCTTGGGCGTGTCCGGATTCCACGACGCGCCCTGGTGGGTGAACTCCATGGGCAGGTAGTAGTGGACGGTGGCGATCAGATGCCGGTCGCCTTCCGGCAGCTTCAGCTGGTCCAGGTGGCTGATGTTGTTCCAGAAGGCCGGGCCGACCACGACGTTGCGGGTCGGGTTGGTGGCGCGGACCACCGGCAGCAGCTCGGCCACCCAGGCGTTCCACACCTCGTCGGTCAGGCCCTTGCAGGGCTCGTTCAGCAGCTCGAACACCACGCCGTCGGGGGCGTCCTTGTAGTGCTCGCCGATCTGTTTCCAGAAGGCGACCAGCTTGGGTTTGCAGGCGACGGGGTCCTCGCCGCAGACGTTGAAGTCGTGCTCGTCCAGGATGACGGTCAGCTTCTGGGCCAGGGCGGCCTGGACCACCTGGTCCAGCGTCTTCAGCCAGGCCGGGTCCAGCCGGTTGTCGGCGTCCATGTGCGAAAAGGCGTGCAGGTTCAGCCGCACCGTGTCGAAGCCGCCGTCCTTGATGGTCTTGAAATGGCGCATCTGGAAGCGGGCCTTGGCCGGGTCCTTCCAGATCGGATCATAGCCCAGGACGTTGATCCCCCGGGTCATGGCCTTGACCTGGTCCCGCGCCGAGATCTCGCGCGCGGCGGCCGGCATGGCGACGAGGGACGACAGCACGGCGCAGGCGGCCAGGACCTTGAGGGCTTTGAACATGACGTTTCCTCGGCGGCCTCTGCGGACCTTGAGCGTGACAACGCTGTCAGAATTACCCGGAAAACGCCGGCGCGCAACGCCCCATCCGGCGCCGGTCGTCAGGCGTCGCGGCGGGCGGAGGCGGACTCGGTGTCGGGCGAGGCGGCGCGGATCAGGTCCAGCACGTCGACCAGGATGATCTGCATGGCCTTCTGGGCGGCCTCGGCGTCGCGGGCGAAGATCGCGTCGGCCACGTCCTCGTGCGAGGGGATCGAGGCGGTGCGGCCCTTGATGCGGTTGGTGAAGCGGATCGAGATCCGCAGGGCGGTGTTCACCAGCTCGTGCAGGTCGCGATAGAACGGGTTCTTGGTGGCGTTGAGGATCGCCACGTGGAAGGCGATGTCGGCCGACAGCGGATCGTCCTCGCCCCCGGCGGCGGCCTTCATGCGGTTCAGCGCCTTGCGGATGCCTTCCAGCCCGGTCTCGTCGGCGTTGCGGGCGGCCAGGGCGGCGGCGGCGGGCTCGATGCCCAGGCGCATCTCGGTGAACTCGGCCAGCAGGCGCAGGCTGAACTTGCGCTCCAGCATCCAACGCAGGACGTCGGGGTCCAGCAGGTTCCACTCGTTCTCGGGCTCGACCACGGTGCCGTGGCGGGGGCGGGCGCTGAGCAGGCCCTTGGCGGTCAGCATCTTGACCGCTTCGCGGGTGACGGTGCGGCTGGCGCCGAACTGCTTGGAGAGCTCGCCTTCGGTGGGGAAGCCGACCTGAGCGTATTCACCGGTGACGATGGCCTGCCCCAGGGACTCGACGAGTCCATAGGTCAGACTGAGGCCCGGCTGCGTACGGATCACCAAGTTCTCGCCCCCAAAAACGCTTCTCGAACTGTTGTCGTCGAAATAGGTCTGACCTTGTGTAGCGTGCTTCGTTCACGCCCGGAACAATCATGTCAAAGATGAAAGCCCCGCCACGGCGACCGTGACGGAGCTTTCGGTTCAGGCTTGGGCGATCATCGAGGAAAACGCCGCCCGCATCGTCACCACCAGACGGCGTAGAGGGCGATCAGGATCAGGATCACGCCCAGGCCGGCGATGTTGAAGCCGGTGGTGGTCTTGTAGCTGACGCCTTCCAGCGACACGACGTTGACCACCTTCTTCTGGGGCGCGACCAGCGACACGACGATCGCGGCGGCCAGGGCCAGCAGGAACACCCAGCCGACGCGGTTCATGAACGGCATGTCCGGCATGCCGAACTTCAGGGCCAGCGACAGGATCACCGAGCCGGCCGTGGCCACCAGGGCGCTGGCGGTGGTGGCGCGCTTCCAGAACAGGCCCAGCATGAAGATCACCACGATGCCCGGGGTGAAGAAGCCGGTGTACTCCTGGATCAACTGGAACACCTGGTCGGCGCCGCCCAGCAGGGGCTTGGCGGCGATGATGCCGACGATCACCGCGACGACGGCGGCGATGCGGCCCACCAGGACGAGGTGCTGTTCAGACGAACCCGGCTTCTGCTTGGCGTAGATGTCGAGCGTGAAGATGGTGGCGATCGAATTGATCTTGGCCGCCAGCGACGCGATGATMGCCGCGACCAGGGCCGAGAACACCAGGCCCAGCAGGCCGGGCGGCAGCAGCTTCATCATCTCGGGATAGGCTTGGTCGGGCTTGAGCAGGTTCGGGGCCAGGACCAGGGCGGCCAGGCCCGGCACCACGACGATCACCGGCATCAGCAGCTTCAGATAGGCGGCGAAGGCGATGCCCTTCTGGGCCTCCGCGATGTCCTTGGCGCCGAGGGCGCGCTGGATGATGTATTGGTTGAAGCCCCAGTACGAGACGTTCATCACCCACAGGCCGCCCAGCAGCACCGACAGGCCCGGCAGCTCCTTGTAGTGCGGGCTGGTCTTGTCGAGGATCATCTTGAAGTGTTCGGGGAACTGGGCGGTCAGTTGGGTGAAGCCGCCGATCACGCCGCCGTCGCCGCCGATCTTGTCGAGCGACAGGTAGACGATGATCAGCCCGCCCATGACCAGCAGGGCCACCTGGACGATGTCGGTAAGGGCCACGGCCTTCAGGCCGCCCCACAGCTGATAGGCCAGGGCGAACACGCCGATGATGATCAGGGCGGTCATCTGGTCGACGCCGGTCACGGTGTGCACGGCGATCGAACCCAGCCACAGGATCGAGGTCAGGTTCACGAAGACGTACAGGCCCAGCCAGAACACGGCCATCAGCGTGCGCACGCTGGGTCCGTACCGCTGCTCCAGGAACTGCGGCATGGTGCTGATGTTGTTCTTCAGGAAGATCGGCAGGAAGAACTTGCCGACGATCAGCAGGGTCAGGGCCGCCATCCACTCGTACGAGGCGATGGCCAGGCCGATGGCGTAGCCCGAGCCGCTCATGCCGATGATCTGCTCGGCCGAGATGTTGGCGGCGATCAGCGAGGCGCCGATGGCCCACCAGGGCAGGGCCTTGCCGGCCAGGAAGTAGTCGGTGGAGTCCTTCTTGTGCCCGCCCTTGTCGCGGGAAACCCACTGGGCCAGGCCGAAGATGGCGACGGCGTAGATCGCCAGGATGACGAAATCGATGGTTCTCACTGGGGTCCCCCCTTTAGGGCCGTATTCTTGTTGCGACGCGGACTGTTCTTACTGGGTGGTCTGTTCGGCCCAGGCCGCCACCAGGGTCCTGGCCCGCTGGCCGACCTCCTCGGCGGTGTAGCCCGGGCGATAGAGCTCGCCGCCGACGCCGATGCCGGAGACGCCGGCCTCGATCCACGGCTTCAGATTGGCCGCGCCGACGCCGCCGACGGCGTAGACCGCGATATCCTTGGGCAGCACGTCGCGCACGGCCTTGATGTGACCGAAGCCGTAGGTGCCGGCCGGATAGAGCTTCAGCGCCTTGGCCCCGGCCTTGACGGCGACGAAGGCCTCGGTGGGCGTGGCGAAGCCAGGCATGACGGTCAGGCCCAGGTTCACGGCGTGCGAGATCACCGAGGCGTCGATGTTCGGGGTGACGATCAGCTTGCCGCCGACGCCGGCCACCTGGTCGACGGCTTCCGGCGACAGGACGGTGCCCGCGCCGCAGAGAACCTTGTCGCCGAACGCGGCGCACAGCTTGCCGATGGTCACCAGCGGATCGGGCGAGTTCAGCGGCACTTCGATGGCTTCGATCCCAGCCTCCACCAGCGCCGCGGCGATGTCGAGAATCTCCTCGGACTTCACGCCTCGGAGGATGGCGACGATCGGCGGGGTGTTCGAGCTAGGCAAGGACATGAACTCCACTGTTCTGAGCTGACGACAACGTTGTCAATCCGGCCAGGACGGCGGAATCGCCGTCGACGGCCACGCTCGAGCCGCCCAGGGCGGCGATAGCTTGCGCATAGAGGGCGCTCAGGGCCGGGGCGCCGATCAGCGACACCTGGCCCAGATCCCCGAACCAGCTTGAGGTGGTTGCGGTATCACTGGCGATCAGCAAACCGGACAGGAAGCCCATGGCTTCGTCCTTGGGCAGGCCGTCCAATAATTGTCGGCTGCGGGTCTCGAAAATCAGGTGCGGCAGCCGTGCGGGACCCTGTTCGACGATCCGGGCGACGCCGCGGGCGAATCCCTCGGGCGACTCGGGGCCGTCCCCGGGGGCGGCCTTGGCCAGGATCGAGTGCTCGCGCAGCAGGGCGTAGAGCTCGCCGACCGGGGCGGTCAGGAAGCTGGCGATCGCCCCGTCCTCGACCACCACCCACTTGGTGTGGGTGCCGGGCAGGGCCAGCAAGTGGCGACCGCGCTTGAGGGCGGGGTCCAGTTCGAGGGCGCCCAGGATCTGGGTCTCTTCGCCGCGCATGACGTCTGGACCGCCCAGGGCGTTGCGGCACGACAGGCCCGGGACGATGGCGACCGGCAGGCCGTCGGCGTCGATGTGCAGCAGCCGCTCGCGGATGTCGGCGGCGCCGGCCGGGCAGGGGGCGTAAGCCGCTTCCTGCCAGCCGTTGCGCGACCCGACCATGCCGCACAGCAGGGCCATCGACGGTCCCGCCTCGCGCCAGTCGCCGACCAGGTCGAGGAAGGTGTCGCGCGGCGACTTCGTCAGCGCCCCGATGCCCTGTCCGTCGCGGCGGTCGAGCACGCTCTTGCCCTGGCGCAGATAGAGCCGCAGGCGCGAAGTGCCCCAGTCGCCGAAGATCGTGACCGAGCTGTCCATCGGATTCATCAGTGAGATTCTCGGGTGACGACGGAGCCGCTGGAGCCGACCAGGAAGTCCAGGTCCGCGCCCTTGTCCGCGCCCAGCACGTGGTCGATGTACAGCTTGGCGTAGCCGCGCGTCGCCTTGGGCGCCGGCGGGTTTTCGCGCCAGGCGGCCAGGCGGCCGGCCAGTTCCTCGTCGGAGATCAGCAGGTTCAGCGACCGGGCAGGGCCGTCCAGCTCGATCACGTCGCCGGATCGGACAACGGCCAACGGGCCGCCGGCGTCGGACTCGGGCGAGACGTGCAGGATGACGGTGCCGAAGGCCGTGCCGCTCATGCGGGCGTCGCTGATGCGGACCATGTCCTTGACGCCCTTTTCCAGCAGCTTGGTCGGCAGCGGCATGTTGCCCACTTCCGGCATGCCCGGATAGCCCTTGGGGCCGCAGCCCTTGAGCACCAGGATCGAGGTCTCGTCGACGTCCAGGTCGGGCGAGTCAATGCGGGCCTTGAAGTCCTCGATGGTCTCGAAGACCACGGCCTTGCCCTTGTGGCTCAGCAGTTCGGGGCTGGCGGCGCTGGGCTTCATCACCGCCCCGCCGGGGGCCAGGTTGCCGCGCAGCACCCAGATGCCGCTGTCGGGCTTCACCGGGGCCTCGACGCTGCGGATGACCTCGGCGTTGAACACCTCGGCCTTCTCGTACTGTTCGCCGATCCGCGTGCCCGAGACGGTCAGGGCCTCGGGGTTCAGGAACGGGGCCATCTGCTTCATCACGGCGGGCAGGCCGCCGGCGTAGTGCAGGTCTTCCATCAGGAAGCGTCCCGAGGGCTGCAGGTCGACCAGCAGCGGCACGTCGCGCGACAGGTTGTCGAAGTCTTCCAGGGTCAGCTCAACGCCCAGGCGGCCGGCCAGGGCCAGCAGGTGGACGACGGCGTTGGTCGAGCCGCCGATCGCGGCGTGCACGCGCAGGGCGTTCTCGAACGCGGCGCGGGTGGCGACCTGCGACATGGTCAGGCCGTCATGCACCATGCGCACGATGGTGCGGCCGGTGTGGTGGGCCATGGCCGCGCGGCGGGCGTCCACGGCGGGAATGGTGGCGTTGTAGGGCAGGCTCATGCCCATGGCCTCGACGATGGCGGCCATGGTCGAGGCGGTGCCCATGGTCATGCAGGTGCCGGGCGAGCGGCTCATGCCGCTTTCGGCCGACATGAATTCCGGCAGGGTCATCTCGCCGGCCCGGACGGCCTCGGAGAACTTCCACACGTCGGTGCCCGAGCCGATGTCCTTGCCGCGGAACTTGCCGTTCAGCATCGGGCCGGTCGAGACGACGACGGTGGGCAGGTCGACGCTGGCCGCGCCCATCATCTGGCCCGGGGTGGTCTTGTCGCAGCCGCCCAGCAGCACGACGCCGTCGATCGGGTTGCCGCGGATCGACTCCTCGACGTCCATGGCCAGCAGGTTGCGGAACAGCATGGCGGTCGGCCGCATCTGGGTTTCGCCCAGCGACATGGCCGGGAACTCCAGCGGCAGGCCGCCGGCCTCCCAGACGCCGCGCTTCACGTGCTCGGCGATGTCGCGCAGGCCCGCGTTGCAGGGGGTGATTTCCGACCACGTGTTGCAGATGCCGATCACGGGCCGCCCGTCGAACACGTCGTCCGGCAGGCCTTGGCTCTTCATCCAGCTGCGATGGATAAACCCGTCGCGATCCAGCTTTCCGTAGCTGTGAGCGCTGCGGAATTTCCCGCCCCCGTTTCCCTGACCCATGTTCTTCCCTGACGCCACGACCGCGGATACTCGCGCCCGGTCCCTGGCATTTATAGTATAATAATGATGGTTGCAAACGCCGCGAATTCACGGGGATTTTGGTCACCGTGGCGCCAAAGCCGCGCCTTCCGGGGCAAATTGATAGCGCTATCAATTTGGTCTTGTAAGTATCACTTATATGACTAAAGGATCGGATCAGATCGTGTGACCGCCGTGTGCGGCGCACGTCACCGGCGCCTTGAGAGCGCTGGGACGGATCTCATCTGGGGGAAGGAAACCAAATGCTGCTTCGCAATTCTCGTCGCAACGTGATGCTCATGGGCGCATCGGCGTTGGCTATCGCTGTCTTGACGCCGGCCATCGCGCTGGCCCAGGACGCCGCCGCGCCGGCGGCCGCCGCCGACACCGTCGACGAAGTCGTCGTCACCGGCATCCGCGCCAGCCTGACCTCGGCGCGTCAGATCAAACGCAACGCCGAGCAGATCGTCGACTCGATCTCCGCTCAGGACATCGGCGCCCTGCCGGACCGCAGCGTCTCGGAAGCCCTGCAGCGCATCCCGGGCGTGACGCTCCAGCGCACCAACGAAAACCGCGACCCCGCCCGTCTGGCCTCCGAAGGCGGCGGCGTGTTCATCCGCGGCCTGTCGTGGGTTCGCAGCGAGACCAACGGCCGCGACATCTTCTCGGCCAACAATGGCCGGGCCCTGTCGTTCGAAGACGTGTCCGCCGACCTGCTGGCCGGCGTCGACGTCTACAAGAACCCCTCCGCCGAGCAGATCGAAGGCGGCATCGGCGGCATCGTCAACCTGCGCACCCGCAAGCCGTTCGACTCCGCCAAGCGCCTGCTGGCCTTCTCGGCCGACTACAACTACGCCGACCTGCGCGACAAGGGCTACGTCTCGGGCAACGTGCTATACAGCGACCGCTGGGACACCAACATCGGCGAGGTCGGCCTGCTGCTCTCGGGCAGCATCGGCAACATCGGCAACCGCACCGACAGCGTCCAGACCGGCCGCTTCGAAGAGCGCTCGGTCGCCACCGGAACGCTCACGCCTGCCCAGGCTATCGAAGCTGGTCGGAATACGGTCTACATCCCCAACTCGATCGGCTGGCGCCGGATCGACTGGCAGCAGAAGCGCACGGCCTTCGCCGGCGCCCTGCAATGGCGTCCGAACGAGCAGTGGGAAGCCACCTTCGAGGTCCTGACCGCCAAGGCCGACCCGCGCGACATCGAACGCGCCCTGGGCGACACCGACGGCGGCTATGCCGCCACGGGCCCGGGCTTCAAGTACGACGGCCAAGGCGCGATCACGGCCGGGACGATCAACAACTTCCACCTGACCGCCGACAGCCGTTACGGCGAGCAGCACAAGAAGACCGAAGACTACAGCTTCAACCTGAAGTACACGCCGAACGATCGGTGGTCGTTCAGCGCCGACGCGCAGTACATCAAGTCGCACGCCTCCGT
This sequence comes from Caulobacter sp. 05L422, assembly GCF_056397765.1. Lineage (NCBI taxonomy): Bacteria > Pseudomonadati > Pseudomonadota > Alphaproteobacteria > Caulobacterales > Caulobacteraceae > Caulobacter > Caulobacter sp. 05L422. The sequence continues at coordinate 87,609 of NZ_JBFTOB010000002.1, read as the reverse complement.
GCTGAGCATGACCGCGTTCACCCAGATGGACCCGACGGTTCCGTCGAGCCTGGCCTTCGACATCGGCGGCGACGAGCCGGTCCTGAAGCTGAGCCAGGCCACCGACACCACCCGCACCAAGTCCGCCTACTGGTGGGCGGCCGCGATGGACCACATCGAGGACAACAGCGCCGACTCCAAGGCGTTGCGCGCCGACGGCGAGTATCTCTTCGAAGAAGACAGCTGGCTGAAGTCGTTCCGCTTCGGCGTGCGCGGCACGGACAAGTCCTCGACCACCCGTCAGACGGGCTACAACTGGGGTCTGCTCAGCAACCAGTTCTGGAACGCCGGCCCGCCGGTCTATCTCAATCAAACGGGCTTCGACGGCACGCATCAAAGCCCCGGCCTGCCACAGCAATCGGAGTTGTTCACCTACGACAACTTCTTCCGCGGCGACGTGCAACTGCCGGGCGTCGCCTGGTTCCCGACCGAAGGCCTGGTCGCCAACGGAACGCAGCAGGCCTACGACCTCCTGAAGAACACCGAGAGCGCGGGCTGGGGCTGGGCTCCCCTGTCGGAAGCCAGCTACGCCAACTCGTCGCCGGCCGGCGACAACCCCAATGGGGGCACCAACAATCAGGGCGAGAAGACCCAGGCCATCTACGGCCTGCTGCGCTTCGGCCATGAGACCTCGCCCCTGGGCCGCATGGACGGCAACGTCGGCGTCCGCGTGGTGAAGACCAAGGTCGACGGCGGCGATGCGATCATCAAGGTCGCGGCCCTCAACGGCACGCCCGCGGCTTGCGCGGCCGTGGTCCCGGCCATTTCGTGCACGGCGTTCAACAACGCCTACGCCTTCACCCAGGGCGGCTCGATCAGCGGCGGACAGTCGTCGAACGACTACACGGACGTGCTGCCCAGCGCCAACGTGCGGTTCTTCCTGACCGACGACCTGCAATTCCGCCTGGCGGCGGCCAAGGCCGTGGTCCGCCCGACCTTCAGCCAGATGCAGTCCTACACCAACCTGTCGTTCAACTTCGAAGCCGACGGGTTCACGCCCCGGACGGTCGAGCCCCTGACCGGCAGCGGCGGCAACCCGCTGCTGAAGCCGACCAAGTCGAACCAGTTCGACGCCAGCCTGGAATGGTACTTCGGCTCGGCCAACAGCCTGACGTTCGCGGCGTTCTACAAGGACATCTCGAACTACATCTTCATGGGCAACGCCACCGAGAGCTACACCTCGGGCGGCCAGACCTATTCGTTCCTGGTCAGCCGCAACATGAACGGCTCGAGCGGCACGATCAAAGGCTTCGAACTGGCCTACACCCAGTTCTACGACTCGCTGCCGGGCCCGCTCAGCGGTCTGGGCGTGCAGGCCAACTTCACCTATGTCGACAGCAACGGCGGCAAGAACACCGCCATCAACCTCAACGAGTCGGCCCAGATCGCCGGCGCGGCGGACCAGACCCTGCCGCTCGAGGGCCTGTCCAAGACCAGCTACAACGTCGCGGTCCTGTACGAAAAGTACGGCATCTCGGCCCGCCTGGCCTACAACTGGCGTGAGCGTTACCTGCTGACCACCTCGGCCGCCAACATCCAGCGCCCGGTCTGGTCGGAAGACTACGGCCAGCTGGACGGCTCGATCCTTTACTCGATCACCGAGCAGTACAAAGTCGGCGTCCAGGCGACCAACATCCTCAACGCCCGGACCTATCTGGACGTGGGCGGCGCGAACTTCGCTCCGCGCTACAGCTGGACCGACACCGACCGCCGCATCGCGGTGATCCTGCGCGGCAGCTTCTAACCCGGAGCAAGCCCGGCTTCCGCGCCTGTCGATCTGACGATCGGCGGGCGCGGAGGGTTTCGCTCGAAGCTCGACCGAGGCGTCTCCGCGAGAGGGGCGCCTCGGTCGGGCCTTCACACGCTCCGCGTGATTGCCGACACTGGCCGCATCGGTTCGCCGACGTGGACGGGCGGGGAGTAAGCAATGTCGCGTGAACGCATCTCCAAGGTGGTCGTCGTCGGCGGCGGTACGGCCGGCTGGATGGCCGCCTCGGTGCTGGCCCGGTTCCTGAAGAACACCCCGGCCACCGTCCAGCTGATCGAATCCGAAGAGATCGGCATCGTCGGGGTCGGCGAGGCCACGGTGCCCCTGATCCAGATCTTCAACGGCATCCTGGGCATCGACGAGCAGGATTTCGTCCGCCACACCCAGGGCACGTTCAAGCTGGGCATCGAGTTCCGCGACTGGTCGCGGCTGGGCAACGTCCATTTCCACGCGTTCGGCGACTATGGCGCCGCCATCGAGGGCGTGTCTCCGCACCATCACTGGCTGAAGCTGCGCGCCCTGGGCGACGCCACGCCGTTCGGCGACTATTCGCTGCCGGGCACGGCGGCCCGGCTCGGCCGGTTCGCGCCGCCGTCGCCCGACCCGCGCTCGGACGCCTCGTTCTACAAGTACGCCTATCATTTCGACGCCAGCCTCTATGCCCGCTACCTGCGCGGCTATGCCGAGCCGCGCGGCGTGCAGCGGATCGAGGGGCGGATCGTCGACGTCCATCTGCGGGGCGAGGACGGCTTCATCGAGGCGGTCAGCCTGGAGAACGGCCAGCGGGTCGAAGGCGACCTGTTCATCGACTGCTCGGGCTTCCGCGGCCTGCTGATCGAACAGGCCCTGCAGACCGGCTATGTGGACTGGACGCGGTGGCTGCCGTGCGACCGGGCCATGGCCGTTCCGTGCGAGACCGGCGGCGACGGCCTGACCCCCTATACGCGGTCCACCGCCCGGGCGGCCGGCTGGCAATGGCGCATCCCGCTGCAGCACCGCACCGGCAACGGCTATGTCTATTGCAGCCAGTTCATCGGCGACGACGAGGCGGCCTCGACCCTGCTGGCCAATCTGGACGGCAAGGCCCTGGCCGATCCCCGGCCGCTGCGGTTCGTCACCGGCCATCGCCGCAAGTTCTGGAACAAGAACTGCGTCGCCATCGGCCTGGCCGCCGGGTTCATGGAGCCGCTGGAGTCCAGCAGCATCCAGGTGATCCAGACGGGCCTGGCCCGACTGATCGAGATGTTCCCGGACAAGGCCTTCGATCCGGTGATGATCGACGAATACAACCGGGTGACCACCAACGAATACGAGCGGATCCGCGACTTCCTGGTGCTGCACTACCGCGCCACCGAGCGCGACGACGCCCCGTTGTGGGACTACTGCCGGACGATGAGCATCCCGGACACGCTGCAGCACAAGATCGAGGTGTTCAAAAGCCTGGGCCGCGTGCCGATGCTGACCGAGGAATCCTATGCCGAGCCCAGCTGGCTGGCGATCCTGCTGGGGCAGCACGTCTATCCCGACCGCTACGATCCGCTGATCGACTCCATCCCGGACGACAAGCTGCGGATGGGCATGCGCCATCGCCTGGACAGCGTGCGGCGCATCGCCCAGGCCATGCCGACCCACGGCGACTTCATCGCCCGTCACTGCCCCGCCGTCGCAGGAGCCTGAGCCGGTCATGACCGACAACCGCATCCGCAAGGTCGTCATCGTGGGCGGCGGCACGGCCGGCTGGATGGCGGCGGCGGCCCTGGCGCGGGTGCTGCGCGAGCATCAGCCCGATCCCCTGAAGGTCGCCATCCAGCTGGTCGAGTCCGAGGAGATCGGCACGGTCGGGGTGGGGGAGGCGACCATCCCGCCGCTTGTCCTGTTCAACCAGATGCTGGGCGTGAACGAGGACGAGTTCATCCGCGAGACCCAGGCGACCTTCAAGCTGGGCATCGAGTTCGTCGACTGGACCCGCGTGGGCCACCGCTACATCCACCCGTTCGGCCGCTACGGCGCCGACCTGGCCACCAGCGCCTTCCACCAGTACTGGCTGAAGTTGCGGTCGCTGGGCKACACCACCGACTTCGGCGACTATTCGCTGCCGACCCTGGCCGCCGGCATGCGTCGCTTCGACCGGCCGACCACGGCGTCGGGGTCGATCATGTCGACCTATTCCTACGCCTTCCACTTCGACGCCGGGCTCTACGCCAAGTTCCTGCGCCGCTACGCCGAGGCGCGGGGCGTCGAGCGGGTCGAGGGCAGGGTCGTCGACGTCGCCCTGGGCGGCGAGGACGGCTTCATCCGGTCGATCACCCTGGCCGACGGCCGGGTGGTGGAGGGCGACCTGTTCATCGACTGCTCGGGCTTCCGGGGGCTGCTGATCGAGGAGGCTCTGAAGTCCGGATACGAGGACTGGTCCAGTTGGCTGCCCTGCGACCGCGCGATGGCCGTCCAGAGCCAGAGCGCCCCGGACCTGACGCCATTCACCCGCTCCACCGCCCACGCCGCCGGCTGGCAGTGGCGCATTCCGCTGCAGCACCGCGTCGGCAACGGCTACGTCTATTCCAGCGCCTTCATCAGCGACGACGAGGCCCGCGCGACCCTGCTGGGGACGCTGGACGCCCAGCCCTGCACCGATCCGCGGATCCTGAAGTTCACCGCCGGCCGCCGGCGACGGTTCTGGAACAAGAACTGCATCGCCCTGGGCCTGGCCAGCGGGTTCATGGAGCCGCTGGAATCGACCAGCATCCACCTGGTCCAGACCGGGATCACCAAGCTGATCCAGCTGTTCCCGGACCGGACCTTCAGTCCCGTGCTGCTGGACGAGTACAACCGCCTCACCGACCAGGAATACGAGAAGATCCGCGACTTCCTGGTGCTGCACTACCACGCCAACGAGCGGACGGATCCGCTGTGGCGGCAGGTCCGCGAGATGGTCATCCCCGACAGCTTGGCGCACAAGATGGAGCTGTTCCGGCGCACCGGGCGGCTGGCCTCGATGGGCCAGGACCTGTTCCAGGAGCCCAGCTGGCTGGCCGTGCTGATCGGCCAGAACGTCATGCCGCGAGACTACGACCCGCTGGTCGACCTGATGGATGTCGGCGTGGTGGAGCGCAATCTCAGGGCCATGAGGACGGCGCTGCGGCAGGCCGCTGAAGCCATGCCCACCCACCCGGACTTCATCGCCGCCCACTGCGCGGCCCGTCCCCCAGCGCCGACCTGAACGACGGCTTTCGAAGATTACTGGCGAATTGTCATACTTATAGTGATGATAGCGCTATCAAGAGAACAACGAAGCGGGAGGCAGCCTTGACGACCGGAAAGACCGAGACCTTTCAACGCCTGCGCCTGGCGGCCGCTGGGGCGATCGCCGTCCTGGGCCTGGCCGCGACGCCGGTCGCCGCCGCCGATCTGCCCAAGCTGGTCGCCAAGGACGGTCGCCACGCGCTGATGGTCGACGGCGCGCCGTTCCTGATGCTGGGCGTCCAGGCCAACAACGCCGCCAACTATCCCTCGCAGCTGCCCAAGGTCTGGCCGTCCGTGAAGGCCATGCACGCCAACACCCTGGAGATCCCGGTCGCCTGGGAGCAGATCGAGCCGGTCGAGGGCCAGTTCGACTTCTCGTTCGTCGACGTGCTGCTGAAGCAGGCCCGCGACAACGACGTGAAGCTGGTGCTGCTGTGGTTCGGCACCTGGAAGAACAACGGCCCGCAATACGCGCCCGAGTGGGTCAAGCTGGACGACAAGCGCTTCCCGCGGGTGGTCAACGCCAAGGGCGAGATCAAGAACTCGCTGTCGCCGGTGTTCCGCTCGACGCTCGAGGCCGACAAGAAGGCCTTCGTCGCCCTGATGCGCCACCTGAAGGCGGCCGACCCGGACCACACCGTGATCATGGTCCAGCCCGAGAACGAGACCGGCACCTACGGCGCCATCCGCGACTATTCGCCGACCGCCCAGAAGCTGTTCAACGGCCCGGTTCCGGCCGATCTGGTCAAGGCGATGGGCAAGAAGCCGGAAACCTGGACCCAGGTGTTCGGCAAGGACGCCGACGAGTTCTTCCACGCCTGGCACATCGGCCGCTACGTCGACGAGATCGCCGCCGCCGGCAAGCGCGAACTGCCGCTGCCGATGTACGTCAACGCCGCCCTGCGCGACCCCTTCAACTACCAGGACCCGTTCACCTATTCGTCGGGCGGGCCGACCTGGAACGTGCTGGACGTCTGGAAGGCCGCCGCCCCGTCGATCGACGCCCTGGCCCCCGACATCTACATGCGCGAGAGCGCCAATGTCCGGAAGACGCTGGAGCAGTACGGCCGTCCCGACAACGCCCTGTTCGTACCCGAGATCGGCAGCGACAAGGGCTTTGCGCGCTACATTTACGATGTGCTGGGCCATCAGGGCATCGGCTTTTCGCCCTTCGGCCTGGATCAGACCGGCTATTCCAACTACCCGCTGGGCGCCAAGACGGTCGACGCCCAGACACTGGAGAACTTCGGCGTCCACTACCGCCTGCTGGCCCCGATGGCCCGCGAGTGGGCCAGGCTGTCGTTCGAGAGCAAGGTCTGGGGCGCCGGCGAGGCCGACGACCGCAAGGCCGAGACCCTGAAGCTGGGCGACCGCTGGACCGCGACGGTGTCATACGGCGAATGGCAGTTCGGCTCGATCGACGCCCCGTGGATGGGCAAGGCCGAGAAACAGCCGGGCCGCGAAATCCCCGACGGCGGCGCCCTGATCGCCCAGCTGTCGCCCAACGAGTTCCTGATCACCGGCTACCGCGCCCGCGTCACCTTCGGCTCGGCCAAGGGCGAGCGGTTCATGCTTTCGCGCGTCGAGGAAGGCCACTTCGAGAACGGCAAGTGGGTGTTCGACCGCCTGTGGAACGGCGACCAGGTCGACTACGGCCTGAACCTGACGACCCTGCCGCAAGTGCTGAAGGTCAAGCTGGCCACGTACTGAATTCGGATCCGCCGGGATGAGCGGAGCCAAAAGAAATCATAGGGAAGAACCGATGCGCATGCTGCCCAAGGCCCTCTTCGCCGGCCTCACGCTTACACTCCTGGCCTCGACCAGCGCCCTGGCGCTGGACGGCGCGTTCGAGAAGACCGCCGACGGCGTGATCGTCACCCCCGCCTCGGGACCGGCCAAGAAGGTGCGGCTGCAGGTGATGGGCGAGCGGATCATCCACGTCACGGCCACCCCGACCGACAGCCTCGACACCCCCGAGAGCCTGATGGTCACGGCCAAGCCCCAGACCAGCGGCTTCACGGTGACCGAGGTCGGCGGGAAGCTGGTGCTCAAGACCGCCAAGGCCACTGCGGAAGTCTCGCTGGCCGACGGCACGGTCGACTTCAAGGACGCCCAGGGCAAGACCGTCCTTGCCGAGCGCGACCGGGGCGCCTTCAAGCCGGTGAAGGTCGACGGCCAGGACTTCTACGAGGTCCGCCAGCAGTTCAATCCGGGTACGGACGAGGCCTTCTACGGCCTCGGCCAGCACCAGAACGGCCAGATGAACTACAATGGCCAGGACGTCGAACTGCTGAACTACAACCGCACCGTCGTGGTGCCGATGCTGCTGTCCAGCCGGGGCTACGGCCTGCTGTGGGACAACAACTCGATCACCCGCTTCGGCGACCCGATCCCCTACGACGTCGCCTCGCGCGATCTGAAGATCACGGGGCTGGACGGCAAGCCGGGCTTCACCGCCAAGTACTATGTCGGCGGCCAGCTGAAGCTGACCCGCACCGAGCAGGACATCGACTACCGGTTCCTCAAGGACCTGCCCAACATGCCCGCCGAGCTGAACGGGCCCGACGGCAAGCCGCTGCCCGACAAGAAGGTGGTCTGGGAGGGGACGATCACCGCCGACCAAGCGGGGGTGCACCGGTTCAAGCTCTATTCCAGCGACTACGCCAAGGTCTGGATCGACGGCAAGCTGGTCATCGACCGCTGGCGGCAGAACTGGAACCCCTGGTACCACAACTTCGACGCCGCCCTGACCCCGGGCAAGGTCCACAGGATCAAGGTCGAGTGGCTGCCGGACGGCGGCTATATCGGCCTGCTGCACAACAACCCGATGGCCGCGCCCGACCGCCATTCGCTGCAGCTGACCTCCGAGGTCGGCAAGGCGATCGACTACTACTATGTCGGCGGCGACGACCTGGACCAGGTGGTGGCCGGCTATCGCGACCTGACCGGCAAGTCGACGATGATGCCGCGCTGGGCCTACGGCTTCTGGCAGAGCCGCCAGCGCTACGAGGACGCCGGCCAGATCGTCGGGGTCGTCAAGGAGTACCGCAAGCGCGGGCTGCCGCTCGACAACATCGTCATGGACTGGCGCTACTGGACCGACCCCACCTGGGGCAGCCACAAGTTCGACGCCTCGCGCTTCCCCGACCCCAAGGGCATGGTCGACGAGATCCACGCGAACAACGCGCACTTCATGATCTCGATCTGGCCGAAGTTCTATCCGACTACGGACAACTTCAAGGAGCTGGACGCCAAGGGCTTCATGTACAAGCGCAACATCGAGCAGGGCGCCAAGGACTGGGTCGGTCCGGGCTACCTGAACTCGTTCTACGATCCCTATCCGAAGGAAGCGCGCGACATCTACTGGCGTCAGGTGAAGGAGAACCTGAAGGTCATCGGCGTCGACGCCTGGTGGATGGACGCCTCCGAGCCCGACATGCATTCCAACCTCGACGTGCCCGAGCGCACCAAGCGGATGGGCCCGACGGCGATCGGTCCGGCGGCCGAGTACTTCAACAGCTACTCGCTGCCGCACACCCAGGGCGTCTACGAGGGCGAGCTGGCGCTGAACCCGGACGTGCGTCCGTTCATCCTGACCCGTTCGGGCTTCGGCGGCCTGCAGCGCCATGCCTCGGCGGTGTGGAGCGGCGACGTGGTGGCGCGCTGGGACGACTTCCGCGACCAGATCTCGGCCGGCGTGAACCTGTCGATGTCGGGCATCCCCAACTGGACCACCGACATCGGCGGCTTCTCGGTCGAGAACCGCTACACCAACAAGGACCCGGCGCACTGGGCCGAGTGGCAGGAGCTGAACCTGCGCTGGTTCCAGTTCGGGGCGTTCTCGCCGCTGTTCCGCAGCCACGGCGAGTTCCCGTTCCGCGAGATCTACAACCTCGCGGACGAGGGGACCGAGGTCTACAAGAGCCTGGCCTGGTACGACGAGCTCCGCTACCGGCTGATGCCCTACGTCTACACCCTGGCCGCCGACACCTATCAGCGGGACGGCAGCATCATGCGCGGCCTGGTGATGGACTTCCCGGCCGACAAGGCCGCGCGGAACGTCGACGACGAGTACCTGTTCGGCAAGGCGTTCCTGGTGGCGCCGGTCACCCAGTTCAAGGCGCGCTCGCGGTCGGTCTACCTGCCGGCCGGGGCGACCTGGTACGACTTCGAGAGCGGCAAGGCGTTCAAGGGCGGCCAGACCATCAAGGCCGACGCGCCGCTGTCGCGCATGCCGCTGTTCGTGAAGGCCGGCTCGATCGTGCCGACCACGGTGGTCCAGCAGTATGTCGGCGAGAAGCCGGACGCCCCGCTGACCGTGGTGGTCTATGCGGGCGCCGACGGCACGTTCGAGCTCTACGAGGACGACGGGCTGAGCAACGGCTACGAGCGCGGGGCGTGGAGCCGCATCCCGATGAGCTACGACAACGCCACGGGCCGGCTGACGATCGGGGCGCGGTCGGGGTCGTTCAAGGGGATGTTGGAGAGCCGGACGATCAAGGTGCGGTTCATCGGTTCGGGCGCCAAGCCGGTCGACTTCGACGCGGTGGATCAGACGGTGGAGTATTCGGGCCAGCCGGTGGTGGTGATGCGGAAGTAGGGGCGAAGCCGCCAGACCTAGATCCTCCCCCTGTGGGGGAGGTGTCGGCGAAGCCGACGGAGGGGGAGTCTTTGGCCGATGGCCAGATCCAGGATCGACGATCCTAAAACTCCCCCCACCGATCGCTTCGCGATCGCCTCCCCCACAGGGGGAGGGACTGAATCCTACGCCTGAACCACCAGCTTCCGCACGATCAGCTCCGCGGCGTTCACCCGCTCGCCGCCCGGCTCCATGACCTCCAGGTGCACGTGGTTGGTGATCCCCGGATAGTGCTTCTGCAGGCTCTCGACGCGGCCGATGGTCTCGCCCAGGCGGACGGTCTGGCCCAGCTCGACGCCGGGCGTCACATAGAAGGCGCGGGCGACGTAGCCCAGGGCCGGGTTGCTGATCTCGACGAACTTCAGGTCGCTGGAGCCGGCATAGGCGTAGCCGATCTTGGTGACGTAGCCGGAGATCGGGGCCTGGACGTCCTGGCCGGCCTTGGCCACGTAGTCGACGCCCTCGTGCTCGCGCGTTCCGCCGTCGCGGCGGGCGCCGAACTGGCCGTCGCCGAACTCGTCGTGGCCGCGCGGCGCGCCGCCGGTCGGGTTGGCGAAGTCGGGCGCGCCGTCGCCGTCGATGTCCGAACCGCTCCAGACCAGTTCCTTGCGGACCGGCTTCTGCGACTTGGCGGCCATCTCGGCCAGCAGGCGCTGCATGACCGGCGAAGGGCCCTTCGGCGCCTTGTGCGGGTTCTCCATCGCCGCCACCACCATCGGAGCGAAGACCAGGGCCAGACCCAGCGCGCCGCGCGCCAGAGGGGCGAGTTTCTTCGCTGTCGATGCGTGCATTAATTCGTCCTGGATCGTTTTGAGGCCTGAAGCGTTGGCTCGACTAGCGACCAGATAAGGCGAAGACGTGGCGAACCCAGTGCGGCGGGAGGTCGCGCGCTGTTTTGTCGATGTCCGAGGATATACGAAGCTTTACTTTAAAATGTGCTCCGGATCGGCTGTGATCTCGGCGATCAATGTTCGGCCTCGACCTTCCAAGCTCAAGTGTGAGTGACCGTGTTCAAGCAGGACCGCGTCCAGCGGCGCCAGGTCGATCTCGCCGCCGGGCCGAACGATGCGCAGCGGGTCCAGCGCCAGGACCAGGGTCGCCCGCGCCCTGGCGGCCACGTCGCTGGCCCCGGCGACGGTCAGCCGGCGGGTCCGCGCCCGCCAGACGCCTCGCCGCACCATCACGTTCAGGTCGCTGATCGGTCCGTCGGTCAGGCGCGCGGTGACCTGGGCCTCGCCCGCGAAGGCCAGGGGCGGGGAGGCGGCGTCCAGCGCCAGCATGCGGTCGTCGACAGTCATCATGAGGCCCGCGCCGCTGATCACCGTCAGCACCCGGTCGATCCCCGGAAAGGTCGAGAACGGTCCGTCGGCCTCGATCTCGGCCAGGCTGATCCGCCACTCGAAGGCGTCCAGGTTCGCGCCCGGCGGAAAGGCGGCCACCTCGCGCGTGACGCCGCCGCCGTTCTTCCACGGCGTGGCGATCCGGTCGGCGGCTCTCAGGACGCGCATGACCGAATAAGCATCAGAGTATGCCCCCTCAAGCAAGACTGGGCAGGTCCAGCCCGTGTTCGCGCGCGCAGTCCTTGGCGATTTCGTAGCCCGCGTCGGCGTGGCGCATGACGCCGGCGGCCGGGTCGTTCCACAGCACGCGCGCGATGCGCTTGGCCGCCGCCTCGGTGCCGTCGCAGACGATGACCATGCCGGCGTGCTGCGAGAAGCCCATGCCCACCCCGCCGCCGTGGTGCAGCGACACCCAGGTGGCGCCCGAGGCGGTGTTGAGCAGGGCGTTCAGCAGCGGCCAGTCCGACACCGCGTCCGAGCCGTCCATCATGCCTTCGGTCTCGCGGTTGGGCGAGGCGACCGAGCCGCTGTCCAGGTGGTCGCGGCCGATCACCACCGGAGCCTTCAACTCGCCCGACGCGACCATCGCGTTGAAGGCCAGGCCCAGGCGATGGCGGTCGCCCAGACCGACCCAGCAGATCCGGGCCGGCAGGCCCTGGAACTTGATCTTCTCGGCGGCCATGTCGAGCCAGTGGTGCAGGTGCGGATTGTCGGGGATCAGTTCCTTGACCTTGGCGTCGGTCTTGCGGATGTCCTCCGGATCGCCCGACAGCGCCGCCCAGCGGAACGGCCCGATCCCCCGGCAGAACAGCGGGCGGATATAGGCGGGCACGAAGCCGGGGAAGTCGAAGGCGTTGGCCACCCCTTCCTCCAGCGCCATCTGCCGGATGTTGTTGCCGTAGTCGACGGTCGGCACGCCGGCGGCCTGGAAGTCGAGCATGGCTTTCACATGCACGGCCATCGAGGCTCGGGCGGCGCGGTTGACCGTCTCCGGCTCACGCTCTTTCGCCGTCGCCCATTGGTCCAGGGTCCAGCCGGCGGGCAGGTAGCCGTTGATCGGATCGTGGGCGCTGGTCTGGTCGGTGAGAAGGCCGGGGCGGACGCCGGCCGCGAACATCGCCGGCAGCAGTTCGGCGGCGTTGCCCAGCAGGCCGACCGAGATGGGAGTCTTGTTTCGACAGGACTCCTCGATCCAGGCCAGGGCCTCGTCCAGGCTTTCGGTCGCCTTGTCCAGATAGCCGGTGCGCAGGCGCATCTCGATCCGCGAGGGCTGGCACTCGATGGCCAGGCACGCAGCGCCGGCCATCACCGCCGCCAGCGGCTGAGCCCCGCCCATGCCGCCCAGGCCCGCGGTCAGCAGCCACTTGCCGGCCAGGTCGCCGCCGTGATGCTGGCGGCCCATCTCGACGAAGGTCTCGTAAGTGCCCTGAACGATGCCCTGGGCGCCGATATAGATCCACGAGCCGGCGGTCATCTGGCCGTACATGGCCAGGCCCTTGCGATCCAGTTCGTTGAAGTGCTCCCAGGTCGCCCAGCGCGGCACCAGGTTGGAGTTGGCGATCAGCACCCGGGGCGCGTCGGGGTGGGTGCGGAACACGCCCACCGGCTTGCCGGACTGGACCAGCAGGGTCTCGTCGTCCTCCAGCCGGCGCAAGGTCTCGACGATCTTGTCGTAGCTCTCCCAGTCGCGGGCGGCGCGGCCGATGCCGCCATAGACCACCAGCTCCTCGGGCCGCTCGGCGACGTCGGGGTGCAGGTTGTTCATCAGCATCCGCAGCGGGGCTTCGGTCAGCCAGCTCTTGGCGGTGAGCTCCGTGCCGGTGGCGGGGCGGATGACGCGGGTGTTGTCGATACGCGTTGTGGGGCGGGTCATGCGGCGGCTCCGAAGGCCACGCAGGCCTTGAGGACATCGGTGAGAGCGGCGCGCAGCGAGGCGGCGCGGGCGGGGTCGTAGGGCGTGGGCCAATTGTCCGAGGTCAGCACCGCCGGCTCGTCGATGTAGCCGCGGCAGGCCAGCTCCATCTGGACGGCATGGACGCCCTGGGCCGGCTGGCCGTAGCGACGGGTGATCCAGCCGCCCTTGAACCGCCCGTCGGTGACGCGCGGCAGGCCCGTGGCGTCGCAGGCAGCCTCGACCTTGCGGGTCAGGCTCGGCGCGCAGGACGCTCCGCCGTTCGTGCCGATGTTGAACTGCGGCAGCTCGCCGTCGAACAGCCGTGGGGCGCGCGAGCGGATCGAGTGGGCGTCGTACAGCACCACCTTGCCGTGGAGGGCGACCAACCGGTCGAGCTCGGCCTCCAGCGTGGCGTGGTAGGGATCGAAGAACGTGACGCGCCGCCGGACGATCTCGGCGGCGTCCGGCTCCTGGCCGTCGACGTACAGCGGCTCGCCGTCGAAGGTGTCGACGGGGCACAGGCTGGTGGTGGCCTGGCCGGGATACAGCGACACGCCCGACGGGTCGCGATTGACGTCGATCACGGTGCGCGACACGCCGGTGCGGACCACCGTGGCGTCCAGGGCGTCGGCGAAGGCGTAGAGTTCGCCCAGCCACCAGTCGGCGTCCTTGCGGGCCAGCCAGGGCGAGGCCAGCCGGGCCTCGATGTCGGACGGGATGATCGTGCCGGCGTGCGGGATGCTGACGACCAGCGGGGCCTCGCCGCGCGTGACCGACAGCCAGTCGGTCGGACTCACGCCTCGATCCCCGGCAGGTCGACGCTGGACGCCGCCACCACGATCGCCCCCGAGCGGACCAGGGCGTTGGCGGCCTCCATATCCGGGTGGAAGTGGCGGTCGTCCGACAGGTGCGGAACCTGGGCCCGCAGGATGCGGCGCACGTCTTCCAGGGCGGGGCTCGAGGTCAGGGGCGCGTGGAAGTCGCAGCCCTGGACGGCGGCCAGCAGCTCGATGCCGATCACCGCCTCGGCGGCCTCGACCATGGCCAGCAGGCGCCGCGCGCCGTGGGCGGCCATCGAGACGTGGTCCTCCTGGTTGGCCGAGGTCGGGATGGAGTCGACGCTGGCCGGATAGGCCTTCTGCTTGTTCTCCGAGACCAGGGCGGCGGCCGTGACCTGCGGGATCATGAAGCCGGAGTTCAGGCCGGGCTTGGGCGTCAGGAAGGCGGGCAGGCCCGAGCAGGCCGGGTCGACCAGCATGGCGATGCGGCGCTCGGCGATCGAGCCGATCTCGCAGACGGCCAGAGCGATGATGTCGGCCGCGAAGGCCACCGGCTCGGCGTGGAAGTTGCCGCCCGATAGCGCTTCATCGGTGTCGGGAAAGATCAGCGGGTTGTCCGAGACGCCGTTGGCCTCGGTCGACAGGGTGACGGCCGCCTGGCGCAGGATGTCGAGCGCCGCGCCCATCACCTGGGGCTGACAGCGCAGGCAGTAGGGGTCCTGCACCCGGGTGTCGCCCTCGCGGTGGGAGTCGCGGATCTCCGAGCCGGCCATCAGGGCGCGCAGGGCGGCGGCGGTCTCGATCTGGCCGGGCTGGCGGCGCAGGACGTGGATGCGTGGGTCGAACGGGGTATCCGAACCCTTGGCCGCTTCGGTCGCCAGGGCGCCGGTGACCAGGGCCGACTGGAACAATCGCTCGGCGTCGAACAGGGCGGCCAGGGCGTTGGCGGTCGAGAACTGGGTGCCGTTCAGCAGGGCCAGGCCTTCCTTGGGACCGAGCGTCAGGGGCTTGAGGCCCGCTTCCATCAGGGCCTGGATGGCCGGAAGGCGCTGGCCGTCGACGAAGATCTCGCCGACCCCGATCATGGTCGCGGCCATGTGCGACAGCGGCGCGAGATCCCCCGAGGCGCCGACCGAGCCCTGGCATGGGACGACGGGCGTCAGGCCCTTGACCAGCATGGCCTCGAGCAGGTCGGTCGTCGCCGGTTTCACGCCCGAGGCGCCCTGCGCCAGGCTGGCCAGCTTCAGGGCCATCATCAGGCGGATCACCGGGATCGGGGAGGGCGCGCCGGCGCCGGCGGCGTGGGACAGCACGATGTTGCGCTGCAGGGTCTCCAGGTCCTCATCGCCGATGCGGACGCTGGCCAGCTTCCCGAAGCCGGTGTTGATGCCGTAGACCGGCGCGCCCTTGGCCAGGATGCGTTCGACGGCGGCGGCGCTTCCTGCAATCAGCGCGGCAGCACTTTCAGGCAAACGGGCGGGCGCGCCGCGATAGACGGCCTTCCAGTCCGAAAGGCTGACTTCACCGGGGTTGAGGACGACTTCGATCACTTACAGACCCTTCCAGACGCGCGCATGGAGCGGGTTGAAGCCCATGCGGTAGACAAGTTCGGCGGGACGCTCGATGTCCCAGATGGCGAGGTCGCAGGCCTTGCCGGCCTCCAACGTGCCGATGCTTTCAAGCCGTCCGATCGCCCGCGCGGCCTCGCGCGTGACGCCGGCCAGGCATTCGTCGACGGTCATCCGGAACAGGGTGGCGGCCATGTTCATGGTCAGCAGCAGGCTGGTCAGGGGCGAGGTGCCGGGGTTGCAGTCGGTGGCCAGGGCGAGCGGGACGCCGGCGTCGCGCAGGGCCTGGATCGGCGGCAGCTTGGTCTCGCGCACGAAGTAGAAGGCCCCGGGCAGCAGCACCGCCGTCGTGCCGGCCTTGGCCATGGCGGCGATCCCGGCGTCGTCCAGGTGCTCCAGGTGATCGGCCGACAACGCCCCGAACTCGGCGGCCAGGGCCGCGCCGTTCAGGTTCGACAACTGCTCGGCGTGCAGCTTGACCGGCAGGCCGTGAGCGCGGGCGGCCTCGAACACCCGGCGGGTCTGGGCGGGGGTGAAGCCGATGCCCTCGCAGAAGGCGTCGACCGCGTCGGCCAGGCCCTCGGCAGCGACGGCGGGGATCATCTCGCGGCAGACCAGGTCGACATAGCCGTCGGGATCGCCGGCGAATTCCGGCGGCAGGGCGTGGGCGCCGAGGAAGGTGGTGGTCACCGACACTTGGCGGGCGTCCGCCAGGGCGCGGGCGGCGCGCAGGCTCTTCAGCTCGTCGTCCAGCGACAGGCCGTAGCCGGACTTGATCTCGATGGTCGTCAGGCCCTCGGCGATCAGGGCGTCCAGGCGGGGCAGGGCGTTGGCCGTCAGTTCGGCGCGCGAGGCGGCGCGGGTGGCCTTCATGGTCGAGACGATGCCGCCGCCGGCCCGGGCGATCTCCTCGTACGACGCGCCGGCCAGCCGCAGCTCGAACTCGTGGGCGCGGTCGCCGCCGAACACCAGGTGGGTGTGGGAATCGATCAGGCCGGGCGTGATCCAGCGGCCTTCGCAGTCGAGGGTTTCCCGCGCCTCGAAGGCGGGCGCGTCGGCGGCCGGGCCGGCATAGGCGATGCGGCCGCCGGACGAGGCGACGACGCCGTCCTCGACCACGCCGATACCCGCGCGATCGGTGGCGAAAGTCGCCAGGCGGGCCTTGCTCCACACCCGATCGCAGCGCATGGCCTGGAATCTCCCAATGCCGGTCCGGTCTCTTGCCGACGGCTTCAATATGTATAGACATATTCGCGCGACCCGAGGATTGTCCAGTGACCGACGACGAGTTTCCGTCAGAAGCCCAGGCCCCCCCTGATCTTGGCGACGAGCCGATCTACACGCCGCCGCAGGACGTCGCGGCCGAGGTCGAGGCCGCGCCTCAGGCCGACACAGAGCGTGAACCCGAGCGTGTCGCCCAGACGGCGCCTGTGGCCGGCCCCCAGACCCTGTGGTTCGAGCAGGCCCTGCTGTCCGACGGCTGGGCCAGGGACGTGCGGTTCACGATCACCGACGGCATGATCAGCCGCATCGACACCGACGTCGCCCGCCAGTCCGGCGAGATGGCCAACGGACCGTGTCTGCCGGGCCTGCCCAACCTGCACAGCCACGCCTTCCAGCGCGCCATGGCCGGGCTGACGGAGACACGCGGACCCACCGGCGACAGCTTCTGGACCTGGCGCGAGCTGATGTACCGCTTCGTCGACCGGCTGGGTCCCGACGAGGTCCAGGCGATCGCCGCCCTGGCCTACATGGAAATGCTGGAGACCGGCTCGACCCGGGTCGGCGAGTTCCACTACCTGCACCACGACAAGGATGGCTCCTCCTACGCCGATCCCGCCGAGATGGCGGCGCGGATCGCGGCGGCGGCCGAGGAGACGGGGATCGGCCTGACCCTGTTGCCGGTGTTCTACGCCCATGCCGGCTTCGGCGGCGTCGCGCCCGGCCCGGGCCAGCGGCGGTTTGTCCATGATGTCGACGGCTATGGCCGGCTGATCGAGGCCAGCCGCGCGGCGGTGGCCGGTCTGCCAGACGCGGTGGTCGGCATCGCGCCCCACAGCCTGCGGGCGGTGACCGGCGAGGAGCTGACCGCGATCCTCCCATTGGCCGGGGCCAATCCGATCCACATCCACATCGCCGAGCAGACCCAGGAGGTCGACGACTGCCTGGCCGCCACCGGCGCGCGGCCCGTGCGCTGGCTGATGAACAACGCCCCGGTCGACAAGCGCTGGTGCCTGGTCCACGCCACCCACCTGAACGCCATGGAGACCGAGCGCCTGGCCAAGAGCGGGGCGGTCGCCGGCCTGTGCCCGATCACCGAGGCCAACCTCGGCGACGGCGTCTTCCCGGCCCACGACTATCTGGCGGCCGGCGGCGCGTTCGGGATCGGCTCGGACAGCAACGTGCTGATCGACGCGGCCGAGGAGCTGCGCACCCTGGAATACGCCCAGCGCCTGACGCGGCGCGCCCGCAACGTGCTGGCCAAGGCGCCCAAGAGCTCGACCGGCGGCGAGCTGTTCCGCGCGGCGGTCAACGGCGGGGCGCAGGCCCTGGGCGTGGCCGGCGGTCTGCGCCGGGGACGTCCGGCCGACTTCGTGACCCTGGACCGCGCCCATCCGGCGATGATCGGCCGCGACGGCGACGCCTTGCTGGACAGCTGGGTGTTCGCCGGGCGACACGGAGCCATCGACGGCGTCTGGCGCGGCGGCCGGCAGGTCGTCAGCGGCGGCCGCCACCACGCGCGCGAGGCGATCCTGGCCCGCTATCGGACCGCCTTGGGGAGCGTGCTGGCTTGACGGGTTTGAACGGCGGGACGCTCTACCAGCGCATCCGGGGGCAGATCGAGGACCTGATCCGCTCGGGCGCCTGGGCGCCGGGCCGCAAGGTTCCGTCCGAGGCCGAACTGATGGCCCAGTTCGACTGCTCGCGGATGACGGTCAACAAGGCAATGTCGGCCCTGGCGGAAGAGGGACTGATCGTCCGCCGCCGCCGCGCCGGTTCGTTCGTGGCCCGGCCGCGCGTGCACTCCACCGTGCTCGACATCCCCGACATCCAGGCCGAGATCGTGACGCGCGGCGAGACCTATCGCTTCGACCTGCTGGAGCTGAAGCGGCGCAAGGCCAAGGCCGGCGACGCCGACGAGGTCGCCCTGGCGGCGGGCGGCGAACTGCTGGTCCTGCGCGGCCTGCACATCGCCGGCGACCGGCCGTTCGCCCTGGAGGACCGGCTGATCAGCCTGGCCGCGGTGCCGCAGGCGGCCGAGCTGGACTTCGCCGAGGAGTCGCCCGGCGCCTGGCTGCTGCACCATGTGCCCTGGACCGAGGCCGAGAACCGCATCAGCGCCGTCGGGGCCGACGCGCCCGTGGCCGAGCTTTTGGCGCTGGACGCCGGGACCGCCCTGCTGGCGGTTGAGCGGCGCACCTGGCGCGCGGGCGAGCCGGTGACTTGGGTGCGCCAGCTGTTCCCGGGCGAGGCCTACGACCTGGTGGCGCGGTTCGGACCCGCCCGGGGTTAAAGCCTACTTCGCGGTCTTGGCGGCCAGGTCGGCGTAGGCGGCGTCGATGGCTTCGTCGCGGCCGGTCGGGTGCTTGGCGAGGCGACCCTTGGCGGCCTTGGCCACCTCGGTGGCGCGCGCGCTGGTCAGCGTCGCCAGGTAGCGGTGAGCCTTCAGCTTCTGATCGACGGTGACGCCGCGCTTGATGGTGTCGGTCATGAAAGGCTCCTTGAGTGAGGGCGGAGGTCTACGCGTCCGCTCCCATCTTGTCCAAGTCTACAGCGACTGCCCGTCGTCCACGGTGAACACCGACCCGGTCACCGCTCGCGCCGCGTCGCTCGTCAGATACAGCGCCATCGCCTCCAGGTCCGAGGTCTCCATCAGCCGCTTGCGCGGGAAGGTCGCCACCAGCTTTTGGCCGCCCTCGCTGTCGAACCAGTCGTCGTTCAGCTCGGTCCTGATGTAGCCGGGGCAGAGGACGTTGACGTTGATCCCCTTGCGCGCCCACTCGCGGGCCAGGCTCTTGCCCATGTGGGCGGTGGCTGCCTTGGAGGCGGCGTAGGCGGTCAGGCCGGGCAGCACCTTGTGCGCGCCGATCGAGGCCACCAGCAGGATGCGGCCGCGCTCGCTGGCCGGGCTGCCGGCCTTGATCATTCGTCGTGCCCCCTCCCGGGCGGTCAGGAAGACGCCGCGGGTGTTGACGTTCAGGACCTTGTCGAAGTCCTCGATCGCGATGTCGAGCGCCGAGCCCTCGATGTTGATTCCGGCGTTGGCGATCACCGAGTCCGGCGCCCCGAACACGGCCTCGATCGCGTCGTAGCCGGCGATGACCGAGGCTTCGTCCTCGACGTCCATCGTGAAGGCCTGGGCGGCGCCGCCGGCGGCGGTGATCTCGGCGACCAGGGCTTGCAGCTTGTCGGCCCGGCGCGCGGCGGCGGCGACCTTGGCCCCGGCCTTCGCGGCGGCGCGGGCGAGGGCGGCGCCGATGCCGGAGGAGGCGCCGGTGATCAGGAGGGTGCGGCCGGTGAGGTCGGTCATGGCGTTTCCTTTTCCGGCCAGTCTGGGAGGCTGCCGTAGAGGGCGTCAATGCGTCGGTGGCTCACTCACTTGCCCCCACCTGACCGCGCGCCTCTTCCCCCTCCGGGGGAAGACGGTCGCGAAGCGACCCGTAGGGGGCAAGCGGTTACACCAACCCAGGCCCGGAGATCTTGATGACCGGGGTGAACGCCGGCCGCACGCTCGGCAGCGTCACCCGCAGCCCCTTGCCGTCGCGCTTGAACGCCAACGGCTCGGGCGAGCCCAGCAACTCCACCCGCCGCACCTCGCCGGCGCTCGTCGGCCCCGACGTCGCCAGGCTCTCGATCACCAGCTCGCCGTCAGGCCACGCCATCGGCAGGGCGTACAACTCCCCGTCCTTGGTGACGAACCGGATGTCAGCCGCCTCGAACGGCTTGGCGTCGCCCTCGTTCTGCATGCCCTCCACCAGCCGGGTCGGGCCCTCGCCGTATATCCGCCAGGGCCGCGAGGCGTAGATGGCCGGGCCGTTGACGGCGATCCAGCCGGCCATGCCGTCCAGTACCTTCTCTTCCTTGTCGTCGATCGTGCCGTCGCCGCGCTGGGGGATCGAGACCATCAGGCAGCCGTTCTTCGACACCACGTCGATCAACCGCTGGATCACGTCCTTGGCGCTCTTGTAGCCGTCGCGGTCGTAGAGGCCGCGGTCGTAGTGCCAGTTGCCGATGCAGGTGTCGGTCTGCCAGGGCTCGAGCCGCAGGCGGTCGGAGAAGCCGCGCTCGACGTCCTCGACGATGCCGCGCCGCTGCAGCGGGCTGAGCTTCTTGCCCGTCACCACCACGTCGCTGGCCCCGCGCCAGGTCCGGGCCTGGTTGTAATAGTGGGCGGTGGCCGACAGCCCGGCCTGGCCCAGGGGCAGGCCGTAGTTGTCGAAATAGACCATGTCGGGCTTGTAGCGATCGACCAGATCGTTCTGCCGCGCCAGCCAGTTTGCGACGAAGGCCGGATTGTTGGGCGGCGGCGTCTCCAACCATTCGCCGTCATGCTTGTCGTGCCAGGCGTTGGCGGCGGCGATGCTGTCGATCCCGTCGGGGATGACCATACTTCCGCCGGTGTAGAGCTGCTGCGGGTCCAGTCCCTGCCACCACTTGCCCTTGCCGTCGGCCTTGGTCAGCTGGAAGGCGTCGTAGCGCTGGCCTTTCAGCGGGCCCTCGGCGTCATAGCCATAGGCGGTCTGCCACCAGTGCCAGGCGTGGGCCGCGTGGTTGGAGACGCCGAACCGCATGCCGTGCTGACGGGCGACCTTCTCCCACGTCCCGACGATGTCCCGCCCCGGACCGACCCGAAGCGTGTTCCAGGCATGGTGGCGGCTGGCGAACATGTCGAGGTTGTCGTGGTGGTTGGCCATCGACATGAAGTACTTTGCTCCGGCGGCCTGGTACTTCTTCATCAGCCCTTCGGGATCCCAGCGCTCGGCCTTCCAGCGCGGGATGAACTCCATGAAGCCGAACTTCGTGGGGTGCCCATACGTCTTGACGTGGTGCTCGTAGAACGGGTTGCCCTGGATATACATCTGGCGGCCGTACCAGTCGCCGAACTCGGGCACGCATTGCGGGCCCCAGTGCGACCAGATGCCGAGCTTGGCGTCGCGGAACCAGTCGGGGGTCTTGTAGCCGTCGGCCAGGGACTCCCAGCTGGGCTGGAAGCCCGTCTTGGAACCGGCGAAGGCGGGCGCGGCCGAGGCGGCGGCCAGGCCGGCGCCGAGGTTCAGCAGGTCGCGGCGATTGAGGCTCATGGAAGTCCCTACTGCTGAGCCGGCGCCAAAGCGGGTGCTTGGGGATCGCCGTAGAGGATGCCCCGGCCGTGGACGCCGAGATAGACGCGGCCGAAGCGGTTCGGATCGCCGGTCAGGGCCCGCAGTTCGGCGAAGCCCCAGCGGTCGTCGTGGATCTTGATCCAGGTCTTGCCGACGTCGTCGGAGCGGAACACGCCCTCGACCCCGCCGACCTTGCCCCAGACAAACACCGCCGGATGGGTCTGGCCCGGCGCGGCCTTGCCGAAGCCGACCAGGCCGGCGTCGTCGACGCCGCTGACGGCCTTGAAGCCGGCGCCGCCGTTGGTCGAGCGCATCAGGCCCCGGGCGGTGGGCAGCCACACCTCGCCCTCGACTCCCGGGACCGCCTTCAGCGGGCCGCCCCAGGACAGGTCGCGGGCCGTGACCTTGAACGTTTCGCCGCCGTCGGCGCTGGCCAGCACCACGCCCTGGGCGGCGTCGTAGACGTAGAAGCGCAGCGGGTTCACGCGGTCCGAGGCGGGCGTGAAGTCGGGACGCTCGCCACCCTTCTTGTCTTGGGCGGTCACGCCCTGGACCGGCCGCCAGGTCTTGCCGTCGTCGCTGGAGACGTAGGGGACGGCGTCGCGCATGGCCCAGACCATCCGCTTGCCGTCGGCCGACAGGGCGATGCGGCCGGTGTGGATATGGGCGTCGCGGGGCGGGGAGGCGGCGAAGGCCGTCCAGGTCTTGCCCCCGTCGGTCGAGCGGAAGCCGGCGGTGGGCGTCGGGTCGCTGGTTCGAACGACCAGGTCGGGCTGCAGTTCGGCGTAGTCGAGGCCGCGATTGGTGCCGCCGTGCGGGTCGAAATAGCGGCTGTTGGCGGCGGTATCGAGGTCGTCGTGGCGGAAGCCGCCGATGTCGCCGATCGTGCTGATCAGCGGACCGCCCGGCGGGCTGACCAGCTCCAGCGCCACCGTCTCCTCAAGCCCCTCGTCGTCGAACCGCCAGTGCGTGCGGCCCGAGCGGTCGGCCTCGGTCAGGTTCTTCGTCCGCCACAGGCCGTAGCCGGTGACATAGATCGCCTCGTCCGGGTTGGTCGGGTCGATGTCGATGTCGCCGATCCAGTGACCCATGGCCCGGCCGGCCTTGCCCTCCAGGCTGCGCACCCAGGGCGCGCGGCCGGTGTCGTGCTCGGATTGGTCGCGCAGGGCCTTCCAGCTCTTGCCGCCGTCGGTGCTGCGGAAGACCTCGTCGCCCATCACCCAGCGGTCGAGGGTGGAGACCACGATCGTTCCCGGATGGGCCGGGTCGAGGCTGAGTCCGCCATAGCCGAACACGTCGTTCCCGCCGGGTCTGACGGGCGTGATGTCGGTCCAGGCGCCGCTGTCGGGGTCCAGCTTCCAGACCGCGCCGTTCGTCACGCCGTTGGGGCCCAGGCCGTTGCCGTAGGCGACATAGACCCCGCCCTTGGCGTCCAGCGCCAGGTGGTGCGGGATCAGGCCCTCGGGCTGGCCGTTGACCATGCCCCAGGTCGCGCCGCCGTCGGTGCTGACCAGCAGGCCGCCGCCCTTGGCAGCGGCGAACCCGGCATAGACGATCGCCGTCTCGCCGGCCTTGGTCTTGAGGACCGGATCGAAGGCCACCAGGGTGACGTGGACCTTCGGAAAGGCCTCGACCCGCGACCAGGTCTCGCCGTGGTCGGCGCTGCGATAGAGGCCGTCCTTGGCGCCCAGCAGCAGCACCGCGCCCTGGGCGGGATCGACCATCAGCCGCTCGCCGGTGTTGCGGCCGTCCTCGTTGCCGCCGATCTTCACCGGCAGCTCGCTCTTGGCCCAGGTCGCGCCCTGGTCGGTGGAGCGCAGGACGGCCCCGCCGCGCGCGCCGTCGCGGGTGTATTCGCCGGCCGCCATGTAGAGCCGGTTCGGATCGCGCGGATCGACCGCCAGGCTCAGGGCCCCGGCCAACTGGCCGTCGGCGCGCTTGAGGCCGTCGTTCAGCGCCACCCAGCGGTTGGCCGTCCGGTCCAGGCGATAGGCCCCGCCGATGTCGGTGCGGATATAGACCAGCCCTTTCCGCGTCGGGTGATAGACCACGCCGCTGACGAAGCCGCCGCCCAGCACCTCGACGGTGTTCCAGCTGTAGGGCTGGACCGTCGGCGGCGCGGCGAGGGCGGGCGCGGCGACGGCCAGGACGCCGGCGGCGGCCGCCAGGGCGAGGAAGCGCTTGAACCGGGACACGTACGCTTCCGTCTAGCGGGCGGGCGTCAGGCGAACGACCGCGCCGCCGCTGGGGGCCAGCTTCAGGGTCAGGACGTCGCCGGCCTTCACCGTCTGCTTGCTGGCGGCCAGGTCGGTCGGCGCCGCGCCGTCCTGGCGGATGTCGGCGGTGAACGCGCCCCCGCCCAGGAAGCCCAGCGGGACCTTCACGGTCCGCCCGGCCTCGTTGGTCATGGCGCCGATCCACCAGTCCGCGCCCTTGCGGCGGGCCAGCACGATCGACTGGCCGATCTCGCCCGTGATGAACCGCGTCTCGTCCCAGGTGGTCGGGGCGGCGCTGACGAAGTCGAGGCCGGCGGGGCTGTCGCGATAGGTGTCGGGGCTGTCGGACACCAAGCCGAACGGGCTGTCATAGACCACGTACATGGCCAAGGCCTGGCCGCGCGTGGTCTGGACGAACGGCAGGTCGTTGCGCGGACTGAAGGCCGCCGGCGCCACGTTGCGGAAGCCGCCGGGCGTGTAGTCCATCGGACCCAGCAGCATGCGGGTGTAGGGCAGGGTGACGTTGTGGGTGGCGGTGATCCGCCGGCTCCACTTGTTGTACTCCGCGCCCAGCACGCCTTCCTGGGTCAGATAGTGCGGATAGGTGCGGATCAGGCCCGTCGGATGCTCGGCGCCGTGCAGGTCGACCATCAGATGGTGTTCGCCGGCCTTGGTCAGCAGGCGGTGGTAGTAGTCGACCATGGCCTGGTCGTCGCGGTCCATGAAGTCGACCTTGATCCCCTTCAGGCCCCACTTTTCGTAGAGCGCCAGGGCTTCGTCCATCTGGTCGTCCATCGACTTCCAGTGGGCCCAGACCCACAGCCCGACCTTGCGCTGGGCGGCGTAGGCGACCAGGCCGGGCATGTCGATCTCGGGGACGGTCCTGGTGATGTCGGCGCCCGGTTTCACCGCGCCGCCGCCGCCGCTGTTCCTGTACCAGCCGTCGTCGATCAGCATGTATTCCAGGCCGTTGGCGGCCGCGAAGTCGATATAGGCCTTGATCGTCGCGTCGTTCATCCCGGCCTTGGGCACGCCCGAGACCACCGGACCGTTCCACCAGTCCCAGGCCGCCTTGCCGGGCTTGATCCAGCTGGTGTCGGCCAGGGCGGTCGGCGGATTGAGCGTGGCGACCAGGTTGCTCTCGATCAGCTTGCCGGCGGTCGGCGCGACCATGATCGTCCGCCAGGACGAGACGATGTCGACGCCGGGCTTGCCGCGCACGGCGACGCCCGGCTCGTCCAGCCGGGGCGACAGCTTGACCTGCACGCCCAGCCCGCCGTCGCCGCGTCCGGTCAGGTAGAGGCCGGCATAGTCCTTCAGGTCGGCCTCGGTGATCGCGAAGGCCGCATTGGCGCCCTCGCAGACCAGCGGGGCGTCATAGAGATTGTGCTCGCGCAGCTTCGAGGCCTGGACCGGATCGAACTCGCCTTCGTGGCTGCTGCCGAACTTGCCCAGGTTCAGGCCCCAGCAGCGATAGTCCGCTGGGAAGTCGAAGCGGGTCTCCTCGTTGCGGATGCTGACCGCGTCGAGCCCCGGTTGCTGGGGCAGCACGTAGCGGAAGGCGACGCCGTCGTCATAGGCGCGGACGATCACCCGCAGCCGGCGCTTGCGGCCCTCGGGCTCCTGGAAGTCGACGCTGAGCTGGTTGTAGTGGTCGCGGACCGTCCGGGCCTTGCCGGCCACCAGGTCGTAGGCCGTGTCGTTGGTTGACGGGACCGCGCCGGTGATCTTCAGGCCATGGCTGAGAGGCCCGCCGGCGTTGAGCACCAGGCCCAGCGGGGAGGGCGCCAGCAACGACTTGCCCTTGTAGGCGACGGCGTAGCGGGCCTGGCCGTCGCTGTCGGAAACCGTGACCTTGAGGGCGCCGTCGGGGGAGGAGAGCTGCTGTTCGGCGGCGCTGGCCGGACTGGCCACGAAAACCGCCAAGGCCGCGCCGGACATCAGACTCGCCGCAAATCCCCGCATGCCTTCGCTCCCCATCGCCTCTTGGGCGTTTCTATTTGTCACACAAATTAGACCGTGTATGGATCGCCGTCGAGCTTTTAGATACCGGTACCAAGAACGGTGTTCGGATTGCCCCGACCGCGTCGGCGTGCGACTGACAACGTTGTCGGAATTCAACGATAAAATGTGGGGAGTTATGAACACCAAGGCCTTCTGCGCCGCGTTGCTGGCGACCACCCTCCTGACTGGCGCCCCTCTGAAGGGGATAGCGTTCGCCGCGGAATCCAAGAGCACCGCCCATCCGGCCCTGTGGCCCGCGGCCAAGAGCCAGGGCCTGGTGGACCCCCAGACCGAAGCCTTCGTCGATTCCCTGATGTCCAAGCTGACCCTCGAGGAGAAGGTCGGCCAGATGATCCAGGGCGACATCGGCTCGGTGAAGCCGGAAGACCTGAAGACCTATCCCCTGGGCTCGATCCTGGCCGGCGGCAGCTCGCCGCCGCTGGGCGCGCCCGACCGCTCGCCGATCGGCCCGTGGGTCAAGTCGGTCGAGGCCTTCCGCGCCGCCGCCGCCCAACGCCAGGGCGGCACGCAGATCCCGCTGATGTTCGGCATCGACTCCGTGCACGGCCACGGCAACGCCGTCGGCGCCACGCTCTTTCCGCACAACATCGGCGTGGGCGCGGCGCGCGATCCGGAGCTGATCCGCAAGATCGGCGCGGCCACCGCCCAGGAAACCGCCGCCAGCGGCTTTGACTGGGCGTTTGGCCCGACCCTGACCGTGCCGCGCGACGACCGCTGGGGCCGGACCTACGAGGGCTATTCCGAAGACCCCGAAATCGTCCGCCAATATGCCGGCCAGATGATCCTGGGCCTGCAGGGCGCCGTCAGCCAAGGCGGTGTGATCCAGCAGGGCCACGTCGCGGCCAGCGCCAAGCACTTCCTCGGCGACGGCGGCACCCACGAGGGCAAGGACCAGGGCGACACCCAGGTCTCGGAATCCGAGCTGATCCGCCTGCACGCCCAGGGCTATGTGCCGGCCATCAATGCCGGGACCATGACCATCATGGCGTCGTTCAACAGCTGGAACGGCGAGAAGATGCACGGCAACAAGAGCCTGCTGACCGACGTGCTGAAGGGCAAGATGGGCTTCGACGGCTTCGTCGTCGGCGACTGGAACGGCCACGGCCAGGTGGCCGGCTGCACGCCCAAGACCTGCGCCCAGGCCGCCAACGCCGGGCTCGACATGTACATGGCGCCCGACAGCTGGAAGGACCTCTACGCCAACACCCTGGCCCAGGCGAAGTCGGGCGAGATCCCGATGGCCCGCATCGACGACGCCGTGCGCCGCATCCTGCGCGTGAAGGCCAAGCTGGGCCTGTTCCAGCAGGCGCGTCCGCTGGAGGGCAGGGAAGCCCTGATGGCCTCGGCTGAGCACAAGGCCATCGCCCGCCAGGCGGTGCGCGAGTCGCTGGTGCTGCTGAAGAACAACGGCGTCCTGCCGGTGAAGGCCTCGGCCAACGTCCTGGTGGCCGGCTCGGGCGCCGACGACATCGGTCAGCAGGCCGGCGGCTGGACCCTGTCGTGGCAGGGCACCGGCAACACCAAGGCCGACTTCCCCAACGCCCAGTCGATCTATTCGGGCCTGAAGGAGACGGTCGAGGCCTCGGGCGGCAGCGCGACGCTCAGCGTCGACGGCGCGTTCGACAAGAAACCCGACGTCGCCATCGTGGTGTTCGGCGAGACGCCCTACGCCGAGGGCGTGGGCGACATCAAGACGCTGGAATACCAGCCCGGGAGCAAGACCGACCTGGCCCTGCTGAAGAAGCTGAAGGCCGCCGGCGTGCCGGTGGTGGGCGTGTTCCTGTCGGGCCGCCCGCTGTGGGTGAACCCCGAGATCAACGCCTCGGACGCCTTCGTGGCCGCCTGGCTGCCGGGTTCGGAAGGCGGCGGCGTCGCCGACGTCCTGATCGGCGACAAGGCCGGCAAGCCGCGCACCGACTTCCACGGCAAGCTGTCGTTCAGCTGGCCCAAGACCGCCGGCCAGTTCACGCTGAACCGCGGCGACAAGACCTACGACCCGCAGTTCGCCTACGGCTACGGCCTGACCTACGCCAGCAAGACGCGCGTCGGGACGCTGTCGGAAAAGCCGGGCTTCACGATCGCCACCGACAACGTCAGCAACTACTTCGTGGGCGGCAAGACGCCGGCCCCGTTCGACTTCAAGCCGTCGCCCAGCACCGCGGTGCAGATCCGGCCCGTGGACGCGGGCAACGTGCAGGAAGCCGGGCGTCAACTGACCTATTCCGGCGACAAGCCGGCCACGGTCTCGCTGGCGGCCGACAAGGCGTTCGACCTGTCTTTCCACACCAACGCCGAGATGGACCTGCTGATCGACTATCGCGTCGACGCCAAGCCGACCGCGCCGGTCACCCTGTTGATCGGGGCGGGCAAGCTGGACGTCACCCCGGTGCTCGAAGCCTCGCCGGTGGGCGAGTGGAGGAGCCTGAAGGTGTCGCTCAAGTGCTTCCAGGCGGCGGGAACCGACGTCACCAAGGTCACCGCGCCGTTCGCGCTGTCGACCGCCGGCAAGCTGACGGTGACGCTGCAGAGCGTGAAGCTGACGACGGATCCGGCCGGAGCGGTGTGTCCGGGGAAGGCTCAATAGCAACTTGGGTGGAGATTTGAGGTTGGTGTCCATGCGTTCGACAGTCCTTGGCCTGCTGGCCGCCACCGTCCTGACGACCTCCGCCCAAGCCGCGCCCGTCCTGGCCCCGGTCTTCACCGACCACGCCGTCCTGCAACGCGGCCAGCCGATCCGGGTCTGGGGCATGGCCAAGCCCGGCGAGGTGGTCGAGCTGTCGCTGGGCGAGGCCAAGACCAGCGCGACGACGGACGCCGAGGGCCGCTGGGCCACGACCTTCACGGCCCGCGAACCCGGCGCGGCCCTGACCCTGACGGCCCAGGCCGGGGGCGAGCGCCAGACGATCTCGGACCTGCTGGTCGGCGACGTCTGGCTGTGCTCGGGCCAGTCGAACATGGAATATCCGCTGCGCCGCTCCCTGGCCGGCGAGGCCGAGGCGGCCAATTCGGCGGACCCGAACATCCGCCTGCTGCAGACCGGCCGCACCAGCCTGCCCACCCCGACGACCACCCTGCCCAAGGAAGCGGCCTGGCGCGCGGCGACCCCGGAAACGGCCAACAATTTCAGCGCCGCCTGCTTCTTCATGGGCCGCGAGATCAAGAAGACCACCGGCGTCCCGATCGGCCTGATCGACGCCACCTGGGGCGGTTCGATCATCCAGGACTGGATCAGCCGCGAGGGCCTGCAGGCGCTGGGCGGCTATGACGAGAGCCTGGCCGTGCTGGCCGACTGGGCCCGGTCGCCGGAGGCGGGGGTGACGCGTTGGGAGACCCAGCTGGATCGCTGGGCCGCCAAGGCCGAGCCGCAGGCCGCGGCCTGGAGCCGCCCGGACTTCGACGACCGCGACTGGAAGACCATGCCGGCCGAACAGTTCTGGGAGACCAATCCCGGGCTCGAGACCTTCGACGGCACGATCTGGCTGCGGGCGACGATCACCCTGACCGAGCAACAGGCGGTGCAGGGTGCGACCCTGTCGCTGGGGCCGGTCGACGACCTGGACACCACCTTCGTCAACGGCCGCAAGGTCGGCTCGTCGCAGGGTTGGGACACGCCGCGCGACTACAAGATCGCGCCCGGCGTACTGAAGGCGGGCCCTAACCTGATCGCCGTGCGAGCGATCGACGCCGGCGGCGGCGGCGGGGCCTGGGGCCCGGCGGCCCAGAAGGGTCTGAGGTTCGACGACGGTTCGTTCGCCCCGCTGGGCGCGACCTGGCGCTACAAGATCTCGACCACCCTGGCTCAGACCGGCCTGCCGCCGACCGCCCCGTGGGTGGGGGCCAGCGGTCTGTCGACCCTGCGCAACGGCATGATCGCGCCGTTGATCCCCTACGGCCTGAAGGGCTTCGCCTGGTACCAGGGCGAGGCCAATGTCGCCGAGCCGGCGGCCTATGCCCGCCTGCTGCCGGCCCTGGTCGCCGACTGGCGCCGGTGGTTCGACGCGCCGGACGCGCCGTTCCTGGTGGTGCAGTTGGCCGACTTCGGACCGCGCCAGACGACGCCGGTCGAGTCCGGCTGGGCCGGGGTTCGCGACGTCCAGCGCCGCACGGCCGCCGCCGATCCCAAGGTCGGCCTCGCCTCGGCGGTCGACATCGGCGACATCTACGACATCCACCCGGCCAACAAGCAGCAGGTCGGCCATCGCCTGGCCCTGCAGGCCCGCAAGCTGGCCTATGGCGAGACGAGCCTGGTCGCCGCCGGTCCGGCCCCGCTGTCGGCGACCCTGACGGGCGGCGCGGTGGTCGTGCGGCTGGACCAGCCGGCGGTGGTGCAGGCCGACGTCCGGCCGGTCGGCTTCGAGCTGTGCGATGCGGCCGGCGCCTGCCGTTTCGCGGATGCGGCGCTGGCCGGCGACCAGGTCCGCCTGGCGGTCCCCGCCGGCTTCGCGCCGGTCAAGGTGCGTTTCGCCTGGGCCGACAGTCCGATCCTCAACCTCTATGGACGGACGGGTCTGCCGGCGACCCCGTTCGAGCTGGCGGTGACGCCCCGCTAGGGCGCGCCGGCCTCCGGTGTTCTCCGCGCCGCGTCGAGGGTTCGGCCCCATGTCGGTTTGCCGGCGCCGCCCTTAGGGTTCGCCGGTTCAGTTCCGCTGGCCCAGGACGCCTCATGGCTCAATCCGCCACGCTCGACATCGACGGCGCCGTCACGCCGGACGAGGCGCGGAGCATCGCCAAGGAGGCCTATGTCTACGGCGTGCCGATGGTCAGCATCTACGGCACGCTCTGGGCCTTTTCGGTCGACAAGGGCGGGCGCGAATACAAGGGGCCGTTCAACACCGTGCTGAACGTCGCCCGGGTGTTCACGCCGGACGACACGGCGTTCGTCACGCCCAATTCCGACACGCCCTACACCTTCATGGGCCCCGACCTGCGGGCCGAGCCGATGGTGATCACCGTGCCGCCCATCGAGGAGGACCGGTATTTTGTCTTCCAGCTGATGGACCTCTACACGTTCAATTTCGACTACATCGGCACGCGGGCCACCGGCAATGGCGGCGGTGACTTCCTGCTGGTCGGGCCCGACTGGAAGGGCGAGGCGCCGTCGGGGATCACCAAGGTCATCCCCTGCGAGACCGAGATGGTCAATGTCGTCGGCCGCACCCAGCTGTTCGATCCCGGCGACCTCGACAACGTCAAGGCCATCCAGGCCGGCTACCAGTTGCGGCCGCTGTCGGCCTTTCTGGACCAGCCCGCGCCGCCGCCGGCTCCGGAGCTGAATTGGGTCAAGCCGGTCCCGCCGGCCGAACTGCGCACCTCGCTCGACTTCTTCAATGTCCTGAGCTTCGTGCTGCAACTGGCGCCGACCCATCCGTCCGAGATCGAGCTGCGCGCCCGCTTCGCCAAGATCGGCGTCGTGCCGGGGCGAAGCTTCGACGCCGCCGCCCTGCCGCCCGAGATCCAGGACGCCCTGAAGGCCGGCATGGCCGACGGCCAGGAGGAGATCGACGCGCGCCGCGCCAGCCTGGGCGGCAAGAGCGACCAGCTGTTCGGGACGCGAGCCTTCCTGAACAACGACTACGTCACCCGCGCGGTGGGCACCCAGGTCGGGATCGGGGCCAATTCGCGCGAGGAGGCCCTGTATCCGATCTACGAGGCCGACGCCGACGGCCAGCCCCTGGACGGCGCGGCGGCGAACTATCGCCTGCGTTTCGCGCCTGGCGCCTTCCCGCCCGTCAAGGCCTTCTGGTCGCTGACGATGTACGACAAACAGACCCAATTGCTGGTCGCCAATCCGATCGACCGCTACCTGATCAACTCGCCGATGCTGCCGGACCTGAAGCTGGATCCCGACGGCGGGTTGACGATCCGCATCCAGCGCGAACGCCCGACCGGCGACGCGGCCGCCAACTGGCTGCCGACGCCCAACGGGCCGTTCATGCTGGCCATGCGCTACTACCTGCCTAAGCCGGAACTGCTGTCCGGGGCGTGGACTTCGCCTCGCGTCGAGCGGTTCGGCTAGGGTAGGGGGCTGGCGGCGCGCGCCCGAGTCGGCGCGCGCCGTTAACCAGCAACGCATTGACCTCCAGAGGCATTTGTCTCTCGTGAGGAGAGCGTAGCGTGCCCGATGTCGCGTACCAGCAGTTGGCCGAGCTTTGGGAGGCCGTGTTCGGCGAGCAGCCGTCCGTGGTCGCCGAGCCGGGGCTGACCGCCCAGATCCTGGTCAGCTGCCTGCCGCCGGCTGAACCCTACAGCTTCGACGCCTGGGACGAGGGCGAGAGCTAGATCGCCAGAACCTTCAGCCGCTCGCGCAGGTCGCCCAGTTCGTCCAACGGCATGTTCAGCTTGCAGAACAGCTGCTCGGGCACGGCCTTGGCCTTGTCGCGCAGGGCGGCGCCGGCGTCGGTGAGGGTGATGATCACCCGCCGCTCGTCCTCGGGATCGCGGGTGCGCGCCACCAGGCCTTGGCTCTCCAGGCGCTTGAGCAGCGGGGTCAGGGTGCTGGACTCCAGGTCCAGCGCCTCGCCCAGGGCGCCCACCGTCCGGGGACTGGCCTCCCACAGCACCAGCATGGCCAGGTACTGCGGATAGGTCAGGCCCAGGGCCTCGAGCAGCGGCCGGTAGAGCCGCGTCACCCGATTGGCGGCGCCGTAGAGGGCGAAGCACAGCTGACGGTCGAGGCGCAGGGCCTCGACCGGTTCGCCGCTGGTCTTTTCAATCTTCGAGGTCATGCGGCCTTTGTGGTGATCGCGACGTCGACATTGCCGCGCGTGGCGTTGGAATAGGGACAGACCTTGTGCGCCGTCGCAACCAGGGCTTCGGCCTCGTCCTGGGTCAGGCCCTGGGTTTCGACTTCGAGGGCGACTTCCAGCTTGAAGCCGACTTCCAGTGGGGCCAGGCCGACGACGCCGGTCACGGTCGAGCCGGTGAGGGCGATCTTCTGCTGGCGGGCGACGTGAGCCATGGCGCTCTGGAAGCAGGCGGCGTAGCCGGCCGCGAACAGCTGCTCGGGATTGGTGCCCTGGCCGTTGCCGCCCAGCGCCTTGGGCAGGGCCAACTGCACGTCCAGCAAGCCGTCGTCGCTGCGGGCCTTGCCTTCGCGGCCGCCGGTGGCCGTGGCGCGGGTTTGATAGAGGGTGGACATCGGGTGCCTCCTTGGCGCTGTTCGATACTGAACGATCTAATCGCGCACGACTTAATAACAAGGGGCGTGGTGAAGTTTTTTGTCGCGCGCGATCTTTCGGCGTGGCCGCGCTACCCGGCCGGAGCCTTCGCGGCGCTGACCAACGCCCCCAGCGCCTCCATCGCCGTGAGATCGCCGAGCAACTGCCGCACGATGCTCAGCGTGTCGGAATAGATCCGTTCGCAGACCAGGGTCTCGCCTTCGAACAGGAAGAAGGCGGCCATCTGGCAGCTGAAGGGGCGACCGGTTGGCGGAAGGGGGCCCAGCGGTCCCAATTGCGTGCCCTCGAGGATGAACTCGACCACGATCCCGTCGTCGACATGGCGCAGCGACAGCAGGGTGTTGCGCTGGTCGGGAAAGGTCTGGCGCGAGCTTTTGTAGTAGCGCTCGACGTCGGGTCGGCCGTCATAGACCGCCCCGGTGGCGATGATCTCGTAGTGGGGGTGGGGGAAGGTCGCCAGCACCTTGTCCCAGGCGTGGTCGATCTCGTCGGCCATGTGCTCGCGCACGATGGTCTCGCGCCGGGCGCGC
The DNA here is from genome assembly GCF_056397765.1 of Caulobacter sp. 05L422. Taxonomy (NCBI): domain Bacteria; kingdom Pseudomonadati; phylum Pseudomonadota; class Alphaproteobacteria; order Caulobacterales; family Caulobacteraceae; genus Caulobacter; species Caulobacter sp. 05L422. The sequence continues at coordinate 54,070 of NZ_JBFTOB010000002.1, read as the reverse complement.
AGGGCTTCCTGGGTCATGATCGCTCCTCCCGTCCGCTCTTCGGCGGCGTCGGAGGCAGTAGAACCGTCAGGTCGTGGGTTGGAAAGGGCTAAGCCGCCCAGGCGGCCGCGAAGCGTTTCAGCTGCGAGCGGGCGGCGCTCTCGGCGCCGTCGCCCAGGGCTTCCAGGCGCAGGAACAGGTCGCCGGCCCGGTGCGGGCCGCGGGCGGGCAGGCCCTGGCCGGGCAGGCGCACCAGGCCGCGGGCGGCGGCCTTGGTCGAGATCCAGACCAGGCGCGGACCCAGGGCCGTGGCGACCTCGATCCGGCCGCCTTCAGCCAGGGCGCGGGCGTCCAGCCGCGCGGTCAGCCACAGGTCGCCGCCGCGCACCAGGGCGTCGGGATCGTGCTTGAGCGTGACGCGGAAGGTGACGTTCTCGACCCGCACCTTGTCGTCCTCGCGCAGGCCGGCGGGCAGGGTCAGGCGCAGCTTGCGGGCGTCCAGGGCCAGGTCCAGCGTGCCGCCGGCGAAGGCCATGGCGGCGTCGATCCGCAGAGTGGCCTGCTCGACCCGGGCGGGCTCGGCGACGGCGGGCGGGAAATGGATCTGCCGGGTCGGGGCGTCCTGCAGCAGGCGGTAGGCGGCCAGCACGTCGCGGAACAGGGCCGCGTCGCCGCCGGGCCGGTCGGGGTGGGCGCGCTTGGCGGCTTCGCGATAGGCGGCCCGCAGTTCGCGCTCGTCCGCGCCGGGGGCGACGCCCAGGATCGCGCGGGCGGCTTGCAGGCTCAGAGCGGAGGATACGCCAACGGTCATGCCGCCGACCCTGCCGCCGTTTGGTCAACGGGGCGTTAAGTTAACTTTTTCAAGCGTTGTCAAGCGCGCCGGTTAGCGGATCTGGCTGCCCATCAGCCACACCAGGCCGAACACGCCAGCCACCCCGGCGGCGAAGGCGATCACCGCCCACGAGCCGCTCTTGCGATGCCAGGTGACCGGCTCGTCCACCTCGGGCCCCTCGACCCGCGCCCGCTCGGCCGCCTTGGCGCGCAGCCGCCACAGGTTCCAGGCCCCGCCCGCGAACAGGAACAGGCCGCCGGCCGCCAGGATGATCCAGTCCTGGACGTCGTCGCCCTTCCACTTGATCGCCTCGACATAGCCGATCCACAGGCCGGCCGCGCACCACAGCGCCAGGGGGATCCAGGCCAGTCGCGCCCGCGTGCCGAGTTTCATCAGGTGTCCTTCAAGTCTCGCGCGGCAGATGCGCGCGACAGGCCTGACGCGTCAAGCAAGCTCCTTCATGCAGTAAGGACATTTTCCCGTGTCGACATAGCGCGAGCCTAGCCCGTTCATAAACGCTTCTGCCTCCACCAAGGTTATCCCTTTGGTGGGGTAGGCGGGATGCCAGTACGTCGGGCCTGTGCCCTTGTCTTGGTTCTCCATGGCCTGGCCGTCGCGGCAAAATTTGCACTCGCCGCTGTGAATGCGGGCGCGACGGCTCGGTGGGATTACCTTCACGAAGAATGTCATGTTGCCACTATGGGTGCGGTCACGTCGGAGCGCTACCGCCGTTTGAGCAGCTAAGGAGTTACATCTTGGATGTCGTCGTCCGAAATTCCGGACGAAGTGTCCACTATGGAAGGTAGTTGTCCTATATCCACCTGATGACCGACGCGCCCCTGATCCCCGCCTCGCCGTCCGAGGACGACTATGTCCGCCAGGTGACCGAGGCCACGCCCCCGCCGCTGCTGCCGGAGGGCGATCCGATCCGCCTGTTCGAAGAGTGGCTGGCCGAGGCCGGCAAGGGCGAGCCCAGCGATCCGAACGCCGTGGCCCTGTCCACCGTCGACGCCGACGGCCTGCCGGACTCGCGCATGGTGCTGCTCAAGAGCGTCGATGCGCGCGGCTTCGTCTTCTACACCAACACCCAGAGCGCCAAGGGCGCGGAGCTGGGCGGGCAGCCCAAGGCGGCCCTGCTGTTCCACTGGAAGTCGCTGCGCCGCCAAGTGAGGGTGCGCGGCGTGGTCGAGCCGGTGACGGAGGCCGAGGCCGACGCCTATTTCGCCAGCCGCGCCCGCCACAGTCAGCTGGGCGCCTGGGCCAGCGACCAGTCGCGCCCGCTGCCCGACCGCCTGGCCTTGGAGCGCCGGGTGGCCGAGATGGCGCTGAAGTTCGGGATCGGCAAGGTGCCCCGCCCCCCGCACTGGTCGGGCTATCGCGTGGTTCCCCAGGTCATCGAGTTCTGGCGCGACCGCCCGTTCCGCCTGCACGAACGGCTGGTCTATGAGCGGGCGGGCCAGGGCTGGGAGACCAAGCGCCTATTTCCCTGACGGGCCGCCCAATGGACCACAAGGGTTCGCGTCGGCCCTCGCCAGGCCGTGGAACTCGATCAGCAAGCCCAGGTCCTGGCTCGTCGGGGCCAGGAACGACTCGTCCTGAAGGCCGGCGTAGCGGGTCAACTTGCGCTCGTAGCCGCGCTCGACCCAGCGCTGGGCCCGGCCCAGGTCGGCGGCGCCAAGGCTGACGCCCAGGATGCGCGGACCCTTGGTCAGCGCGTCGGCCGCGGCGCCGGGGCCGTCGGGCGTCAGGGTGAGGAGGGCGGTCGGCCCGACCGGCACGCACCAGCCCTTGGCGCCCACCGCCGGCAGGCTGACGGGGACCGCGCCGCCGTGGCCCATGCGCGCCAGCGCCGCGCGGTCGGCCTCGGGATCGGCCGAGACCAGCCAGATGGCCGACAACGTCCTGGCGCTGTTGGGATGCTCGCGCGTGACGCGGTAGTCGTCCTGGTTGGACGGATCGGCCTGATCCGGCGCGTAGCCGCTGTTGTAGTCGATGTAGAAGGTGTTGCTGGACAACGGCGCCTTGTCGAAGGCGAACAGCCGCCAGCCGGGCTTGGCGCTGTCCGGGCCGGCGAACATCTGCGTCACCGGATAGCCCAACGCCTTCAGCGAGGCCTGGACGGCGTCCAGGTTCGAGGCGCGGAAGCCGAAGGTGCGCGCGCCCGGCTGCTCCTTCAGCGCGATCCGGTCGTCCTTCATGCCGGGGTCGTAGTCTGGATCGGGGCGGGTGACGCCCAGCAGTTCGAGGAAGCTGGTGTCCGAAAAGCGGATGTAGCGGTTGGCGACGCCGCCCGGGTCCCGGCCCGCCCGGACCTGGAAGCCCAGTTTCACGGCCATGATCGCGGTGACCTCGTCGATGCCGCGACCCCAGAGCAGGACGTGGTCCAGCCTCGCCGTCGTGGCGGGAGGGGGGGCGGGCGCGGCCAGGGCGGACGCCGAGGCGCTGGCGGAGAGGGCCAGGGCCAGCCCGATGCTCACAAAGGTCTTCACGCAGGATCTCCCGAAAATACGCCGGCCGCCTCGGCCCGATGCGCCACGCTGGGCGCGGCCGGACACGATATCGACGACGAGGGCCGTCGTTCAACGACCTGGGAGGTCGTTGGAACGCGGAGGCCGGGCCGGGCTCAGCGGGCGCCGTAGCGCGCCAGGAACGTCTCGACCGCGTCGGCGCAGATGTCGGCCAGCGGCCGGTTCGGCTGGGCCTCGTCGCCGGCGGTCAGGCCCAGCACCAGGGTGGCGTGGTCCAGCATGCCCAGCAGTTGGCCGGCGGCCCGAACGGGATGATCGACCGTCAGCTCGCCGGTCGCGACCAGGTCGTCGATGACCTGGATCGCCGCGCCGGCCAGGTCCTGGTAGGCGCTGCGCACGACATGGTCGGCCACGGCGCCGAAGCGCCGGCGTTCGCTGGCGACCATCCGGAACATCGCCCGGGTCACGGGCCGCGACATGAGGGTCGCATAGGCCAGGGCCAGGCTGGTCAGGCGGGCGCGGGCGTCGCCCTTCGTCCCGACGCTCTCGCGCACGGGCTCGGCCATGGGTCCGACCGCGTCGTGGACGACGATCTCGAACAGCTTGGCCTTGCTGGGAAAGTGGGCGTAGAGGGTGGCCGTGGACACCCCGGCTATGCGGGCCACCACCTCCATGCCGGCCGCGGAATAGCCTTCTCGGAGAAAGACGCCGCGCGCGGCGGTGAGGATTTCGGTCTTCTTGCGTTCGGACCGATTGAGGATTGCGCCGGCGAGCATGCGGTTCTGACTCGATCTATGGTTAATCAACCATAGACATTCAACCCAAGCGTAAGCAAGCGCGCCGGGCGCGACGTGGCTCCAACTTTCCGCTATGGGGACCGCCGGCGCCCGAATTCCGGCGTTTCTAAAAGGGTTTGGGCGTGATCAAGGACGCGGAGACGGTTCGCGAGCAGGAAGTGGCCGCCTGGATGGGCGAGCGGGCCGATCGGGTGATCGAGACCTCGTGCGCCCGCGTGTTCCTGGTCGGCGAGGCGGCCTGGAAGGTCAAGCGCCCGGTCAATTTCGGCTTTCTCGACTACTCCACCCTGGAGCTGCGCCGCTGGTCGCTGGAGCGCGAGCTCAGCTTCAACCGCGCCGCCGCGCCCGACATCTACCGCGCCGTACGCCGCCTGACGCGCACCGAGGCTGGCGGGGTCGAGATGGACGGGACCGGCGAGATCGTCGAGTACCTGCTGGAGATGCGCCGCTTCGACGAGCAGGGCGTGCTGGCCCAGCAACCCTGGGCGATCGACGACGCGCTCGAGGAATCCCTGGGCCGCACCATCGCCCAGTTCCACGCCGGCGCGCCGCTGCGCCCGCAAGGCGGCGGGGTGGGGGCCCTGGGCTACACCATCGCTTCGAACGCCAACCTGCTGCGCGGCCTGGCGCCTCGGCTAGGCGCGCAAGCTGTCGAGCGGCTGATCGCCGAGACGGATCTCGCGCTGGAGCGCCTGGGTCCGCTGCTGAACGAACGGGCCGGCCAGGGCTTCGCCCGGCACTGCCATGGCGACCTGCACCTGGGCAACATCCTGGTCGAGGACGGCAAGCCGATCCTGTTCGACTGCATCGAGTTCAACGACTCGCTGTCGGACATCGACGTCCAGTACGACCTGGCCTTCCTGCTGATGGACCTGGACTTCCGCCGTCGCCGCGACGCCGCCGGCCGGGTGCTGAACGCCTATCTGGACGAGGCCGGCCGCACCTTCGGCGAAGGCCTGTGGACCGGCCTGGCCGCCCTGCCGCTGATGCTCAGCGTCCGCGCCGCCGTGCGCACCCACGTCTGGGCCTACAGCAACGACGACGAGGCCGCGCGCGCCTATCTGGCCACGGCCCTGGAGCACCTGGCGCCCAAGCCGGTCAGCCTGGTGGCGACGGGCGGCTTCTCCGGTTCGGGCAAGTCGACCTTCGCCCGGGTCTGCGCGCCCGGCCTGGGCGCGGCCCCGGGGGCGGTGGTCCTGCGCACCGACGAGATCCGCAAGCGCCTGTGCGGCGTGCCCTCGCTGCACCGCCTGCCGAAGGAAGCCTACACGCCGGAAATGAGCGAGCGGGTCTATGACGAGCTGTTCCGCGACGCAGGTCTGACCCTGGCCGGCGGCCGCTCGGTGGTGGTCGACGCGGTGTTCCTGAAACCCGAGCAGCGGGCCCGCGCCGAGGCCCTGGCCAAGCAGGTCGACGTCGCCTTCCAGGGCGTCTGGCTGGAGGCCCCGCCCGAGGTGCTGCGCGCGCGCGTCGCCGCCCGCGTCAACGACGCGTCGGACGCTGACGTGGCGGTGCTGGAAAGCCAGCTGGCCCGCGACACCGGCGACATCGCCTGGCGCCGCGTCGACACGGTCAGCGCCTTCGAGGACGAGGCCCGGGCCCTGGCGGAGTCGATGGGCTAAAGGCGGCTAGCCTCGGCTCGAGATCTGGAACGGATTGCCGTCCGGATCCTTGCCGTCGCACATGTCGAAGGTGCTCGTGGACTTGACCGGACCCAGCACGACGGCCCCGCGCCGTTGCAGCATGGCCTTGGCGGCGGCGACGTCGGCGGCGAAGAACACCAGCTTGGGCGGGCGCTGACCCACGACCGGCTTTCCATGGTGGAGCGCCAGGCGGCACGGGCCGGCGTCGAACTCGACCCATCCGTCTTCCCGACCGAGCACGGCGAGACCGATGACGTCCTGGTAGAAACGGGCAAGGCCCGGCACGTCGGCCGTAAAGACCACGATGCGCTTCAGATCGAGTTTCAACTGCGGCTCCCAATGAAAATCAGAGGCTGGAAGGGATCGGCCGCTATTTATTTTTGCAAGCGCCATCGCGTTGGAAAATGGCGCTAAGACTGCGCCGCCTCGGTGCAGCGGCCCTTCGGCCGCACCGCCGTGCAGATCGCCGACAGCAGGTCGGCCGGCCGGATCGGCTTGCCCAGGTGATCGTCGAAGCCCATCGCGAGAAAGCGCTCGCGGTCGCCCGACATGGCCGAGGCGGTCAGGGCGATGACCGGGATGCTCGGATCGCCGGCCACGCCGGCCCGGATGGCGTTCAGGGCGGTGATGCCGTCCATCACCGGCATGTTGATGTCCATCAGCACCGCGTCGAACGCGTCGGCCTTCAGGGCGTGCAGGGCCGCCTGGCCGTCGTCGACGATGGTCAGGGCCACGCCGGTCGCCTCCAGCATGGTGCGCACCACGACCTGGTTGATGGCGTTGTCCTCGGCCATCAGGATTCGCAGGGAGTCCAGGTCCGGCGCGTCCTGATCCTCGAACTCGTCGGCCGTCACGGCGGGCGCGGCGACCGGGACGGCGCGCAGGGTGAAGGCGAACGCCGCGCCGCCGACTCCGCTCTCCAAGACCAGATCGCCGTCCATCTGGCGGGCCAGGGCGCGCGAGATGGTCAGGCCCAGGCCCGTGCCGCCGTGGCTGCGCGAGACGGCGTTGTCGGCCTGGGTGAAGCTGTCGAAGATGCGGTCGTGGAAGTCGGCGTCGACGCCGACGCCGGTGTCGACCACCCGCAGCAGGATCTCGCAGGCGCCGTCGGCGGAGGGCGAACCCGGCGCCGACAGCTGGATCGTCACCCCGCCCTGGCTGGTGAACTTCAGGCCGTTGGAGATCAGGTTCATCAGCACCTGGCGGATGCGCTGGGGGTCGGCCAGGATCCAGGCGGGGGCGGACGGGTCGATCTCGGTGCGCAGCCACAGACCCTTCTCGGCGGCGGCGTCGCGCCAGGCGTCGCCGGCCGCGCGGACCAGGTCGTGCAGATTGGTGGCCACGTGGTCCAGGTCGACCTTTCCGGCCTCGATCTTCGACAGGTCCAGCACGTCGTTGAGCACCTGCATCAGGCTGTCGCCCGACTTGATCATCAGCCGCACGTGGCGGCGCTGGGCCTCGTTGAGGTTGGTGCGGTCCAGGGCGTAGGCCATGCCCAGCAGGCCGTTCATCGGCGTGCGCAGTTCATGGCTGGTGACGGCCACGAAGGTGGACTTGGCGCGATTGGCCTCCAGGGCCCGCTCGCGCTCCTCGCGCAGGCCGCGGGTCAGGGCGTCCATCCGGTTGGCGGCGGCGCGATTGGCCACCATCACGCTGATCGTGGTCAGCACCACCATCGCCAGGCCTAGGCGCGCGGTGTTTGGACCTACGCCGTCGCCGGGCATGAAGAAGACCGGAAAGACCAACAGACTGATCATCGGCGCGACGGCGCTGATCGCCAGCAGGGCGACCGGCTGGTGACGGAAGTTCTGGGTATAGATGATCTGTCCCGCCCAGATGGCGAAGGCGGCCAGCTTGAGATCGGCCTTGGTCGACAGCCAGAACATCGCCGCCAGGCTGGCCCAGATCAGGTTGATCGGCAGGGCCGCCCAGACGAAGGCGGCTCGGGCGCGCGGCGAGCCGGGAACGCCAGCCTTGAACCGCCGGGTCGCGAGCCGTGCCAGACCTTCGGCCGCGGCCAGCGCCAGCAGCCAGCCCACCGCGGTCGGGAACCCCAGGGCGTATGTGGCGACCGCGGTCGTCAGAAGGGCCGGGATAAGCCGGGACGGCAGCAGGCGATGGGTGTCCAGCGCCACCTCGTCCAGCCGGTCGTCGGCCCATATGGCGTCGAAGCCTCGCACCCGAATCCAGTCCCGTCCCCGCCCCGTCGGCCAACCGACACAATAGGCTATCGCGCCCTCGATGATCTGAACACGCCCTGCGGCGGATCAGCGCGACCGGGTTTGGGTTCGCTCCGGGCGCGCGCCGCGTTGCGCGGCCGTCGCCGGCCCGGTAGCGTTGTCTGAACAACGATAACGGATCGGGAGAGTGGGGCCTATGCAGGGCTTGATGCAGCACGGGGCCTTGACGGTCGACAAGATCATCGACCACGCCGCCCAGTGGCACGGCGCGCGCGAGGTCGTCACCAGGTCGGTCGAGGGGCCGATCGTCCGCACCACCTACGGCGCGATCCACCAGCGCGCCAAGCGGGTGTCGAACGCCTTGCTGGGCATGGGGATCAAGCCGGGCGACCGGGTCGGCACCCTGGCCTGGAACACCGGCCGCCACATGGAGGCCTGGTACGGCATCATGGGCATCGGCGCGGTGTGCCACACGCTGAACCCGCGCCTGTTCCCCGAGCAGATCGCCTGGATCGCCAACCACGCCGGCGACCGCGCGATCTTCGTCGACCTGACCTTCCTGCCGATCATCGCCGGCATCCTGCAACACCTGCCGACCGTCGAGCACGTGGTGCTGTTCACCGACGGCGACCACATGCCGGCCGACTTCAAACCGGCGGGCGAGACGCCCAACTTCAAGGGCCTGCTGTGCTTCGAGGACCTGGTCGAGCAGCACCACGCCGACTGCGCCTGGGGCGGCTTCGACGAGGGCACGGCGGCTGGGCTCTGCTACACCTCGGGCACGACGGGCGATCCCAAGGGCGTGCTCTATTCGCACCGCTCCAACGTGCTGCACACCCTGATCACCCTGCAGCCGGACGTGATGGGCCTGTCGCAGAAGGACGTGATCCTGCCGGTGGTGCCGATGTTCCACGCCAACGCCTGGGGCGTGGCGTTCTCGGCTCCCGGCACCGGCGCCAAGATGGTCATGCCGGGCGCCAAGATGGACGGCGCCTCGATCTTCGAGTTGCTCGACACCGAAGGCGTCACCTTCTCGGCCGCCGTGCCGACGGTCTGGCAGATGCTGCTGCAACACCTGAAGGAAAGCGGCGCCAAGCTGCCGGTGCTGAAGAAGGTGGTGATCGGCGGGGCGGCCTGTCCCGAGCACATCATCCGCGCCTTCCACGACGACTACGACGTCGAGGTGGTCCACGCCTGGGGCATGACCGAGACCTCGCCGGTCGGCACGCTGTCGGTGATGACCGACGAGCTGGAAAAGCTGCCCTACGACCAGCAGATGCCCTACCGGCTCAAGCAGGGCCGGCCGCCCCTGGGCGTGGAGCTGAAGCTGACCGACGACGCGGGCCAGCGCCTGCCGCACGACGGCAAGAGCTTCGGCAACCTGAAGATCCGCGGCCCCATCATCGCCGCCGAATACTTCCGGGGCGCGGGCGGCAAGATCCTGGACGAGGAGGGCTTCTTCGACACCGGCGACGTGGCCACCATCGACGACCACGGCTTCATGCAGATCACCGACCGGGCCAAGGACGTGGTCAAGTCGGGCGGCGAGTGGATCAGCACGATCGACATCGAGAACATCGCCCTGGGCCATCCCAAGGCGGCGATGACGGCGGTGATCGGCGTGGCCCATCCCAAATGGGACGAGCGGCCGATCCTGCTGGTCAAGCTGAAGGACGGCGAGACCGCCACCAAGGAAGAGTTCCTGGAGTTCCTGCAGGGCAAGATCGCCAAGTGGTGGATGCCCGACGACGTGGTCTTCGTCGACGAGATCCCGCTGGGCGCGACCGGCAAGATCGACAAGAAGCTGATCCGCCAGCGCATGAAGGACTATGTGCTGCCGGGCGTGGCCGCCGCGACGGTCGCTGAAGGGGCCGCCGAGGCCGAGCCCGAGCCCGAAACGCCGACCGCCACCCTGGCCGCCGCCGACGGGGCGCAGGCCGCGCGGATCTACGCGCCCGAGCCCGAGGAGCCGTTGTCGGAGCCGCCGCCCTTGCCCGAGCCGCAGATGGTCGAGGCCCTGGCGCACGCCGACGCGGCGGCCGAACTCGAACCGGCGTCGCCGATCAACGAGCCCGCGGCGACACCGTCTGGGTCGGAGGCTGAGCCCCTGTTCGAGCAGCGCGGCCAGGAGGAGCACTTCCCCCTGGGTCCGCTGACCCCCGCGCCGGGGATCGCGCCCGTGCCGGAAGAGGCCTTCAACGCCCCGCCGGTCCTGGTCACGGAGGAAGCGCCGCTGGCCATGCCGCTGGTCCCCAGCCGCAAGGGCAAGAAGGCCAAGGCGAAAGCGGACAAGTCGGCCAAGGCCAAGGGCGGCTTCACCTCCGGGCTGCTGGACCTGGCGGTGGTGATCGCCCTGGCGCCGGCCCTGCTGGTCGCGGCCGGCGCGCTGGGCGTGAAGTTCGGCGTGATCCCGTTGGCCCTCGGCTACGACCAGATGACCCTGGACTGGGCTCCGAAGGCCGCCATGCTGGGCGTCGCCACCGGCGTGCTGGGCCTGATCTTCGCGCTATTCGGCGGCTTCTCGCGGTTCTGGAAGAAGGCGCTGCTGGCCCTGGCGATCACCGTCGCCACCCTGGGCGCCATGGTCGCGGCCAACGCCATGGGCGGCCGCGCGCCGCCGATCCACGACGTCTCCACCGACTGGAAGACGCCGCTGATGCTGTCGGACGCCGCCCTGGCGGCCCGGGGCGGCGAGGCCCAGACCGTCGAGGCCGATCCCAGCCTGCCGGTCGGCTCGCTGGCCTTCGCCGGCCGCCGCGTCGCCGACGTCAACGCCGAGACCTGCGCGGCCGCCCGGCCGCTGATCCTGTCCCGCTCGCCGACCGACGCCTACGAGGCGGCCAAGGCCGCCGTGCAGGCGGCCGGCCTGGCGATCGTCACCGACGACCCGATGGACGGCCGGCTGGAGGCCACCGGCCAGAGCTTCTGGTACGGCCTGAAGGACGACCTGGTCGTGCGGGTGCGGCCCGACACGGCCGGGGCGCGGGTCGACATGCGGGCGATCGGCCGCGAAGCCGGCGGCGACATGGGCCGCAACTGCCGGCGCGTGGGCGACCTGCTGGCGGTGGTCAGGGGCTAGGCGATTTCGGCTGGCCTCGTCGCGCCGGCCGTCGGACAGTGCCCGCCCTGGCGGTTGCGTTGGAGTGCGCGTCGATGGCGTTGCGAGCGATCCTGCTGTCCGGCCTGGCGACGACGAGCCTCCTGACCGCGTCCTCGGCCTGGGCCCAGGCCGGCGGCGACTCCGACGACGCCACCGCGATCGCCTGTGCTCCGTCCGGCCGGCGTCTGGCCGACTTCAAGGCGACGGCGGGCGACGCCGCGGCCGCCAAGGCGACCGTGACCTGGAGCGAGCGGATCGCGGTGGACCCTCCTCGGCTGGTCGAGACCGAGGATCTGGAAGGCGCCTGCGCCGCCTTCGTCGTCGGCTACAAGATGGGACAGGCCGTCCTACGGACCGGCGAGGGTTTCGAGATCCGGGATCACAAGATCACCCCCAACGACCGGGCCGAGGCCGCGCGGCCGTCCGTGGTGTTCGCACGGCTCGCGCCAGACCTCGGCGGCGCGCAGCTGATCGCGGTGGACCGGGTGGGATATCGGCGGGACGGCGCGCGGCTGATCGCGGACTATGTGGGCCTCTGGCAGGATCCGCACGGCTGGATGGTGGCCAGTTTCTTCAAGGCCGAGGGCGAGGACGCCGGCGACGCGCGCATCGTGCTGCAGTCCAAGGAGCCCCTGCTGGGGCTGTCGTATTTCCCCGCGCCCGACACGCCGGCCGGCCGGCTGACCGTCATCCAGCAGCTTTCCGACGACAAGGTGCGGGTGATCGGCTTCGACTGGTTCCATCCGGACTGGTTCGCCAACCAGCGCTGAAGAGCGCTCAGGCCAGGCGGTAGACGCTGTCCAGCCCCGGCTCGCCGTCGCAGCTGACCCGGCCTTCCTTCACCAGCAGCATCATGTGGGCCAGCACGGACATGGCGGCGGCCGGATGCAGGCGGGGATCGACGGCGGCGTAGAGCGTGGGGACCATGGCCTTGATCGTGGTCGGGCCCTGGGCCAGGGCGGCCAGCACCTGGGCTTCGCGCGAGCGGCGGTGGTCGGCATAGGCCTGGATGAACGGCGCCACGTCGCGGATCGGCGAGCCGTGGGTCGGCCACAGGATGTCGAACCCCTCGGCCTTCACCTTCTCCAGGCTGGCGAAATAGTCGCCCATGTCGCCGTCGGGCGGGGTGATCACCGTGGTCGACCAGCCCATCACGTGATCGCCGGAGAACAGGGCGTTCTCCTCCTTCAGGGCGAAGCAGACGTGGTTGGAGGTGTGGCCCGGCGTGGTCACGGCGCGCAGGCTCCAGCCGGGGCCCTCGAAGACGTCGCCGTCGGCGATCTCGACATCGGGGCGGAAACCCTCGTCCTCGCCGGCTTCCAAGGCCAGCCCGGGGGCCAACTCGGCTAGATGCGGCGCGCGGCGTCCGTGGATCGTCGCTCCCGTCGCCCTCTGCAGCGGGCGGGCGAGGGGAGAGTGGTCGCTGTGGTGGTGCGTGACCAAAATGCAACTGACCGTGTCGCCCTCCAGCGCCGCCAGCAGCGCCTGGAGATGACCGTCCAGGTCCGGGCCCGGATCGATGACCGCCACCGTCCCGCGTCCGACGATGTAGGTGCCGGTGCCGACATAGGTGAAGGGGCCCGGATTGTCGGCGATCACGCGGCGGATCAGCGGCGAGACCTGGTCGCAGCGCCCGTATTCGAACTCGATCTCGCGGACGAAGGGGATCATGTCGGCCTCTGAAAAGGGGCGGTTTCGGCGCCGGTCTTGCGGTGAACGATCCGTAAACCTCCCGGAGTACCGATCATGACCGCCGACGCAGCGATTTTTGTTTCAAAACGGCTCCAGCGCGCGGCCTTCGCGATCCTGTGTCTCATCGCGGCCCAGTTCGTGCTGGCCAGCTGCGAGCCCGAACCATCGGCGATGGCGGCCCGGGTCGCCCTTAGCCACCACTACTAGACTCTATACCTAGACGCCGAGCACGCCCGACAGGTCGTAGCCGGCGTCGGCGCCCTGGCGCACCAGCGTGGCGCGATCGGCCGCGCCCGAGGCGGCCTGGCCCAGGGACCAGGTAACGATCGAGCGAGTGCCCGAACGACAGAAGGCCAGCACCGGTCCCTCCGCGCCTTCGACCGCGCGACGCACGGCCTCGACCTGGTCGTAGGTCGGTCCGCCCCGCACCGGAATATGCACGTAGTCCAGGCCCGCGGCCCGGGCCGCGGCCTCGACCTGGGCGCTGGAAGGCTGGCCCGGCTCCTCGTCGTCGGGACGATTGTTGATCACCAGGACGAAGCCTTCGCTCGCGGCGCGATCCAGGTCGTCGATGGCGATCTGAGGGCTGACCGAGAGCGAGTCGGTTACACGTCGGAACGCAGTCATGGCTTGTCACTCGTGGGGAGACGGGGAGGGCGGCTTCGAGCCGGCTGACGCCCATCATCCCGGCACTTGGGCGCCCGTGCAACGGTCGGCGACGGTGAAATGTGTCGGAAATTTGAGCGATACATGGGAAAAATTTCGCACCCATCGTCAGTGTTCGGCATTTGATACCGATAACGTGGCTGTTTCTTGGGGTGTTTTCTCGAATGTCAACACGATGCGGGGCATTTTGACCTGCTCGATCGCAAATCTTCGCTCCGGGTCGGCCATTGCCGCGAACGGGTCGAATTTACCTGTGAACCCAAGAGGATACGGGGGTTGAGACCCGTGTTATCCATCGGTTTGTGGAAAATCTGAGCGGCGTTCGTCAGAAATGAGGCGATCGTGTTGCGATAATGCGACAGGCCGAGGCGATGTTATTACGGACTGGTAATGGGAATTGACCGGCGCGCGGCGCGCCTCCTAACGTCACCCCAACCGGGGAAATGTTTTCCGGGACACCTAAGTTCTCGTGGTGGAGTTGGGGCAAAAATCCAGACAGGCCGAACGTAACGCCCCCGAAAAGGGCGCGTGCGGGCGGTCGGGATGCTTCGCCATGTCAGAGGGGATATTATGAAGATGAATTCCACCAAGGGCGGCGCTCGCGCGCGTCTTTTGACGTCGACGCTGCTGGCCGGCCTGGCCACCGTCGCCGCGCCGCTGGCCGTCACGGCGGTCGCCACGGCGATCCCGACCCTGGCCAGCGCCCAGGACTACAGCTCGGGCTCGCTGCTCGGCACCGTCAAGGACTCGGCCGGCGTCACCGTTCCGGACGCGACCGTCACGGTTAAGTCGCTGGACCAAGGTTTCACCCGCACCGTCACCACCGACGGCAACGGCCAATTCCGCGTTCCCCTGATCCCGATCGGCGGCTACGCCGTCTCGATCGCCAAGGAAGGCTACCAGCCGACCAACGACGGCAACGTCCGCGTCGCCCTGGGTGGTTCGACCGCCTACTCGTTCACGCTGACGGAAGTCGGCGGCGCGGTCAGCGAAGTGGTCGTCACGGCCACCGCCAACCCGCAACTGGACTTCGCCGCGACGACCAAGGGTCTGACCGTCGATATGGAAACCCTGACCAAGCAAGCGCCGATCGGTCGCTCGCTGACGGCCGTGGTTCAACTGGCTCCGGGCGTCGTCACCGGCAGCTCGGCCCGCGTCGGCACCGCGCCCAGCGCCGCCAACTTCGGCGGTCAACCGTCGGTCGGCGGCGGTTCGGTCGCTGAAAACGCGTTCTACATCAACGGCCTGAACATCACCAACTTCGACACGTACATCGGCGCCGCCGAAGTGCCGTTCGACTTCTACAAGTCGATCGAAGTGAAGACCGGCGGCTACCCCGCCGAGTTCGGCCGCGCCACGGGCGGCGTCATCAACGCTGTCACCAAGTCGGGTTCGAACGACTTCAAGTTCGCCGTGCACGGCAACTTCGAAATGGACGGCCTGAAGGAAGACTCGCCGGACACCTACATCATCGCCAACCACCAAGGTAAGCGCTCGCGCAAGAGCGGCACCTTCGAAGTCAGCGGCCCGGTGATCAAGGACCACCTGTTCTTCTACGTGCTGAACCAACAGCGCGACGACTCGGACAGCACGGCCTTCAAGACCCTCGGCCAGTACACCGTCGACAAGTCCAACGACCCGTTCTGGGGCGCCAAGCTGGACGGCTACATCACCGACCGTCAACGCGTCGAACTGACCTATTTCGACACCCAGCGGACCGTCAACCGTAGCGCCTACGCCTACACCGCCGCCACCGACACCATCGGCGCCCAGCTGCCCTCGACCGTCTATCGTCAAGGCGGCGTGAACTACGTGGCCCGCTACACCGGCACGTTCACCGACTGGTTCACTCTGTCGGCCGCCTACGGTCGCAACCGCGACTCCAACAGCGTGCTGCCGGGCAACACCGTTGACCCGCTGGTCACCAGCGACGTCGACGGCCAGGCCACGACCACGATCAGCACCCAGAAGCAGGGCACGATCGAAAGCCGCAAGACGCTGCGCGAATTCTACCGCATCGACGGCGACTTCTACTTCAACCTGCTGGGCGACCACCACGTCCGGACGGGCTACGACAAGGAAAAGACGACGCTGAACCACGCCTCGATCGACACCGGTCCGGGCGCCAACGGCATCGCCTACTTCTATCACCGTCCGAAGTACGACGCGGCCAACCCGACGGCCAAGGACGCCAACGGCGTTCTGGGCGGCGTGAACTACGTGGAAGTGTCGACCAACCGCTTCGGCGGCGCGCCGGTCCACGGCGGCAACGAAGCCTGGTACATCCAGGACGCGTGGGACATCACCCCGACCCTGAACCTGCAACTCGGCATCCGTCACGACAACTTCACCCTCGACAACCTGCTGGGTGAAACCGTTCTGGATCTGAAGGACAACTGGGGCCCGCGCTTTGGCGTGACCTGGGATCCGGTGGGCGAAGGCAAGGATAAGATCTCGGCCTCGTTCGGCCGTTACTACATCCCGCCGGCGTCGAACCTGTCGTACCGCGGCGCCGACCTCGGCTACAGCGCGTTCTTCTACGCGCCGGGCTACGTCCTCGGCACCACCAACGGTCCGAACTTCACTCTGGGCGCCAACAGCGCTCCGACCGCTCTGGGCACGCAGATCACCACGACGACCAACCCGGGCCTCCCGGCTGGTACGTTCACGGGCTGCCCGCAGGTCGTCGTCGCCGGTTCGCCGAACGTCGAAGGTTGTACGGTGTCGTTCGGTCTCGGCATCGCCGAGCCGGCCTACTCGAAGGCCGCCGTGGGCATCAAGGCTTCGCAGGAAGACGAATACACCGTCGGCTACGAGCGCCAGGTCAACGATCTGTGGAAGGCCGGCGTCAACCTGACCTACCGCAAGCTGAACCGCATCTCGGAAGACACGACCCTCGACCCGTTCGTCGTGAAGTGGTGTAACGCCCACGTCACCGGCGCGACGCTGGACGCCTGCGAAACGATCTTCAACAACTCGTGGCAGTACATCGTCTTCAACCCGGGTGAAGATCTGACGATCAAGCTCCGTCAGCCCGACGCTCGCGTCCACGACGCGGCCACCATCGCCGCCGCGGCCGCTCTGCCGAAGCAACTGACCTTCACCAAGGACGAGCTGGGCTTCCCGGTTCCGAAGCGCGAATACATCGCTCTGGAATTCACCTTCGAGCGTGCGTTCGACGGCAAGTGGGGCGTCAAGGGTTCGTACGTCCTGTCGGAAAGCAAGGGCAACTACGAAGGCACCGTCCTGTCGGACAACAACCAAGCCGACGCCGGTTCGACCGTGCTGTATGACTTCGTCGGTCTGACCGACAACCAGTACGGCCTGCTCCCGAACCACCACGCCCATCAGTTCAAGGTCTTCGGCTCCTACGCCGTGACCGACAACCTGATGTTCGGCGCCAACGCCCGGGTCATCTCGCCGAAGCATCAGGGCTGCCTGGGTCGTCACCCGACCGACGGCAACTCGGCTGGTTACGGTGCGGCTTCGCGCTGGTGTAAGACGTTCTCGAGCACCGGCGCCCTGCTGTCTCCGAGCGCGCCGGTTCCGCGCGGCACCACGCAAGACACCGATTGGACCACGACCCTCGATCTGTCCGTGCGCTACACCGTGCCGGAAAAGATCATGGCTCTGGGTGGCAACCTGGTTCTGCGCGCCGACATCTTCAACGTGTTCAACGCCGACAGCATCACGTCGTTCGAAGAGCGCGGCGAAACGACCGGTGGCGGCTACTCGGCCAACTACCGCAAGCCGATCGCCTACCAAGATCCGCGCTACGTGCGGTTCGGCTTCGACCTGGACTTCTAAGGTCAAGCACTCAAGCGAAAGCTGGAATGGCGGCGGGCTCCTCGGAGCCCGCCGTTTTTCTTTGGGGGGGCGCTCGGTCGCCGCGGATTTCCCTCCCCCTCGTGGGGAGGGCGGCCCGCGCAGCGGATCGGGTGGGGAGCGGTGCAGGGTGTTTGGGGGTCTAGGTCCGCGGGCTCAGCAGGCCCCGCCCGACCCTGGCGCCGCCACCTCCCCATGAAGGGGAGGGAAGGGCGCCTGTGCTCGGCGGATGGCGAGCGAAGCGCTGTCGAGCACTTGCCCCCACCTGACCGCTTCGCGGTCTGTCCGCCCCCATAGGGGGCGGAGGACGCGCGTGCCGCCGTCGCGGACTCCTCTTCCCCCGTGGGGGAAGACGGTCGCGAAGCGACCCGTAAGGGGTCAAGCGTTCGCCGCACGAAAAAGGGCCGCCCGGTCGCCCGGACGGCCCTTGGTCTTGCCTCTAAGCCGAAGCCTAGTGAACCGGCGTCTCGGCCAGCACCGAGGCCCCGCTGGGGGTCGAGCGCAGGCGGGCCCGGGCCATCTCGTCCATGATCGTCTGCGAGCGCGGGTCGCCCAGCAGCCAGGCCGAGGCGGCCAGGGTGCGCATCGAGGTCTCGCTGACGCCCAGCGCCCTCTCGAGCGCCTCGAACGGCGACTTGGAGCCGCCGACCTTCTTGAGCTTCACCTCGCCCTTGATGCCGGCCAGGCTCTTGGCCTTCTCGACGGCCTCGTAGAAGCCGCCCAGCTCGTCGACCAGGCCCAGCTGCTTGGCCTGGACGCCGGTCCAGACCCGGCCCTTGGCGATTTCGCGCACGCGTTCGGGCGGCAGCTTGCGGCCCTCGGCGACGCGGCCGATGAAGCCGGCGTAGATCCGGTCCATCCAGGCGGCGAACTTGGCCCGCTGGTCGGGGGTGAACTCCTGGCCCGTGCCGAATGCGCCCGAATAGTCGCCGCCGACGTGGACCTGGCGGGTGTCGACGCCGAACCGCGACAGGGCCTCGCCCAGGGCGAACTTGCCGCCGAACACGCCAATCGAGCCGGTCAGGGTGGTGGGCTCGGCGACGATCGCCGAAGCGCCCGAGCTGATCCAGTAGCCGCCCGAGGCCGCATAGGTGCCCATGCTGACCACGACGGGCTTGCCGGCCTTCCTGGCGGCCTTCACGGCGGCCAGGATCTGCTCGGAGGCCGTGTCCGACCCGCCGGGCGAAGAGACCCGGAACACGATCGCCTTGACGTCCTTGTCGTCGATGGCGTCGTACAGCGCCTTGGCCACCTGGTCGGAATAAATGGTGCTGTCTCCGCCGAACGGCGAGCCGCCTTCGCCGCTGCCGGTCATGATCGCGCCCTCGGCCGAGACGACCGCGATGGTCGGGCCGGTCTTGGCCGCCGGGCGCTTGGCGCGGGAGGCGTAGTCGTCGAAGTCCAGCAGCTTGGCGCCCTTGCCGGCGCGCGTCAGCATGGCGTCCTGGGCGTCCTTGACCTGGCCGACACGGTCGATCAGGCCCTTGGCCTTGGCCTCCTCGGCGCTGTACGGGCCCGCCTCGATCGTCTTGATCAGGGCGGCCGGATCGATCTTGCGGTCCTGGGCGGCCGTCGTCAGGGCCGTAGTGTAGACCGAGCCCATCCACGACAGCGTCGATTCCCGGTGGGCCGGCGTGTAGTCATTATAAAGGTACGGATTGACCGCGTTCTTGTACTCGTAGCGCTGCTCGTAGTCGGCCTTGACGCCGTACTTGTCGAAGAAGCGCTTGAAGAACATCTCCTCGCTGGACGCGCCCACCGCCTGCAGCGAGCTGTCGGGCTGCATCCAGAACTCGCTGGCCGCCGAGCCGAGCATGTAGGTCGAGGTGACCAGGCCCGAAGGATAGAGCCCCTGGCTGTGGGCGAAGATCGGCTTCTTGCCGACCGAGCGGAAGTGCTTGAAGGCCAGGCGCAGCTCGTCGGCCGAGGCTGGGGCCATGCCGCCCTCGGGCAGGCGCACCAGCACCGCCTTGACCTTGTCGTCGGTCTCGGCGCGGCGCAGCGTCTCGATGATCGACATCACCGATTGGCCGCCCCCGCCGCCGAACGCCGCGAACGGGTTCTGCGACTCCTGGTCGGACAGACCGCCGCGCAGGTCCAGCTGCAGCACGGTGTGGGCGGGAACCGGGGCCGGGCGCGTGGCGCTGGCCGCCATGACGATCAGAAGGAAGGGGACGCCGACGAGGAACAACACCAAGCCGACGAAAACGCCGGCCACGGTCATGAGAAACTGCTTCATCGGACGTCCTGCTGCCTATTGTCGCGCAAGCTAGTAGCGACCCTGGCGTCGCGGTCAAATGAACAGCACGCAACCTGGCGCTTCGGGACCGGACGCGGTCGCGGCGAAGGCGTCCACGGCAAGTCCCGTGGGAAAGCGGAGGGCGCCCCGAGGGCGACGCCGCCGTACCGAATATCCAGGAAATCTCGGGAAAAGAATGGTCGGAGTGGCAGGATTTGAACCTGCGACCCCTGCGTCCCGAACGCAGTGCTCTACCAGACTGAGCCACACTCCGACTTGGAGGGCGGCTTATAGACACGCCTCGACGGTCTCGCAAGCGACAAAAATCCCTCCACAAAAAGAAAAATGGTGGGAAAAAAGAAGTTCAAAGCGACGTTGCATCCGTCCGACTCCTGCGCTATCTCCACCGCCTCGCCGGGCCCAACGGGTCTCGCCGTTCCTGCTGGGGAATGGTGTAATGGTAACACTGCGGTTTTTGGTACCGTCATTCTAGGTTCGAGTCCTAGTTCCCCAGCCACTCTCTTCTTTCCTAAATCAGCTTCCGCTTCGGCGGCCATCCGGCCGGCCGACCGGTCGGCTGACATTGAATCGCAGTTTTCCACAGAAATTAGCCCGTGCGTCTCACGCCTGAGATTCGGGCGGCGGGGAGCGCGTCGCGGCGAGCGACGCGCGTGAGACGGCTTGAAGTTCTTCCGAGGTCGGCGGGCGAGGCTTGGCCTTCGAAAGCCAAGACGGCATCTGTGATCACATATCGTCGTTCAAGTCGGCTCGGCGACGACAAGTCTTTGTGTTTCAAGGGCAAGGCCCAGCTTCGACAAGGCGCGCCGTCGCAAGAATGCTGATCTTTGCCTGATCTGGGCAGGCCTCGAATCATTGCGATGCTGAAACTTTTATTCGAGCAACAAGGGTCTGAAAGGGCTGGTCAGGGACGGGCTAACCAGGCCTTGACCGCTTCTCATGGTTTAGAGCCGAGGCGATTTTCTCGTCGTTGTTCTCAAGATTCGCTTGGCTTAAGGCCTTGGCAAGCACGATTACCCGGATTGAGTACTTGTATTTCGACAGGGCAGGTGTATTTCCAAGTCAAATACCCACCGGAGAGACCCTCGTGGAAGACAAGGCTACCCTGATCGAGCTTACCGCCGAGATCGTCGCCAATTATGTGGCCAATAACAGCACGTCGGTTTCCGATTTGCCGGCCCTGATCCGAGCGACTCATGACGCTCTGGCTGGTATTGGTTCTCCTGAAGCGGCTCCCGTCGAAACCGTTACGAAGGCTACGCCGGCTCAGATCCGTCGCAGCATTACGCCCGACGCCCTGATCAGCTTCGAAGACGGCAAGCCCTACAAGACGCTGAAGCGCCACCTGACCACGCACGGCATGACCGTCGCCGAATACAAGGCCAAGTGGGGTCTCCCGAACGACTATCCCACCACCGCCCCGGCCTATAGCGAAGCGCGCTCGGCCATGGCCAAGGCCCTGGGCCTGGGTCAAGGCGGCCGCAAGGCCAAGGCCCCGCGCGGCCGCAAGGGCTGATCCGACCCTCCAAAGGTCGAAATCGAGCAAAACCCCCGCCGGCGACGGCGGGGGTTTTTCTTGGTCGGTTGTCGTCTCTGTGAGGCGTCAGGGGCTCAGGGAGCGGCCGGCGGGCCCCAGGCGGTTATCGGGTTGCTGTCGCTGTCCGCCACCACGACCCGGTCGATCCGCGCGGTCACGAAGCATTGGTGGGCGGTGACCACCAGTTTCACCGTGTCGTTGGTGTCGCGCGCCGCGAGCGTGCCGTTGTAGTCGCCGCAGAAGACTTCAGGCTGCTGACCGAGGGCTGTCAGGCGGCCTTCGATCACCAGGGTCATCCCCTTGACCCGCGCCCGCAGGTCACGCGGATCCAGCTGCGTCTCGTAGACCATCAGCGGCTCGAACCGGGCCGGCAGGGCCGAGGCGCCGGCGGCGTACGGAACCGCCAGACCGTAGTTGGTGATGATGCTCGCCAGCGCCGTTTCCTCGCTGTAGTTCCGCTCGCGCTCGTACTTGTGGATGAAGACGTCGTTGTGGATCTCGTCGGCGTTGAAGAACACGGTCTGCAGCGGCGGCAGGGCCTCCAGGCCCTGCTTTTCGAACCGGTCGTAGTTGGTCGAGCTCAGCTCGCCCAGGCCGATGATCACCTTCAGGACATGCCGTCGATAGTCGTAGGTCCAGCGCGCCGGGCTCTGGAAGGTCTTCATGTCGCGCTTGCGGCCGTCGACGAAGGGAATGGCGATCCGGAACGGTCGTCCCGCCAGCGGGGCGGAGGCGGGTGTCTTCCGCGCCGTCTCCATCACGCCTCGCAGGTCGGCGCCGTCGAGGGTGTCGGGCGTATCGAGCGCGGTAGGCGCCGCGGCGGCCATCGCCGCCGCGGCCAAAAGACCACTGATCATCACAAGGTCTCCTCTTTGCGAATAAATGAGACCTTAAGTTGAGCTGTGGTCAAGCGACTAGCCGATCTTGAGCCTCACGAAGGCCATGCCGCCCATCGGATCGTCATAGCCGAGCGAGGCGGGCGCATCGAACGCGCTGGCCAGGCCGCCGAAGCCGAGCTTGACGTTGTCGGACAGCGGCACGTCGTAGATCGCGCCCACCGACAGCTTGCGCACCGTCGACACGCCCCCGTGATGGCCGGCCAGTTCGTCCTGCTCCACCTGCTCTGCGCGGGTGAAGACGGTCCAGTGCTGGTCGGGCTTCACCGCGCCCTCGAACAGCCAGGCCTGCAGGGCGTCGCCGGGGATGCGGTCCTTGCGGGCCCAGGCCAGGGTGGCGCTGAGCGAGCCGTCGTTCCCGAACGGACGGGAATAGAGGGCGCTGAGCGAGGTGCGGGCCTCGTCGTCGTCGGGCTCCAGGGCCTCGGGACTGTTGATCCGCGTCCAGCTGGCCTGAAGGGCCCAGTTCGAGGTCGGGTTCCACGACACCCGGGTCGCGACGCTGTCCAGTTGGCCGGTCTCGATGTCGTAGCGATGCTGGTCCGGTTCGCGACCGCGGAAGGCGCTGGCCTCGACCTTCCAGGCGTCGCGCGACACCCCGGCCGTCACCACGCCGAAGGTGATGTGGGTCGAGTCGAACCAGTGGTGGGTGATCGGGGCCTCCGGGCTGTCCATGGCCGCCTGGCGGTGCATGAAGGCCGGCGGGCCGAACGCCGGCTCGCCGGGCAGGCCGGCATAGAGATAGCCGTCGAAGCCGCCGCCCAGCGGATGGCTGTAGCTGGCCGACAGCTCCATGAAGAGGTCGTGCGGGTGCTGGCGATCGACCAGCGGAGTCTGGCCGTCGGCCGTCTCGCCGGTGGCCAGCAGCAGCGGATAGCCGCGCTTGCCCATGAACGGGTCGGGGCTGACCATCGCCTTGAAGCCCAGCGTGCCGTCGCCGACCTGGCGCTGGGCCATGCCCATCACCATCCCGGCGACGAAGGCCTTGTCGCCGCCGCGCGGCCCGCCCTGGCTGTCATAGACGCCGTTGAACAGGGCGTGGCCCATCAGCATCCAGCCGCTGTCGGTATGGACCATGATCCCGTCGTGCGGCGAGGCGTCCGGCTGCCAGCTGGTGCCGGAGGCGTCGCGGGCCATGCCGTAGCCGCCCAAGGCGCTTTGCATGGGCCGCATGGAGGGCGAGAAATCGCCTTCGTCCATCGCAATGTCGGCCTCTGAGCGGAGGGCGCCGGTCATGTCGTGGCCGGCGTGGGCGTCTTTGTCGTGCGCCTCCTGGGCGAGTACGGGAGCGGCGAGACTTAGGCTCGCGGTGAAAGCGGCGCAGGCCAGCAGGCGCGCGCGGAAAGTCTGGGTGGTCATCGGGACCGACCTTTCTGAAGCAAGGGGAGGATGATCCGCGCGGCGGCCGCGCGGAAGGCTTCAGGCGAGGGGTCTTGGAGGGCCGTGTTCCGGCGCGGGGCTCAGACCGTCGAAGGCCTGGCTGACGGGCGCGAAGGCGATGCGGACGGCCGCGCCCGGCGTCGTGGTCGGGGCGATGTCGCGGACGGCGGCGGGCAGGCAGCCGGCGCAACAGTTCATGGCCAGGGCGTCGGGCTTGGCCTTGTGCACTGGCGCCTTGTCATGGCCCATGCCCGCCATCTCGCCCCTCATCTCGCCCATGCCCGCCGCCGTCTCATGGCAGGGCGGGACGGCCCCGGCGTGGGCGGGCAGGGCGCGCAGCGGTCCGCCGACGGCGAAAACCGCCGCCAGCAGGATCAGCATCAGGGTGCGCAGGCCGAGCATGGCGGGGACCCTAGGCAGGCTGGGACGGCGGGGCAAGTTGCATCGCCGTCATCTTCATCAGACCCCGCGCAGCTCCATGCCCGGCGCGTCCGGCTCGCGCGCGCCGCCGCCGTTCAGTGGGCGCTGCATCCAGACCAGGTCAACCCAGCGGCCGAACTTGTAGCCCATGTCGGGGAACACGCCCTTCTGCTCGAAGCCCAGGGCGGCGTGCAGGCCGACCGAGGCGGCGTTGCCGCTGTCGCCGATCACCGCGCACATCTGGCGCAGGCCCAGGGCCTCGCAGGCCTCGATCAGCGCCGACAGCAGCGCCTTGCCCACGCCCTTGCCCACGGCGTCGGGGCCGAGATAGACGCTGTCCTCGACCGTGTAGCGATAGGCGGCGCGCAGGCGGAACGGGCCGGCATAGGCGTAGCCCAGCACCGCGCCGTCCTGCTCGGCGACCAGATAGGGCAGACCCTTGGCCAGGAAGGCCGCGCGGCGGCGGCCCATCTCGGCCTCGTCCGGCGGAACCTCCTCGAAGGTGCCCAGGCCGTTCAGCACGTTCCAGCCGTAGATGGCGGTGACCTCCGCCACATCCGCGTCCGTCGACGGACGAATAATCACGCTCACGCCTTGGCCCATCCCCTGTCGACCGCCCACACGGCGAACGCATAGTCCAAGGCGATCTCCTTGAGGAAGTCGAACCGTCCGGAAGCCCCGCCATGACCGGCTTCCATGTTGATCTTGAGCAGGATCGGAGCGCCGCTTGTGGTGTGTTCGCGCAGTCGGGCCGTCCACTTCTCCGGCTCCCAATAGGTGACGCGCGGGTCCGACAGGCCGCCGGTGGCCAGCACGGCCGGATAGGGCTTGGCGGCCACGTTGTCGTATGGCGAATAGCTGGCGATGTAGTCGTAGGCGTCCTTGTCCTCCAGCGGATTGCCCCATTCGGGCCATTCCGGCGGGGTCAGGGGCAGGGAGGTGTCGCTCATGGTGTTGAGCACGTCGACGAACGGCACCGCCCCGATGATGCCGGACCACAGGTCGGGCCGCAGGTTGGTGATCGCGCCCATCAGCATGCCGCCGGCCGAGCCGCCATAGGCCACCGTGCGGTCCGCCGCCCCATAGCCGGCCGCGTGCAGGTGCTCGGCGCAGGCGATGAAGTCGGTGAAGGTGTTCTTCTTGGTGAACTTCCGGCCGTCCAGGAACCAGCCGTAGCCCTTTTCCGAACCGCCGCGGATGTGGGCGGTGGCCCAGATCCAGCCGCGGTCGACCAGGCTGAGGTTGCGGATCGAGAACGACGGATCCATCGACATGCCGTAGCTGCCGTAGCCGTACAGCAGCAGCGGGGCCTGGCCGTCCAGGGCCACGCCCTTCTTCATCAGCACGGTGATCGGCACCTCTTGGCCGTCGGCGGCCTTGGCGTAGAGCCGCTTGGTGACATAGGCCGCCGGATCGTGGCCCGAGGGGATCTCCTGGGTCTTGCGCAGGGTCTTGGCGCCCGTCGCCATGTCGTAGTCGAACCACTGCCGGGGCGTGGTCGGCGACTGGTAGACGTAGCGCATCACCGGGGTGTCGAACTCGTAGCCGCCCTCCAGGCTCAGGACATAGGCCTCCTCGTCGATGACGATCGGCTTCTCGGCCTTGGTGGCGCGGTCGGTGATGACGATGCGGGTGTTGGCGTTGACCCGCTCGACGCGGACCAGGTGGTTCTTGTAGGCGGCCAGGCCGGTGATGAAGCGGCCGGGCTTGTGGGGGACGAAGTCCTTCCAGTGGGCGCGGCCGGGCGTGGCGACCGGGGCCTCGACCAGCTTGAAGTCGATGGCCTCGTCGGCGTTGGTCAGGATGACGAACCGGCCGTCCCAGTGCTCGACCGAATAGCGCAGGCCCACGGTGCGGGGTTCGAACACCTTGGGTTCGGCGGTCGGGTCCGAGGCCGGGATCAGCAGCGTCTCGGACGTCTCGTGGTCGCCGGCGCTGATCAGGATGAAGGCGTCCGAGCCGGTCGTGCCGACGCTGACGAAGAAGCCGTCGTCGGGCTCGTCATAGACCAACGCGTCGTCCTTCAGCCCGCCCCGGGCCGGGCGGCGATAGATCTTGTCGGAGCGGCCGTTGTCGTCGCGGTGGGTCCAGAACAGCCACTGGCTGTCGGGCGACCAGGCGAAGTCGCCGGTGCTGCTCTCGACGGGCTCCTTCAGGATCTCGCCGGTCGCCAGGTCCTTCACATAGATGTGGTGGACCTCCGACCCTTGCGCGTCCTCGGCATAGGCGAACAGCTTGTGGTCGGGGCTGTGGTCGGCGGCGCTGACCTGGCTGTAGGCCTTGCCCTTGGCCAGGGCGTCGCAGTCGAGCAGGATCTCTTCGCCATCGGTCTTGCCTTTCGGCCTGCGGGCGAAGATCGGATGCTGGCCGCCGATGTTGAAGCGCGAATAGTATTCGAACGGACCGTCGGGGGCGGGGACGCTGGCGTCGTCCTCCTTGATGCGGCCCTTCATCTCCTCGAACATCGCCGTCTGCAGCGGCTCGGTCGAGGACAGCATCGCCTTCACATAGGCGTTCTCGGCGGTCAGGTGATCCTTGACCTCCGGCTTGATCAAGGCCGGATCGCGCAGGACCTTCTGCCAGTTGTCGTCCTTCATCCAGGCGTAGTCGTCGACGCGGACGCGGCCCAACTGCTCGGTTCGCTTGGGGATCTTCTGGGCGACAGGCGCGACAGGCGGGGGCGACTCTGACATCATGCTCTCGGATAAGGCGTTCTCGGGGGGGATCACCGACACCGACGTAATGACAGCTGCCGCGCTCGTCATCATTTTGCGCCGGTTCATGGTGAGTTTTCCCCCTGATGCGTCAGAACGCCAACTTGTGCGCCTAGACGGCGCTGGTCAAACTGACCCTCGTGTAGAGTGAATCCGGGGGCGTGAGGGCTTAGATGGCTTGGGACCTGTCGGTCGATCTGATCCAGGCGACCGTGCAGCTTGAACAGCCGCTCGGCGACGGTTCACGAACCGTCGGCACCGGCTTCCTGATCGAGGATCCGACCCCCGACGGCCGTCCGCGCACGATCCTGGTCACCGCCGCCCACGTCTTCGACAAGATGCCCGGCGTCTCGGCCAAGATCGGCTATCGCATCCAGAGCGCCGACGGCGTCTGGCGCTACGATCCCCACACCCTGAAGATCCGCGACGGCGACCACGCCCTGTGGGTCAAGCATCCCACCCGCGACGTCGCCGCGATCGAGGTCGAGGCCCCGCCGGAGTTCGCCAAGGCGGCGATCCCCCTGGCCTGGCTCGCCCAGGACGACACCTTCAACAAGTACGGCCTGGGTCCTGGCGACGAGATGATGGCCCTGGGCTTCCCGCGCGGCCTGTCGGCCAATCCGGCCGGCTTCCCGATCCTGCGCTCGGGTCGGGTGGCCTCGTACCCGCTGGCCCCGGCCAGCGTGTTCCCGACCTTCCTGATGGACTTCTCGGTGTTCCCCGGCAATTCGGGCGGACCGGTGTTCATGGCCGAGGGCGCGCGCCGCCGGCCGGGCTCGACCGAGAGCCAGGAGGTGCAGTTCGTGGCCGGCATGCTGACCCAGCAGGTCGAGCTGACGGGCGAGCGGCTGGAGATCGGCATCGTCACCCACGCCAAGTTCATCCGCGAGACCGTCGCCATGCTCGACAAGACGGCCGGTCCGCCGCTGATCCAGGCCAAGCCCGCCCGGCCGCCCGAGGCTCAAGACCAGGCGATGGGGGACGCGACCCAGGCCGCCGCGGCGGTGTCGGCCGCGGCCATGGCGGTCGCTCGCTAGCGTCCATTGTAGGATAGGCGACACAGGAACTTCGCTCCTGGCCCCCCGTTTCTAGGGGGAGTTCAAATCCAGCAGGAGCGAAGTCATGAGCACCAATCGTGTTGAAGGCGCTGTCGACAAGGGTGTCGGCGCGGTCAAGGAAGCCGCCGGCAAGGTCACCGGCAACGAACGCCTGGAAGCCGAAGGCGTGGCCCAGAAGACCAAGGGCGACGTCCAGAACAAGGTCGGCCAAGCCCAGGACAAGATCGGCGACGCGATCAAGAAGTAGCTTGATCCATCGCTAGACGAGCAAACGGCCGCGGAGCGATCCGCGGCCGTTTTCTTTTGTCTTAAGGGTTGTCATCCCGGACGAGCGCGCAGCGCGAAGATCCGGGACCGACGCGTGAACACCGCGCTTCCGGCGGTCCCGGATCGGCGGCCCTTCGGGCCTTGTCCGGGATGACAGAGCGTTTTGGTTGAGATCAGCCGTAGATGATCGAGATGGTCTCGGCCACGCAGGCGGGGCGTTCCTCGCCCTCGATCTCGATGGTGCACTCGTTCTTCATCTGCAGACCGCCGGCCTTGGGCTCGACGCTGACCAGTTTCTGGCGCATGCGCACCTTTTTGCCGACCCGGACCATGCCGGTGAACCGCACCTTGTCGCAGCCGTAGTTGATGCCGCGCGTCACGCCGGTCACCCGCAGGATGCCCGCGCCCAGCATCGGGATCAGCGACAGGGTCAGGTAGCCGTGAGCGATCGGGCCGCCGATCTCGCGGGTCGCGCGCTCGACGTCGACGTGGATCCACTGGTGGTCGCCGGTCGCCTCGGCGAACTGGTTGACCCGTTCCTGGCTGATCTCGACCCAGTCGGAGACCCCGATCTCCTGGCCGACCAGGCTGGCGACGTCGGCGTAGGCGACTTCCTTCATGGCGTGTTTTCTCCCGCACGTTTCTTGGCTTGAAACAGTTGTTTGATTGGTCGCACGGGAGGGCGCGACGGGCAAGGTCCCGTCAGCCGAACAGCGTCTGCACCACCAGCCAGGCGTTGGCGGCCGAGATGACCACGAACAGGCTCCAGGCCACGGCCTTGGTCAGCAGGCCGTTGGCGAACACGCCCATCAGCGCCTTGTCGTCGGTGAAGCGCAGCAGCGGGAAGATGGCGAAGGGCAACTGAGCGCTCAGCACCACCTGGGTCAGGACCAGCAGCTTGCCCACCGAATGCTCGCCCATGGTCAGCACGCCGATCAGGGCCGGGACGATGGCCAGGCCCCGGGTGATCAGCCGCCGCTGCCAGCACGGGATCTTCAGGTTCAGGAACCCCTCCAGGATCACCTGTCCGGCGATGGTGCCGGTGAAGGTCGAGCTCTGGCCCGAGGCGAACAAGGCGATCCCGAACAACAGTCCGGCCACGGCCGCGCCGGTCAGGGGCGCGAGCAGGCGGTGAGCCTCCTCGATGCCGGCCACCTCGGTGTTGCCCGTCCGGTGGAAGGCCGAGGCCGCCAGGATCAGGATGGCGGCGTTGATGAACAGGGCCACGGCCAGCGAGGCCACGGTGTCCAGCGTCGCCAGCCGCAGGGCCGAACGCTTGCCGGGCTCGTCGGCGGGGACCACCCGGGTCTGGACGATCGACGAGTGCAGATAGAGGTTATGCGGCATGATCGTCGCGCCGACGATGCCGATGGCCAGGTACAGGGCGTTGCCCTGCTTCAGGGCGTCGAGCGACGGGATCAGGCCGTGCGCCACCGCGCCGGCGTCGGGCTTGATCAGGATCAGCTGGACCAGGAAGCAGATCCCGATGGTGGCGACCAGGCCCAGGATGATCGCCTCCAGCTGCCGGAAGCCCTTGCCCTTCAGGCCCAGCACGATGACCGTATCCAGCGCCGTCAGCAGCACGCCGGCCCACAGCGGTATGCCCAGCAACAGCTTGAAGGCCAGGGCGCTGCCCAGCACCTCGGCGATGTCGCAGGCGATGATGGCGATCTCGGCCAGGAACCACTGGACCTTGACCGTGCGCGGCCCGTAGCGGTCGCGTGACATCTGGGCCAGGTCGCGGCCGGTCACCAGGCCCAGCCGCAGGCTCAGGGTCTGCAGCACGATGGCCGCCAGGCTGGACAGCACCACCACGAACAGCAGGGCGGTCCCGTAGCGCGATCCGGCCTCGATGTCGGTCGCCCAGTTGCCGGGGTCCATGTAGCCGACGCTGATCAGCAGGCCCGGCCCGGCGAACCGCATCACCCGCTTCCAGGGGCTGAGGCCCTCGGGCACGGCCACCGCGCCGCGAACCTCGGCGGGGCAGAAAGGGGCGGTGGCGGTCTTGGGCAGGGAGAACATGGCGCCAAGCGTTAGCGTGGATTCGGTCCTCCCCCTATGGGGGAGGTGTCGGCGAAGCCGACGGAGGGGGGAGTGATCGGAAAGCGGCCACAACCCGGATCTGCTGCCATACAACTTCCCCCACCGATCGCTGCGCGATCGCCTCCCCCACAGGGGGAGAGGCTGGGCGTCCATCACCTCTTGGCTAACCGCGCCTTCAGCTCCGCCATGTCCCGCACGAACCACACCGACTGACCCCGGTTCGACTCGTAGACGAAATCCCGCAGGCTGTTGCTGCCTTCCGTCCAGGGCGAGATGTCGCCGATGAAGGCCACGCCCACACGGTAGTTGATGAACTTCTGGATCACCTCGCCGGCGATGCGGGTGCTGAGGTCCAGGAAGCCGTCGCCCAGCCGGTCCAACGGGATCGCCAGCCACGTCGCCTCGGTCGACCAGGCCGCGCTCAGGAAATCGTTGACGGTGCGCGCGTCGAGGGCGGGGCCTTCGGCGTCGCAGACCAGGACGGGCGTGTCTTGGATGAGCTCGACCTGGTCCATGGATGACTCGCGGGGTTAGACGATCCTGCTCTCGCCCTTACCCCAATACGCATCCCGGATCAGCCGCTTGTAGAGCTTGCCCGTCGGGTGCC
Source organism: Caulobacter sp. 05L422 (assembly GCF_056397765.1). Taxonomy (NCBI): domain Bacteria; kingdom Pseudomonadati; phylum Pseudomonadota; class Alphaproteobacteria; order Caulobacterales; family Caulobacteraceae; genus Caulobacter; species Caulobacter sp. 05L422. The sequence continues at coordinate 23,709 of NZ_JBFTOB010000002.1, read as the reverse complement.
GGGGCAGTTCGGCCATGAAGTCGATGCGCCTGGGCGACTTGACGTGGCTGAGGTTGGCGCGGGCGAAGGCCATCAGCTCCTCGGCCAGGGCGACCTGATCGGCAGCGGCGTCCAGCGGCTGGATCACCGCCACCACCTGCTCGCCCATCTCCTCGTGAGGCGCGCCCACCACGGCGGCGTCGGCGACCTTGGGATGGGTGATCAGCAGGTTCTCGATCTCCTGCGGATAGATGTTCACCCCGCCCGAGATGATCATGAAGCTCTTGCGGTCGGTCAGGTAGAGGTAGCCCTCCTCGTCGACCCAGCCCACGTCGCCCAGGGTGGTCCAGCCATGCTGGTTGTAGCTCTCGGCCGTCTTGTCCGGGGCGTTGTGGTAGTTCACCGCCGGGCCGTTGGCGAAGTAGACGGTCCCCTCGCTGCGCACCGGCAGTTGCTCGCCGGCCTCGTCGCAGATCCGCAGTTCGCCCAGCACCGCCTGGCCGACGCTGCCCTTGTGGGCCAGCCAGTTGTCGGAATTGATCCAGCAGAAGCCGTTGCCCTCGGTGCCGGCGTAATATTCGAAGATCACCGGACCCCACCAGCCGATCATCTGCTCCTTGACCGGCACGGGGCAGGGGGCGGCCGCGTGGACCGCCGACCGGATCGACGACACGTCGTACCTGGCGCGAACCTCCGGCGGCAGCTTCAGCATCCGCACGAAGTGGGTCGGCACGAACTGACCGCAGGTGACGCCGTACTTCTCGATCAGGGCCAGGGCGGCCTCGGGATCGAACTTCTCCATCACGATCACCGTGCCGCCGATCTTCTGCACGGTCATGCACCAGCGCAGCGGGGCGGCGTGGTAGAGCGGGGCGGGCGACAGATAGAGGCTGTCGCCGCTGAAGCCGAACAGGCCCATGGCCATCATCTGCAGGGCGTGGGGCGCGTCGATCGGGCTGCCGCTCAGCGCCGGCTTGACGCCCTTGGGCCGGCCGGTGGTGCCCGAGGAATAGAGCATGTCCGAGCCCGCCGTCTCATCGGCGATCGGCGTCATGGGCATGGCCGCGCTGGCCGCCTCGAAGTCCTCGAACGGAGCCTTGCCGCCGCCCACCCGGAACAGCCGCACGCCGGGGATCAGCGGCGCGACTGCTTGGGCCACCTCGTCCAGCGCCGGGCTGACGATCAGCGCCTGGGCCCCGCAGTCCTTGACGATGTACTCGACCTCGGCCGCCGTCAGCTTGGTCGAGACGCAGGTGAAATACAGCCCCGCGCGCTGGGCCGCCCAGGCGATCTCGAAGAAGCGGGCGTTGTTGTCCATCAGGATGGCGATCACGTCGCCGGCGTTCAGGCCCAGCGACCGGAACAGCTGGGCGCCCTGGTTCGAGCGGGCGTCGAGCTGGCCGTAGGTCACGGTCTCGCCGGAGCCGGCCATGATGTAGGCGGGCTTGTCGGGCTGGCTCTGGGCGTGATGGAACGGATGCATCAGGCGGCGGCCTCCACCTCGGCGGCCTGGCGGATCATGTCGCAGGCCTTTTCGGCGATCATGATGGTGGGGGCGTTGGTGTTGCCCGACACCAGGCGCGGCATGACCGAGGCGTCGACCACCCGCAGTCCCGTCACGCCGCGCACCCGCAGCTGGCTGTCGACCACGGCCATGGGACCCGAGCCCATCTGGCAGGTGCCGACCGGGTGATAGATCGTCGAGCCGGCGGCGCGGGCATATTCCAGCAGAGCCGCGTCGCTGGCGAAGTCGGCGCCCGGGTTCATCTCGTGGTCGATCAGCGGGGCGATGGCCGGCTGGGCGGCGATCTTGCGGGCCCATTTCAGGCCGGCCACCGTGACCTCCTGATCCAGCGGATCGGACAGGTAGTTGGCGAAGATCGCCGGATAGGTGGTCGGATCGGCCGACTTGATGCGGATGTGGCCCCGGCTCTCGGGGCGCAGCTGGCACGGCGCGATGGTCAGGCCTGGCGCGCCTTCCAGCTCCATCTTCTGCTCGTTGAACAGCTTCTCCAGGTCCATCGTGGCCGGCAGGATGTGGAACTGGATGTCCGGTTCGGCGAGATCGGGTCGAGATTTACAGAAAGCGGCGATGTGGGCCGCCGACAGGGTCAGCAGGCCCTTGCGCTGGAACAGGTACTTCAGCGCCTCGGCCGCCAGCCGGCCGCCCTTGCTCTGCTCATTGACTGACACCGTCCCGGCCTTCAGGCGGAAGCGCGCGCCCGTGACATAGTGGTCCTGCAGGTTCTCGCCGACGCCGGGCAGGTCGTGGACCACGGCGACGCCATGCTCGGCCAGCAGTTGGCCCGGACCGACGCCCGACAATTGGAGAAGCTGCGGCGAGTTGATCGCCCCACCGGCCAGGATCACCTCGACGCGCGCCTTGGCCGTGCGGACCTCGCCGTTCTGGCTGAACTCGACCCCGACCGCGCGCTTGCCCTCGAACAGCACCTTGCGGGCCAGGGCGTTGGTCTCGACCTGGAGGTTCGCGCGACCCATGGCCGGGTGCAGATAGGCCACCGCCGCCGAGCAGCGCTGGCCGTTCTTCACCGTCAGCTGATAGTAGGCCACGCCCTCCTGCTGGGCGCCGTTGACGTCGGCGTTGCGCGGGATGCCGGCCTCGACGCAGGCCTCGACCACGGCGTCGGAGATCGGGTTGGTCTCGGTGACGTCCGAGACGTTCAGCGGACCGCCGGCGCCATGCCAGTCGGCACAATCAGCGCGCTCCTGGTGCTGGGCCTTGCGGAAATAGGGATAGACGTCGTCCCAGGCCCAGCCCTCGCAGCCCAACTGACGCCAGCCGTCATAGTCGGCCTGCTGCCCGCGGATATAGAGCAGGCCGTTGATCGAGGACGAGCCGCCCAACACCTTGCCGCGCGGCCAGACGTGCGAGCGTCCGCCGGTGCCCGGGTCCGGCTCGGTGGCGTACAGCCAGTTGACCTTGGGGTCCTTCAGGGTCGAGGCGTAGCCGACCGGGATGTGGATCATCAGGTTCGACATGAACTGGGACGGGTTCCTGGTCGGCCGGTCGTCGCCGCCGGCTTCCAGCAGCAGAACCTTGTACCGGCCGTCCTCGGACAGCCTGGCCGCCAGCACGCAACCGGCCGAGCCGGCGCCCACCACGATGTAGTCGGCCTCGATGATCGACGTCATCGGATCCTCCCTTTTCCGCCCGCGTGTCTCCGCGTGATCGGTGATCACTGGAGAATGCGCGGGTCTTGCCGGAACGCCAAGGGTGTCGTCGGGGAAGGCCCTGCGTCCTTCGAGGCTCGGCTACGCCTCGCACCTCGCGATGAGGAATTCAGCAGCAACAAAGCGCCTCATCCTGAGGCGCCCGCGCAGCGGGCCTCGAAGGACGCACAGGATTGCCGCCAGTTCATACGCGTGTTTGAGTGCCGCCAAACCCGGAGGAGACACCCATGGCCGCGCCCAGCTTCGAGACCCTGCTCTACGCCGTCGAGGACGGGATCGCGACCATCACCCTGAACCGTCCGGAGAAGCTGAACGCCTTCACCGCCCGGATGATGAAGGAGCTGATCGACGTCTTCGACATCACCGACGCCGACGACGCGGTGCGGGTGGTGATCGTCACCGGCGCGGGGCGGGCCTTCTGCGCGGGCGCGGACCTGTCGGGCGGCGGGGCCACCTTCGACCGCACCAATCCCCAGGCCCTGGAGCGCGAAGAGGGCAAGGTCGGCGACATCTATCGCGACGGCGGCGGCCGCGTGGTGCTGCGGATGTACGAAAGCCTCAAGCCGATCATCGCCGCCGTGAACGGCGCGGCCGTCGGGGTGGGGGTGACCATGCAGCTGCCGATGGACATCCGTCTGGCCTCGACCGACGCCAAGTTCGGCTTCGTGTTCGCCCGCCGGGGGATCACGCCCGAGGCCTGCTCGTCCTGGTTCCTGCCGCGGCTGGTGGGCATGCAGACGGCGCTGGAATGGTGCTTCACCGGCCGGGTGTTCAGCGCCCAGGAGGCCAAGGAGCGCGGCCTGGTCCGCTCGCTGCACGCGCCCGAGGATCTGCTGCCGGCCGCCCGGGCCCTGGCCCGCGAGATCGCCGACAACACCGCCCCGGTCTCGGTGGCCCTGTCGCGCCAACTGCTGTGGCGCATGGCCGGCGCGGACCATCCGATGGAGGCCCACAAGGCCGACAGCCGGGCCATCCAGTCGCGCGGCGCGGCCGGCGACGCCAAGGAAGGCGTCAGCTCGTTCCTGGAGAAGCGGGCGCCGGTGTATCCGGACAAGGTGTCGGCGGACCTCCCGGACATCTGGCCGGCGTGGGGCGAGCATCCGTTCAAATGATACCCTCTCTCATAGAGAGAGGGAGGGGCCCGCCGCCGTAGGCGGTGGGAGGGTGAGAGGTTACACCCTATCCGACCGAAGTACGGCGGGGATGCCGTCGACCCGGTGGGATCGGGCAGGGTTTGCTCATTTGGAAACGCCGAACAGCTTCAGCGCCCGCGTACGGCGTTCTTCATAGTCCTCACGCCTTAACGATCGGAGGTCTCGAGGTTTTCCGGCTGGCGGTGAAACCTCTCACCCTCCCACCGCTACGCGGCGGGCCCCTCCCTCTCTCTAAGAGAGAGGGTGCGCGTGTGTCGAACGTCCGCGGCCCGCCTCGTTTGTCCCCCCTCGCATCCCCCACCAAACGCGCTATATCCCCGCCCATGGCCGAAGCTTTCAACGACAAGACCCTGACCGCCGACAAGGCCGCCCGCTACGCCGAGGTGGCCGACGAGATCGCCTCGGTGCTGGACGGCGAGACCAACCTGACCGCCCGCATGGCGACGGTGGCCTCGATGCTGGCCTCCAGCTTCGACCACTATTTCTGGACCGGCTTCTACGTGGTCGATCCGCTGAAGGCGCGCGAGCTGGTGGTCGGGCCCTATCAGGGCACCCTGGGCTGCCTGCGCATCGCCTACGGGCGCGGCGTCTGCGGCGCGGCCGCCGAGACTGGCCAGACCCAGCTGGTCGAGGACGTCCACGCCTTTCCGGGCCACATCGCCTGCGACAGCCGCTCGGAAAGCGAGATCGTCGTGCCGGTGTTCGACGCCGCCGGAAAGCTGCTGGCGGTGTTCGACGTGGATTCCGACAAACCGGCCGCGTTCGACACCGTCGACCAGCAGGGCATCGAGACGATCGTCAAGGCGACTTTCGCCTAGTTACACCCTCCGCGTGAATGTTCGCCTGTCCCGCGAATATGGCCCGCGCATTGCAGTCCTGATCCACATCATTCCCTAACGGGATCGGATTAGGACACAGCGATGCTGGACGTCGAAACCCTTCACCCGCGCGACCTGACACAGGCCGATCTGCGGACGTGGCGCGAGATGGCGGCGGCCGAGCCGGCCTTCGCCAGCCCGCTGCTGGGTCCGGACTTCGCGCGCGCCGTTGGAGCCGTCCGCGACGACGCCCGCGTGGCCGTGATCCGGCGCGAGGGGCAGACCCTGGGCTTCCTGCCGCATCACCGCCGTCCCGGCGCCATGGCCCGGGCCATCGGCTCGCCGCTGTCGGACTATCACGGCCTGGTCTCGCGCGCCGACGCCGGCCTGGACGCCGCGCAGGTGCTGCGCGCCGCCGACCTGACCGCCTATCGCTACACCGGCCTGATCGACCCCCATGGCGTGTTCGGCCAGACCGCTCGGAAGACCGCCCATGTGATCGACCTGGCCACGAAAGGTTGGGGCGGAACCGACGCCGAGGCCTATCTGGAGGCCGTCCGCGCGGCCAGCCCCAAGAAGATCAAGAACTGGCGCCGGCTGGACAGCAAGCTCGAGCGCGAGATGGGGACCATCGAACTGGTCGCCGCCGACCGTTCGCGAGAAGCCTTCGACCAACTGATCGCCTGGAAGCGCGAACAGCTGGAGCGCACCGGCGTCCACGACTTCCTGCGCCCGGCCTGGGTGCAAGGCCTGCTGCTGGACCTGTTCCAGAAGCAGACCGGTCCATTCCAGGGGCTGATGATCAATCTCTATGCCGGCGGCCAACTGGTGGCCGGGCATTTCGGCGTGCGGCTGGACGGCGTCTATCACCCGTGGATCGCCTCGACCAATCCGGCCTATGGCGAGTGGTCGCCGGGCCAGATCTTCTTCATGCGCGCCATCGCGGCCATGCCGGGCCTGGACCTGCATCACTACGACCTCGGTCCCGGCCACGACCACTACAAGGGCGCCTATGCGCTGAGCCAGGTCCAGATCGGCGACGGCACGGCGACGGCTTCGACCATGGCCGGGCGGATGGCCCACTCGCTGGACGGGGTGATGGCCCTGGCCGGGTCGCGGGGCGCTGGCCCGGTCGGACGGCTGACCCGTCGCATGGACGCCATCTCCAGCGTCGAGCTGACCCTGGGCGGGCGGATGCGCGGCCTGGTCGACGCGTTCGCTAACCAAGCGCAAAGGCGCGGCGGCTAAGGTCCGCCAAAGCCTGGAGCTCTCATGCGCGTCACGGTCATGATCCCAACCCAACGGCGTCCGCACGGCCTGGCCGTCGCGGCGCGTTCGGTGTGCGCCCAGGTCGGTGTCGACTTCGCCGCCCTGGAGCTGGTGGTCGTCGACAACGACCAGGCCCCGTCGGCCGAAAAGACCGTCGCCGAGCTGGCCCGCCAGGCGCCGTTTCCAGTGCACTATGTCCACGAGCCGCGCCCCGGCGTGGCCTATGCCCGCAACGCCGGCATGGCCAAGGCGAGCGGCGCGCTGATCGCCTTTCTCGACGACGACGAGGAGGCCCCGACCGGCTGGCTGGCGGCGTTGCTGGCCGCCCAGGCGCTCTACGAGGCCGACGTGGTGTTCGGCCCGGTCCGGGCTCGCGCGCCGGTCAGCGTGGTCGCGCATCGCGACTATCTGGAGCGCTTCTTCTCGCGCGAAGGCCCCGCCGAGGCGGGCGTCATCGACCACTATTACGGCTGCGGCGACAGCCTGCTGCGCCGCGCCGCCTTGCCCGATCCGGTCGCGCCGTTCGCCGTGGAGCGCAACCATATCGGCGGCGAGGACGACATGCTGTTCGGCCACATGCAGGCCAATGGCGCGCGCTTCGCCTGGGAGCCGGCCGCGTGGGTCTGGGAAGATCCCGTGCCCGACCGCCTCAGCCTGGACTACACGATCCGTCGCGCCTTCGCCTACGGCCAGGGCCCTTCGGCCCACTGCGCCGCCGCCAGTCCGCCCGACCGCGTGGGCGTCGCCCGCTGGATGGCGGTGGGCGTGGTCCAGGCCGCGCTATTCGGCCTGGTGGCCGGCTTCAAGTGGCTGACCCGGGCCGGCGACCGCGCCGACTGGCTGGACCGCGCCGCCCGGGGCCTGGGCAAGACCCTGTGGTGGGGCCCATTCAAGATCCACTTCTACGGAAGGACCGTGTCGTGAGCATCATCAGCGACTGGACCGACGCCAAGGCCGCGGCCTTCGGCCGTGAGAACCTGACTTTCCAGCATGGCCTGCACGAGCGGCCGATGTTCGACGACGAGGGCCTGGCGCGCCTGCTGGACCAGTATCCGCGCGACCAGCTGGGCGTCTTCACCATGGGCGAGGACCCCAAGGCCTGGACCACCTGGCGCAAGGGCGCGGCGGGGAACCTGACCGGCGACCAGCTTCTGGAGGCCGCCAAGGCCGGTCGCATCTGGCTGAACCTGCGTCACACCAACGATTTCGTGCCGGAATACGCCGCCCTCTGCGACGAGATCTTCGCCGAGAAGGAGGCCCGCGTGCCGGGCCTGAAGACCTTCAAGCGCGACCTGGGCATGCTGATCAGCAGCGCCGACGCCCAGGTGTTCTACCATCTGGACGTGCCGCTGGTGTCGCTGTGGCAGGTCCGCGGCCGCAAGAAGGTCTGGGTCTACCCGGTCGCCGATCCCTATGTCGGCGAGCTGGCGCTGGAGAAGATCGTGCTCAAGGAGACCGCCGAGCAGTTCGCCTTCGACCCCGCGTGGGACGCCGGCGCCCAGGCCTACGACCTGACGCCCGGGACCATGGTCACCTGGAAGCAGAACGCCCCGCATCGGATCGAGAACGGCCCGATGCTGAACGTCTCGATCTCGATCGAATTCATGACCCCGCCGGCCCTGATGCGGGCCAACGTCATCTATGCCAACGGCGTGCTGCGCCGCCGCCTGGGCGCCAGGCCGCGCGTGCAGGACGGCTTCGGCCCCCTGGCGCTGGGCAAGCTGGCCGTGGCGCGCGGGGCCAAGGCCCTGAACCTGCAGACCCCGCACGTGCGCCACCTGCCGGTGACGTTTGGACTGGATGCTCGGCGGCCGGGCGTGCTGGTCGAGCGGGTCTAGCGAGCGTCTCTGCCCAAGCTGTCATCCCGGGTGGAGCGAAGCGCAGACCCGGGACCGACCTGGAACGCGGCGCTCTGGCGTCGGTCTCGGATCTTCGCGCCGCGCGCTTCGTCCGGGATGACACGGCTTTCGTGCTCGGCGATCGCGTCCAGCGCCAGGCCCCAACCCCGCGCCAGCCTCACGACGCTCGCCCCCGCACCGCCAGCCAGCCGCCCGCCCAGCACAGGGGCAAGCCGGTGACCGCCAGGAGGATCGGGTACCAGTGCGGCCCCAGGCCCAGGTTCCACGTGGCGATCACGCCGGCCGTGCCGGCGATCAGACCCAGGACACCCAGGATGAAGGCGTGGCGCAGCGGGGTGTTCGGGGCCAGCCTGGCGGTGATCCAGCCGCCGGCCAGGGTGAAGACGCTGCGATAGGCCAGGGCCAGCAGATTCAGCAGCGGGTCGTGCATGCCCTGTTCCGGCGGCGGATAGACCTTGGCGGCGTGCAGCACGGCGTCGGTGGCGGTCGAGAGCACGACCACAGTCAGGAAACCGGCGATCACCGCCAGCACGCTGCGGCCGATGCGGCGGGGCGAGGTACGCAGGGCAAGGTCACTCATCGACGGTCTCCTTCGGAGGGTTTGAACTTAAGACGATCGGGTAGGGGCCGATGCGACACGGCCGGGTCGGATTTCTGCGAGACGCCGCGGATCAGCTGCGAACGGCCTTGGGCGCCTTCGTCAAAGCCCGCAGCGCGTCCTTGCCGATCCAGCGCGCCGACGGCTCGGGCGAGGCGGCCAGGCGCCGCGCGGTCCCGATCGCGGCGGCCTTCAACGCCGGGCTCTTGCGCAGCCCGATCGCCCGCAGCGCCCAGTTCACCGCCTTCTTGACGAAGTTCCGGTCGTCGCCCGCGGCGCGTTCGATCAGGACCAGGCCGTCCAGGAACGGCTGGTCGCCGGCGGTTTTGTCGTGCAGCGCCAGGCAGGCCAGCAGGGCGAAGGCCGCCCGCCGGCCGAACTCGTCGTTCTGCCCGGCCCAGGCCTGGATCTTGGCGAAGGCGTGGGGCGACTGGTCGAACAGCTTGAAGCAGACGGTGTCGACGATGCCCCAGTTGTCGAAGTCGGCCCGCCAGGCGTCCATCTGCTCCGGCGTCACCCGGGCCGGATCGTCGACCAGGCTGGCCAGCATCCGGGCCTCGTAGACGCCGGTCGCCCAGAGGGCGGCGGCCAGGTCGTGGTCGCGGCCCAGGCGCTTGGCGATCTTCTGCAGATTGGCCATCGACACGCCCAGGGCGCTGGGCGCGACGATGCCGAACCGGTCCAGATTGGCCAGGTCGTGGTCGGTGGCGGCCGACCGCAGGGCGGCCATGGCGTCGGCGAGGCGAGCCTCCATGGCCGTTCCCCCTCCCGTCCCGTCAGACGGTTTCGAGCAGGGCGTCGAGGCGGGCGTAGCCCATCTCCATGCCGTCGGTCATGCCGCTGACCAGCGCGCCCTGGCGGGCCTTGTCGTCAGCATAGATCACCGAGGTGGTCAGGGTGGTGCGGCCGCCGGTCTCGGTCAGGGTCGAGGTGACCGTGGTCTCGCCGCCGGTCCAGTTGTCGTCGAACACCTCGTTGTGGACGATCCGCTCCGGCGCGACGATCTCGCGATAGACGCCGGCCATGCCCATGTCGCGGCCGTCCTGGTTGCGCCAGACATAGCGGAACTTGCCGCCGACCCGCAGGTCGATCTCGCAGACCGGCATGGTCCAGCCGGGCGGGCCCAGCAGCCAGCGCTTCACCAGGTCGGGCTTGGTCATGCAGTCGAACACCAGCTCTCGCGAGGCGCCGAAGGCGCGGGTGAACACCACTTCGCGGTCGCCTTGGGTGGCGACGGTCAGCTTGTCTTGGGCCATGGGTCGTTTCCTTCTGGATGGGGAGGGCGCTTCAGCGTCCCTGGGTGGTTTTCAGTTCGTCGAGCAGGGCGTCCAGGCGCTGGAAGTTGGCCTCCAGCGTCTGTCGGTAGGCCTCCAGCCAGGCGTTGGCCTCGGCCAGGGGCTTTTCCTCCACCCGCACCGGACGGCGCTGGGCGTCGCGGCCCCGCGAGACCAGCCCGGCCTTCTCCAGCACCTTCAGATGCTTGGAGATCGCCGGCTGGCTCATGGCGAACGGCGCGGCCAATTCGCCGACCGAGGCCTCGCCAGCCGCCAGCCGCGCCAGGATGGCGCGTCGGGTCGGGTCGGCCAGGGCGGCGAAAGTGGCGTCGAGCCCCGCGGGGTTTCCATAACTCATCAGTTCCATAACTAAATGGTTATATTCTGGATCGAGCGGAGTCAAGACGGTCGATCCAGATCATCGCCGCCTAGAGCGAGGCCGCCTCTTCGCCGTCGGCGGAGGAGGCGGTTCGCGCCTCTTACCCCGCCAAAATGTCGCGGCGCGGGTATGGTTAATGAGGCGTTAGGACTCAGTCGCCATTTCTCGAACCTGGCCTAGCGCGGCCTCGGAGATTCGGAATGAGCGGGTTCAATCGGCTGCCTCTCGGCTGGAGGCTGATCGTCGTCCTCGGCCTGTCGGCGGGCCTGGGCCAGCTGGGCTGGGCGGCGTTCGGCGGACCGGGCCTGGTCTCGCCGTTCAGCATGGCCGGCATGGCGACGCTGGTCGCGACCCTGATCATCGGGCTTGTCGCCTGGGGCGAGGCGACGCGCCGCGCCCTGGACGGCCTGACCCGCTCGGTCGACGCCCTGGGCGCCGGCCAGTACGACCAGCCGCTGCGCTCGCCCGACACCGACGACCAGCAGGTCCAGGCGCTGGCCAAGGGCCTGGACGGCGTCCAGCGCAAGCTGGCGAGCGAGCAGACGGCCCGCGCCGCCGAGGACGCCGAGCGCGCGACCGCCGAGGCCGAGCAGCGCCGCCATCTGCAAGAGGTCGAGACCTACGCCCGCACCCAGTTGACCGCCGTCAACACCCTGGGGCAGGGCGTCGAGAAGCTGGCCGAGGGCGACCTGATCTCGCGCCTGCGCGAAGACGCCTTCCCGCCGGAAGCCCGCAAGATCCCCACCGATTTCAACGCCGCCGTCGACAACCTGCAGCAGACCCTGGCCGGTGTCCTGGGCGCGGCGCGCAGCATCCGCGCCGGCTGCGGCGACATCTCGGCCGCCGCCGACGACCTGGCCCAGCGCACCGAGCGCCAGGCGACCGGTGTGGAGCGCACCGCCGCCGCCCTCGACCAGATCACCGCCACGGTGAAGAAGAGCTCCCACAACGCCGAGCAGGCGCGGGGCGTGACCCAGAGCGCCAAGTCCAACGCCGAGAAGAGCGGCCAGGTGGTGCGCGAGGCCGTCGAGGCCATGGGCGGCATCGAGAAGTCATCGCAGTCGATCACCCAGATCATCGGCGTCATCGACGAGATCGCCTTCCAGACCAACCTGCTGGCCCTGAACGCCGGGGTCGAAGCCGCCCGCGCGGGCGACGCCGGTCGGGGCTTCGCGGTGGTGGCGCAAGAGGTGCGGGCCCTGGCCCAACGCTCGGCCGACGCCGCCAAGGAGATCAAGGGCCTGATCCGCGCCTCCAGCGAGCAGGTCGACAAGGGCGTCAAGCTGGTCGGCGAGACCGGCCAGACCCTGGACCAGATACTGGGCCAGGTGATCGAGATCAACGACCTGGTCGGCGAGATCGCCGCCTCGTCCAAGGATCAGGCCACGGGCCTGGCCGAGGTCAACGCCGCGGTGAACCAGATGGGCCAGGTGATCCACCAGAACGGCGCCATGGTCGAGCAGTCCGCCGCCGCCACCAGCGCCCTGGCCGCCGAGGTCGAGGAACTGGAACGGCTGCTGGGCGGCTTCCAGGTCGGCGCCCAGATCCACGAATACCGGCCGCGCCAGGACCAGCGCCGCGAAGTCCCGGCGGCCCCCCGCCGCGAAGCCTTCCGCGATCGCTACGTGCAGGGCGCCACCGCGCTGAAGATCGAACCACGCTCGCGTCCCGGCGAGTGGCGGTAAGTTCCAGGGTATGACGGACCGCTCATCCGACGTTAGGGCGTTCCGGTCTAGGCTTTGAGCACGACGGGTTGCCGTCAGGACGACCATGAACGATTTCGCCGCGCCCTTCGCCAGTCCCGAGCCCGAACCGGCCGCCACGCCGCGTTCGCGCGCCGCCCTGCTCAAGCGGCTGGCCGACGTGGTCTGCCTGCCGGCCAGCCGGATCAACGCCTTCGAGCGCGCCATGACCGCCGACCTGCTGGTCGAGATGCTGCGCGACGCCGTCGTCGGTGAGCGCGAGAAGGTGGCCCGCCGCCTGGCCAACCTGGCCGAGATGCCCGGCGTGCTGGTCCGCCTGCTGCTGCGCGACGAACTGCCGGTGGCCCGCACCCTGCTGGAGCATTCGCCCTCGCTCAGCGACGCCGACCTGATCAGCTGCCTCTACAACAGCACCCAGGACCATCGCCGGCTGATCGCCCTGCGGCGCGGGGTCAGCGAAGTGGTGGCCGACGCCCTGGTCGACATGGACGAGGTGGGCGTCACCGAGCTTCTGCTGCGCAACGACCTGACGCGCTTCAGCCACCAGGGGCTGGAGAACATCGTCGCGGCCACGCGCGACAACCCGCAACTGATTCCCCTGCTGCTCAAGCGCGCCGAGCTGCGGCCCAGCCATGCCTATGTGATGTTCTGGTGGTCCGACGCCGATGCGCGACGCACGATTCTGCAGCGTTTCGCCGTGTCGCGGGAAATCCTGCAGGACGCGGTCGGCGACGTCTTCCCCCTGGCCTCGGCCGAGGGCTGGCAGGATCCGCTGTCGCGAAAGGCGCTTCAGTTCATTGAACGACGTCAGCGAAACCGCGCCGCCATCGCCAAGAGTCCCTACGCCAGTCTGGAGGACGCGATCGCCGCCGCCCAGAACGGCATGACCCGCGAGACGGCCGAGGAGATCTCCTATCTGTCGGGCCTGAAGCCGATGACCGGGGCCAAGATCTTCACCGATCAGGGCGGCGAGCCGCTGGCGATCCTGTGCAAGGCCACGGGCCTGCCGCGCGGCGCGGTAAGGGCTTTGTGGCGTGGGTTGCGCCGACCTGAAACCGACGCCTCGGGCGCGCCGTCGCCGAGCCTGGAGCGGGTGCTGACAGCCTTCGACACCATCGCCGTGGACCGCGCCCAGACCATGCTGCGCTATTGGAACTGGTCGCTGTCGTCGGCCATGACCCCGGCCCTGCTGAAGGCCATCCGCGAGGGCGACGAGGCCGCCGTAGACGAATATTCGGTGCCGCAGCGCGCCGCCATGCTGGCGCTTTCCCGAGACTTTGCACGCTAATCGACCGCAGTCGTTGAATGTGTTCGATGAATACTGTGCGCCAGGAATCCAGGTTTCTATCAACTGATGGCTGTATCCTGGATTGGTCAGACCAGTCCAGCGCCACCCTTGAACGGTAGATACCCACACGTCTATGTTGCTCGCGTGTAATAATCTGCTATCCAAAACAGAATTGGCTCCTGGAGGGTCAGTACGAGTCGGGGGAGCGACAAGAACATGGACAAGCAGTCCGACCTCATTGAAGTCACGGCAGGCCTTGTCGCCGCCTATGTCGGTGGCAACACCATCGCGGCGGGCGACGTGCCGGCCCTGATCCGCAGCGTGCACCTGGCTCTGTCGAACGTCGGCGGCAAGGTCGAGACGTCCGAGACCGGCCGAGAGCCGGCCGTATCGATCCGGCGCTCCATCACCCCGGACTACCTGATCTGTCTCGAGGACGGGCGGAAGTTCAAGTCGCTGAAGCGGCACCTGCGCACCAAGTACGACCTGAGCCCCGAGCAGTACCGCGCCCGCTGGGACCTGCCGAAGGACTATCCGATGGTCGCGCCGAACTACGCCCAGGCGCGCTCCGACCTGGCCAAGCAGATGGGCCTGGGGCAGGGCGGCCGGAAGCCGGCGCGTCGCGGACGCGCTTAGGCCGTACGCGGTTAGGCGCCCCGAACCTGCTGGGCCGTGACCCGGCAGGTCAGGGGCCTGCCAGCCTCCGCGTCCGCCAGGCTGGCCAGGGTGGTCTCGGCGATCGCCGCCAGGGCCTCTTCGGTCAGGAAGGCCTGGTGGCCGGTGATCAGGACATTGGGGAAGGTCAGCAGGCGCTGGAAGACGTCGTCCTGGATGATCTCGTTCGAAAGGTCCTCGAAGAACAGATCCGCCTCCTGCTCGTAGACGTCCAGGGCGACGCCGCCCACCTTGCGTGACTTCAGGCCCTGGATCAGGGCGGCGGTGTCGATCAGCGCCCCGCGACTGGTGTTGACGACCATCACGCCCGGCCGCGCGGCGGCCAGTCGGTCCCTGTCGATCAGATGGTGGGTGTCGGGCGTCAGCGGGCAGTGCAGGGTGATCAGGTCGACCTCGCGCAGCAGGGTGTCGACGGGCGCGTAGCGCACGCCGATCGCGACCAGTTCCGGGTCCTCGACCAGGTCGCTGGCCAGCACCTCGCAGCCGAAGCCCAGCCGCAGGCACCGGGCGACCAGGGCGCCGATGCGGCCCGTGCCGATCACCCCGGCCTTCCGGCCCGAGAGATTGCGGCCGATCAGGCCGTCCAGGGCGAAGTTGTTCTCGCGGACCCGATTCCAGGCGCGGGGGATGTTGCGGTCGAGCGCCAGGATCAGGCCGATCGTGAACTCCGCCACCGCCTCGGGCGAGTAGGCGGGAACGCGAACGACGGCGACGCCCAGCCGCTCGGCGGCCTCCAGGTCGACATTGTTGTAGCCCGCGCAGCGCAGGGCCACGAAGCGGGTCCCGCCCTTGGCCAGGGTCTCCAGGACCGCGGTGTCCACCCGGTCGTTCACGAACACGCAGACGGCGGGATAGCCGTCGGCCAGGGCCGCCGTGCTCGCGTCGAGCCTGGCCTCGAAATAGTCGATGCCGTGGCCGAAGCCGTGATTGGCCGCGTCGAGAAAGCGGCGATCGTAGGCCTTGGTCGAGAAGGTCGCGATCCGCATCAGGGGGCGACGCCGAAGGTCAGGGCGTAGTTGGCGACCTCGTTCCGCCGCGCGGCGTTGCGCATCAGGTAGACGATGACCTTGTGCGGGCCGCTGACCGAGGCCTTGCCGACGAAGGTCGTCCCCGAGCTGGAGCCGATGAACAGGGCGTCGTCGACGCCCGGCGCCACGACGTTGAAATAGGCCGAGGCGTTGCTGGTCTTCAGGGTCACCTTGATCGTCTGGCCCGCGCGGACGTCGAGCGCATAGGTGATGTCCTGGTCGCCGCGGATCGCGCCCGTCACGGTCTTGGAAGACGCGCCCTTGGCGAACCTCACGGTTTCGGTGCGGTGAGGGTCCTGGGCGACGGCCGCCGGCGCGAGGGCCAGGACGGCGAGGGCGATCAGCGTGGTCTTCAGCACAAGGGAACTCCGGAACGGCCGCCACTTTCCCCCGGACGCGACCCTAGCACGCAGCTCTTGGGCGCATAGGCGGTTTCAGCTTCGCCTGAATTGCATTTTTCGCCTGCCGAGCGGGCAGGGGCGACGGCCGCGAAACGGAGTCCCACGGCCCGTTTTCGGCTCCTGAAATTTTGAGTCTGAGCGTTCATTAACCTTAACCCAAACAATCGCTTGCGGTCCTGGGTGCGAAATTTCAGTGCGTTCTTCGCATCCTGATTTTCGCCTGGACGTTTCGCTTGCGGATTGACTCATCTCAACAAACTTAGCTGTAGAGCGCGATTTTCACTGGCGGCGATTCGGTCCTTAAGACATAGTGAAACGTCGTGATTCCAACGACTTGTTAAGGAATCTGAAGATGAACGCGCAGCTGAGCGCATCGGCCACGGCGGCCCGCGCTCACCAGGAGATGTTCGCCTACTGGGCGTCCCTCCGCCGGGGGGCTAGCCTCCCGTCGCGCGACGATCTGCATCCCGCCGGCATCAAGCGCATGCTGCCGACCGTCAGCCTGATCGACGTCAAGCGCGACCTCGACGGCGCGATCGACTACCGCCTGCGGCTGGCCGGCACCGGCCTCTACACGGTCTATGGCCGCGAGATCACCGGCCGCACCCTGGAAGACGTCTACAACAGCGCCGCCGTCGAATACTGGCGCCGCGAGCTGGACAAGGTCGTCACCGAGCGCCGCCCGGGCGTCGGGGTGCACAGCCTGGCCTGGAAGGGCTCGCCGCACATGTCGATCCTCTGGCTGCGCCTGCCCCTGGCCAGCAACGGCAAGGACGTCGACATGATCCTCGGCTACGACGCGGTGGTCGGCTCGCAAGCGGGCGAGCACAGCGGCATCCGCGCCGCCTAGGAAGTCCCTCCCCCTGTGGGGGAGGAGCGAGAACGCCATGGCTCAGCTTGCTCTCGCGTGCTCGCCGCCTATTGTCCGCCTGCTGGAATCCGGGGGAAGGGCCGAGGTGACCGTCGACCGCGACGTCTTTCAATTCATTCGAGAGCACGTGCGTTCGGTCTGGGCGCTGGAACTGCTGCTGCGTCTCAAGCACGACCCCGAGCACTGCTGGTCGGTCGAGGACCTGGTCGGCGACCTGCGGGCCAGCCACAGCCTGGTGACCGACAACCTGACCGCCTTCGAGGACGCCGGACTGGTGGTCGCCGACGACCGAGGCTGCTTTCGCTACCAGCCCGCGGCGGCCGTGCTGGCCAAGGTCTGCGACGACCTGGACGCGACCTACCGCACCAAGCCCGTCACGGTGATCCGCTGGATCTCGGCCCCGACCGAGCGCCTGCAGTCCCTGGCCGACGCCTTCAAGTTCAAGGGGAAAGACCGATGAGCGGGCCGACGGTGGTCTACATCCTCTGCATGCTGGCCAGCATGGCCTGCGCGGGCCTGCTGACCCGGGCCTGGCTGAACAGCCGCTCGCGCCTGCTGCTGTGGACAGCGGTCAGCTTCGGCTTCCTGGCCCTCAACAACCTGCTGCTGGTGGCCGACCTGGTGATCTTCGTCACCCAGGTGAACCTGTTGCCCTACCGCCAGGCCAGCGCCGGCCTGGCCATCGCCACGCTGTTGTACGGCTTCATCTGGGAGGTGGACGAATGAGCTTCCCGATCACGCCGGCCGAGGGACTGATCGCCGGAGCCCTGGCCACGGGCTTCCTGGTGGCGGGCCTGTTCTTCCTGAAGTTCTGGAGCCGCACGCGCGACGGCCTGTTCCTGGCCTTCTCGGCTGCGTTCGGCCTGCTGGCCCTGGGCAACGCCCTGCCGGTGCTGCTGGGCACGCCGCACGAGGAGCGCAGCGGCCTCTACCTGATCCGCCTGGCCGCCTTCGTGCTGATCATCGTGGCGGTGCTGGCCAAGAACCTGCGGCGGGGCGAGCGCTAGGCGCTCACCCCGCCAGGAACTGCTCCACCTCGCGCCGGCTGGGCATGGACGGCGCGGCGCCGGCCTTCTGGACCGAGAGGGCGGCGGCGGCGTTGGCGTGCTCGACGGCCTCGCGCAGCTCCAGGCCGGCCGACAGGCCCGCGGCCAGGGCGCCGCAGAAGCAGTCGCCGGCCCCGGTGGTGTCGATCGCCTTGACCTTGCGGCCCTCGACCAGGAAGGCCTCGTCGCGACGGATCGTGGCCACGCCGGCCGAGCCGAGCGTGACGATCACGGTCTGGTCCGGGCGGCTCATCAGCTTGCGGGCCACGCGGCTGACCTCCTCCAGGCGCGACGGCTCGTGGTCCAGCCGGGCGTAGGTGGCCAGTTCGGTCTGGTTGAGGATCAGGATGTCGGTCAGCGGAAACAGCGCCGCGCCCTGGGGCAGGGCGGGGGCCGCGTTGAGGATGCGCAGGGCGCCCTTGGCGACGCCGGCCCGGAACAGGGCCTCGATGGCCGGGGCGGGGGTTTCCAGCTGGCAGAGCAGCACGCGCTGGCCCTCCAGGGCCGTGGCGGCCACGTGCTGGGGCGTGAGGGTGGCGTTGGCGCCGCTGGTGACGACGATCATGTTCTCGCCGCTGGACGACACCCAGACGTGGGCCTGGCCGGTCGGGATCGAGGGCAGCTCGGTGACGTCGGAGACCTGCACGCCGTAGCCGGCCAGCTTGGCCTTCAGGCTGGGGCCGCTGTCCTCCTTGCCGACCGCGCCCATCAGCCGCGTGGCCGCGCCCATGCGGGCGGCCGCGACGGCCTGGTTGGCGCCCTTGCCGCCGGGAAACAGCTCCAGCGAGATGCCGGCCACCGTCTCGCCCGGCCGCGGCAGGTCGTCGACCCGCGCCACGGCGTCCAGATTGATCGACCCCAGTACGAAAACGCCCATTGTTCTTCTCTAACCGTTCCGGCGCTTGGGCCGCGAACCTGAAACTAACCGCCCCCAGAACCTCGCTGGAAGCTCTCGACCAGACTGCCGGCGACGAGTCGCCAGCCGTCCACTAGCACGAAGAAGATCAGCTTGAACGGCAGGCTGACCGTCGCGGGCGGCAACATCATCATGCCCATGCTCATCAGCACGCTGGCGACCACCAGGTCGATGACCAGGAACGGGATGAACAGCAGGAAGCCGATCTCGAAGGCGCGCTTCAGCTCCGAGATCATGAAGGCCGGCGTCACCACCTTCAGCGGCGTCTCGAGGGCGGTCTTGGGCTTCTCGATCTTCGACAGGCGGATGAACAGGGCCAGGTCGTCCTGGTCGACCTGCCGCAGCATGAACACCTTCACCGGCTGGGCGGCGGCGTCGAAGGCCTCGGGCATCTCCATCTGCTTGTCCAGCAGCGGCTTGACCCCCTGGTCGTAGGACTGCTCGAAGGTCGGGCCCATGACGATGGCGGTCAGGAACAGCGCCAGGCTGATCAGCACCGGGTTGGGCGGGCTCTGCTGGACGCCGATGGCGGTGCGCAGCAGGCCCAGCACCACGACGATCCGCACGAACGAGGTGGTCATGATCACGATCGACGGCGCCAGGCTGAGCACCGTCAGCAGGCCCACCATCTGGACCACGCGCTCGGACAGGCCGGCGCCGGTGCCGAGATCGACGTTGATCGCCGACTGGGCCATCGCCACGGCGGGGCCGAGCACGGCGGCCAGCCCGGCTAACACGGAGATGATCGCGGCCTGGCGAAGATCCTTGGGGTCGGCGCCGGTGATCAGCTTGAGCAGGCGGCGCATCAGACCACGATCTCCCCGGAGGACTTGCCAGAAGACTTGGAGGCCGGCTTGGAAGCGGGCTTGGGCGGAGCGGGGGCCTTCTTCGACGTCCCGGGCGCCCAGTCCAGCAGTTGGCCCTCGCCCAGCATCAGCAGGCGCTCCTCGCCGTCCAGGGTGAACAGCACCAGGCGGCGGGTGGGGTCCAGGACCAGGGTCTCGACCACCTGCATGCGGCGGTCCTTGCGCAGGGCGGTGATGCGCGACATGGCGTCGGGCCCGAACTTGCGCAGCGCCACGCCGGCCAGTCCGATCAGGCCCAGGGTGACGGCCAGGGCGGCGACGGCGCGGATCAGTTCGAAGATGTCCATGACGCCTGGTCGGAAAAGGAGGGGCTGAACGAGTAGAGATGAGTCGCGAAGGAGAATAGCGCAGGGCGCGACGCGGAGCCGCACCCCTGATGTGCAGCATGCTCCTTAATGCGTGATTAACCCTGTTTCTTCACCATGAGCGGCATGGGTCCCGATGACATTCCCCTGTTCGCGATGCTCAAGAACCGCATGGGCTATCTGTCCGAGCGGCAGAAGCTCATCGCGCAGAACGTCGCCAACGGCGACACGCCGGACTACCAGCCCCGCGACATGAAGGCCTACAGCTTCAAGGCGTCGCTGGACCAGCAGGTGGCGGGCCAGCCCTATCGCGGCGGGCCGGTGTCCTCGACCGCCTCGACAGGCGTCCAGATGATGGCCACCAGCACCGCCCACATGGCGCCGTCCAAGCCGGCCGGCCTGTGGCGGTCGCCGGAAGGTCCCGACAGCGAGACCACCCTCGACGGCAACTCGGTGACGCTCGAGGACCAGATGCTCAAGATGACCGACGCGCGCATGAACTACGACGCGGCCGTCGGTTTCTACCAGAAGTCCATGCAGATGCTGAAGACGTCCACGCGTCGGCCGGGCGGCTAAGGGGTACTAGATGACCGAGATCCGCTCCCAGTCGATGGCGACCATGGCGATCGCCGCCAGCGCCCTGAAGGCCCAGCAGGGCCGCATGCGGGTGATCGCCGAGAACATCGCCAACGCCAACTCGACGGCCCGCACGCCCGGCGGCGACCCGTATCGCCGGCAGGTGCCGGTGTTCAAGCCGGCCAGGATCGCCGGCGGCGAAGGCGTGGTGATGGCCAAGGTCGATCCCGACCAGAAGGACTTCCGCACCGAATACGATCCCGGCAACCCGGCCGCCGACGCCAAGGGCTACGTCAAGCTGCCCAACGTCGACACCCTGGTCGAGGCGCTGGACATGAAGGAGGCGCAGCGCGCCTACGAAGCCAACATGAACGTCATCGAGACGTCGCGCGCCATGGAAGCGCGCACGCTCGACATCCTGCGCAAGTAAGGGGCTAAGCGATGATCACCGCGCTCGCGGCCGCCAAGGCCTACGCCGCCCAGGGTTCGATGGCCATGCCGTCGCTGGGCGGGGCCGACGCCCCGAAGAAGGCCATGGACTTCGGCGCCCTGCTGAAGTCGGCCATGACCGACACCCTGCACCAGACCCGCGCGGCCGAAACCAAGATGGCCCAGCAGGCGGCCGGCAAGGCCGAACTGATCGACGTCGTCACCGCCATCTCGTCGGCCGAGGCCAGCCTCGACACGGTGATGGCCGTGCGCGACCAGGTGATCTCGGCGTACCAGGAAATCATGCGGATGCCGATCTAGGGGCAGGGGCGGGCCAAGGCCTCCAACTCGCGTCGTGATCGTCGGGTTGTGCCGTCACGGGCCGATGAATGTCGGCTGTTCGCCTGGGCGACGACTTCGGCTTTCGACCCATTGCGGACTATCCGTCCACGAGGATGCTGCTCGGCCTGCCATCCACCGGCAGGCAGAAAATCCCACGATGGGCTTCCGTCTCCCAGGCATAAGCGTAGCCCTTGTTCTGGATCTGCCCGACCCCGCAGCGAGACATTTGGCTCGGGACTTGCCCCCTGTTTAGCTCGGCGTCTGGATAGCCTGCATGGGCCAACGCACGACGTGCGGTGTCCAGGCGCTCGGCACCGGGGCGGTTCAAGACATTCACGAGCAATGTCATCACAACAAGAACGACGGGCATCATGATCCAGCGGACCGCGCGACGAGTAGCAGTTTCGTTTTTCATCGTTCGCCACGATAGCAGTTCGGAGTCTTCTTCCCACCCTTAGCTGCCGTTCGGAAGGTCTGGTTATTGGCGCTCCGGCCGAAGGTCCGCTTTGAGCGCCGAGGCCAGTTCCGCTTTCGACCCAAGTCAGACCTTCGCGGTGCTTAGTCGTATAGCGGTTCCGGTTGTGGGACATCCGGGATCGGCGGACTTTCCGATGTGAGTTCACACCGGAACTTTTCAACAATCTGTCGCCGCGCCTGCTGCGGGCCGTTGGGAATATCTCGCGTGGAAACGTCGAACCGGCACAAGCTTGATACGGACGGAAGCGCCTGCCCGAAATATGGAATGTAGACTGTCGCAGGCCTGGCGCCATCGACGAGTCCCAAGACTGTCACATAGGTCGCTAGAATACCCGAAGGTGGCGGTCGAGATGACATGGCCGTTATTGTCACGTGGTCGATGGTCTCAAGCTGCGGCGCAGCCTGAAGCGCGAGCGCTAGAACCATAGGTGTGGGCATTTGGGTCCATTCATACCGGCGACTGATCGCAGCCAGAAAGCGTAACAGTTCACAGCGTCCGACTTCCACCTAGTCGGGCTCCAGGCAACCCCAACCGTCCATTTCCCCGCCCAGTTCTTTGGCAAAATCGCCGAGGCTAATTTCCGCATCGGTGATCGTGTCTAGCGAAGGGACCATTTTGCTGCTGGCGACGACGTCCCAGGGATGACTAGCGACAGTCCCGGTCTGCTCAACATCGACCGCGTAGCCCAAGGCTTCAACCTTCTGGGCAAAAGCCGTGGCGGACGGCTCGTCAACGAACACAGCGGTGAAATCAACGAACCGCACCCTACTGAGGTCGTCGCCTCCATCGGCCATACGTTGCAGTACGGCCTCGTTTTCAGCTCTCAGATCAGCATTCATTGAGGTTGCCTAGGGACAGAAGGAAGTGTCACGCGAGCAAGCCAGCACGATTTGTAGCTCCGTTCCTAAGCCATCCCAGGCGAGCCAAACCACAGCGCAGATTCCCAGCATCACCGTCGCCGAGTAGCACCAATAGCTGACAGGGCGGTCCGATCTAGCGAGGGGCGCAGGCGTATCGAAAAACCTGAAGGCTTGGCCCTTTAGGCCTTTGCAAAGATGCCAAAGCAAACCGGCTTCCATGGCTACGAACAGGCCGACGCGT
Source organism: Caulobacter sp. 05L422 (assembly GCF_056397765.1). Classification (NCBI taxonomy): domain Bacteria; kingdom Pseudomonadati; phylum Pseudomonadota; class Alphaproteobacteria; order Caulobacterales; family Caulobacteraceae; genus Caulobacter; species Caulobacter sp. 05L422. Next base: position 1,162 of record NZ_JBFTOB010000002.1, on the reverse strand, counting down.
ATCCAAAACTGAAGTGGCCCCTGGCTCAAAGCGCTTTCCGGCGTTGCCGAATGCTTAGGTTGGCCGGTATTGGCGACGTCCGCAATCCACCCTTAGCTGCCGTTCGGAAGGTCTGGTTATTGGCGCTCCGGCCGAAGGTCCGCTTTGAGCGCCGAGGCCAGTTCCGCTTTCGACCCAAGTCGGACGTTTGGGCTTCGTCGCTAGGACTGCTCCCGTGCCCTGAATACCACTCGGGGCTCGCCAGTGGGCCGCAAGATAATTGGCCCCGTGCTGATGACGATTTCGGGAACAACCCTTGCGTATGCTTCCGTGCTGATGAGGTTGGCTACATCGATCAAGTAGCCTCCGAGCGTGTCGCACACGTCCTCGACTTCCTCGCGATCGGTCGGATCATCAGTTCTTAGGGTAACGCGGACCACCCACATCGAGGACTGAAAGGCGAGTTCGACCATTCTGAAATTGGGGCTTATCGCGCCGATCAGAGCCTGATGCAGCATAAGCTCCGCCCAATTCCAGTCCGTCAGGGAAAGGTCAGCGGGTTGGGTCGCGGGTGCTGGGCTCATGCCGCAACGATAGATCAGCCCATGTCCGCTCACCACCCGTAGCTGGCCTTAGAAACGTCCGCTTTGCGAAACCCGCATCCGCCCCGGATGGGGCCACGCCTTGAACCCTCTCCCAGAGGGAGAGGGTTTCGAGCGCTTATGCTCGGCGTTCAGCGAGCAAACCTCAACGATCTCAAAGGCCTGAACTTTCTCGACCCGATTTGATCCTCACCCTCCAAACCGCCCGTATCCTGATCTCACCTCGTCGCAGGGAAAGGGCGCAAGGCCAGCGACCGATGCGGCGGCGGGGGGCGATCGAGCGGGACTGGGCTGGAGGGGGTTACTTCAGCGTGTCCGGGGAGCCTGGCGTTGCAGGCCCCGCCCGCCGTCGGCGTCGAACGGGGGCAAAGCGCGTGTATTGCCCATTGGCCCGCGCCCCCGGCGGCTGGGACCGTCGGAAACGACAGGTCCCGGGTCCGGCTAAGCCTCAACAGGGCTGCCCACCGGATGCTGGCGGATAACGATGGCGCGGAGCGATCGGCTTCGTCGAAACGGTATTCATTCAAAGACCTCCGGACGTCGTCCGGCGCTCCGCGACCCTTTCCATTCCCTCAGCGGCT